>NZ_JANXMI010000224.1 GCF_025354735.1 Rugamonas sp.
AACCGCTCTCGCGCCACCGCGCCACACGCACCCGCCATTGCTCCTCTCGCTCCTTGTTCCCCATCACCATCTCCATCTCCAAAAGTCGGAGTCTGGGCAAACCGATTAAGGTTTTGAAGATGGGCGGGCTGGACGCTTACTGTCTAAGGCTGGCGGGAGCTGGTATGTCGACCATTGCTTTCAACGAAGGGAAGTCTGACGGATGTACCATGAATCGGCGTAGCCAAATTGTGTCTCCTGCGACAATATAATTCAAGGTGCCAAGCACCGAGCCAAAAAATGCACCTCGGTCGGCGCTCAGCGCGCCCTTCGGCAACGTGGCAACGTGGCAACGTCGGCATATAGCTTGATGTTCATGGAAGCATTATATGACGCCAACAGAGCGATGTCTTCCCGAGTTGGCATACTTATTTTTTCTCCTGTGACTTTTCTTAAAGATAGCGGGTTACTGACGGCGGCTTCTAGCCGATAGCAGGCTCAGATCAGCAGTCGCAACCAGCCTGGCGCTACCGTTTAAATTGATATCGGCCGCTCAAATATTGCTACCACTTTCTCTACCGATTTTCCGCCCTTTATTAGCTCAGGTAAAAGTATCTGTACCAAACGCCAACCATCTTGGGCTTCTCTATTTAGGGTTGGCGTAAGGTCAGGTAATTGCGGAGCCGCTGTGGATAGCATGTTGTTTTTTGGAAAATGTGCTACAGCTAATTCTCACAACCTCGAACAGTTATGCATATACCGGGAAACAATAGCTGCTCTCCACGTAATTTTCTACCGGAGTGTCCGACTAGAAAAATCACTTTCCTACGTAAAGCGCCATTGGCTGTCCGGCTTGCTGAAATACTGTTCTGGATAATTTGCGCTTCATTGTGTAGTTGGCCGCGTTTGGCGAAGGTCTCAACCCGCGCCAACTGCAACACCTCAGGCGTAGAAGGCGAGGCGGCAGTTCAGTCCATCGGCGACGGAAGCGGGCGTTGGCCTGATGATCCGACTTTTCGCTGACTACTACAACCGTCCCGGCAATCAGTGCACAGCTCGAGATGAGCCACCTGTCGGCGGTCACGTGTGGGCAAGAGCTGAGTTCATCGGCAGACAAGCGAAACATCGAGTCGCCGACTTGAGCTTTGCTACCGGAAACATATCATATGGTTTCCTCAATTCAAAAATACGACAGTAAAGAAAAATATAAAATAAATAATAAAAATCCGCTAGCATGACCACTCAGGTATTAATTGATACCCCTTCGTAATGGAGCAAGTCATGAACAGAAATCTTCGTGTGTTCGCTGTGCTTCTGTTTAGCGTGATAACTAGTGCGGCACAGGCTGTTGCCAATTACACCTTTTCTTACACTTGGTCGCAAGGTGACATCATTACCGGCAGCTTCATTGGTAACGCTGTTGGCAACGTGATCAACGACTTGACGAACATCTCATTCGCGCTCGACGGTGTAGCCGTAGCTGGCCCAATATATAGCGCAGGTGACGATGCGGGATTGGTTCCCGCCGTCGCCTCGTTCGATGGTAAGCAGAATCAATTAGTATTCTTCAACAACGATTTCACAAGCTACTTCCTCTCCGTAGATGCAGGCAATGTCTACGGTCCTCCGGGCACTAATTTGTTTGGTGTACATGTCAAAGGGGTTGGAGACGCCTGCGACAATTACACCGGCAATGCAAGCCCCGGCTTTACCTGCACTGGCTTCATAGGATCTACGACGCGCTGGACGGTTAGCGCAGTTCCAGAACCGAGCTCTGCACTTCTGATATTCGCTGGCTTGGGGTTGTTCGTTTGGTGCCGCCGAAATACGGGCAGCTAATCGCGCGCTTCTTCAAGCCCCGCAGCAGAGCAGCTATGGCTGTCCGCAGCCGAAGGCAGTCCCCCTCCCTATAGCGCTTGCCTTCCCCTTATCCAGGGCCGTTTTGATACATTAACGACAACGGCTATCGCCGTCCCCCAGCAGAAGCTAGTAATAAGTGGGGGAATCAAAACGCCACCCGCGCCTTCCCAGTTTATGTACCGCCCCGGCGTTGCCAGCGTATTCGCTAGCGGCAGCGCAATGACTAAGACAACCTGGTCTAGCACACCTCGTTATACACAACTCAGCTTGCCAACATCCCCATCTCTCGTAGCGTCCTGATCGTCTGAACGGAGACATGAACATCGCTCAGCCCCTTCCAGATCGTCTTCACGCCCGGCTCTCCATCGCCTTTGCGGGCGAGGAATCCGCCGACGCGCGCGATCATGCGCAGCACCTCATTCAAACGCGGCGCGGGCGGTGGCACGGCCTTGTTGAGCAAGTAGGCCGCCTTGATTTCATCGGGGTCGAAGAACAGCTGCGCGTCCAGATCCGGGCAGGTGCGTCCCATCCTCATCAGGTGCGCGATGCGCCAGGACACCACCAGATACATGGCCAGTGCCCGTTCGATGCGTTCGATCGCCCCCAGTTGCAGCTCCTCGACCTGGCAACCGTTCTTGAGGACATTGAACAGGATCTCGATTTCCCAGCGCGCGCGGTACCAGTCGATCAGTTGCGCGACCTCCTCGGCCGTGGTCGCGGCACGGTTGGTGAGCAGGCGCCAGGCTTGACGCCAGCGGGCGCACCGACCTCGCGCGCCACGATGCAGGTCGCGCCGACGCTCTCGCCTTTGCCGGCCGGCAGTTCGACGTGCCGCGCCCACAGTTGCTGGCGCACGGTGCGCGCCTTGACGCCCGGCCGCGCCGCCAAGGCGAACTCGATCTCCCCCAGCGCCGCGCCATGCGTCGTGTGCGCCCACAGCGTCGCGCCCTCCGGCAGGCTGCGGTCATGCGCGGCGCGCACCAGCCAGTTGACCGGATTGCCCAGGTCCTGCGCCCGTTGCATCAGCGGCAGCAGGTCCGCCTCGCGGTCGGCGACATACACCAGGCGCGTGCCCGGCATCTGCGACGCCAGTTCGGCCAGCCTTTCATAGCCTTCGATCCAGCGCAGGCTTTCCTTCGACCCGGCGCGTCGCCCCTGCGTGTCGCGCGCCTCGCGCGCCCACATCCAGGCATCGAGAATACCCAGCGGCTCGCGCGCCGTCGTCACGGCGTAGGTCGGATGCAAGTACATGCCGCGCTGCGCCTCGTAGCTGAGCGGCCCGAGCCCACGCGCCTGCTGGCCGTTGAAGTTGAGCTCCGTCGTGTCTTGCAGACACAGCACCACCGATTGATCGGCCATGCGTTGCTCGGTGGCGCGCCAATGCGGCTCGAGGATCGCTTGCCAGTCGACGCTGGCGTTGTCGAAGAACCGATACGCCGCCACCGTCTCGCCCCATCCATCGCATGCCTTCGGCACGCTGGCCGTAGGTTCGGACGCCATTCTCTCCATCAATATCCTCGCTCGTCGGTTCAGGCGCGCGTCGCCCAGATCGAGGTGTTCAAATTCCGACTCCGTCCATGCTGCCGATCTGTTTGCCAATTGCGCCACGCAAAAGACGAGAGTAAACGCGATTTCGGCAAAGTTTACAAGGGCATGGCTAACTCATTGAATCGAAAGGCGAATTTTTTATGCCCACGGCCAGCAGAGGGACTTGTGTATAACGAGGTGGGTCTAGCAGCGACCATTTTTCTTTGTTCTTGAAACCTAACCCGAGCCCCCACATAAGTCAGTGGTCCCAGCCATACTACCGCAGTTACAACAGCATGCGTCATCGCGTATTTAGCGACTGTCATCAAACCACGTAATCGGTTTCTCATACCCATGATGCACCTCATTATTGACTGGCAGCTCTTGGCCGGGAGTGGTCGATCATGGCCGAACGCAGCTGTCGGCCTTCAGGATAGCAGCTTGCTCACCTGCAAAACTCACGAATTCTCACTTCGGGCTGAAGCCGCAGCATTGCGGCCGTTAAACAACGCGAAACGCCACCATAAAAATGTTAGCTAAAGCGTGGAGCACCTCTTTTAAAGAATCGCTCTGCTCTCAATAAAAGCCGCAAACATAGTAGTGAAGTGCTATAGGCTATACGCGCCGCCATGAACGGCGGACGTGGCGTTCTGTTTAATCGCGATCCATTGATTTATCATTGATGCAACAACCCAAACCCCACGCCCGTGATTGCGACCGCTGTCCCACCAATTAATGGTATGAGAACTCCGGCAAGTCCCGCTAGCGTTGCGCGCTGCACTCGTCTAAATATGGTCACATCGTAGGCGACGGCAAGCAAGACCAGAAGAATCATTCCCGCTATCGCAAATATGGGCGCGGCGGCAAGTCCCAGCCCTATCGCTGGCCAAAATGCGAAACGAGCGAAGGCGGGTCCGATAATTGCCAATGAAGCGAAGAAGATCAAACGGTGATGGGCGACCCAGCGGTGTCGGAATACTACACCCGCCGTCACAAGGATTACGAAGGATACTAAACTCATGAAGTTGCCCCAGACGAACATATTTTCGGGGCTTCGTGCTGATGATATTTGACGCGCAACGTTCAAGTTAACCTGTACTCCACTAGCAATAACGCATGCCACAACAGGAATAACGAACCACGCGACTCGGACATGCCACCGGCGCTGCGCCTTTATCATCAACACTCCCTGCAACACAACGATTCCGTACCATGCGCTTAACGCCATCCCATGCAATAACAATACGAGAGGTAATGGCTGGGTGAGGAACAGGCTGCGCAGATAAAAAGTTCTCCCGAACCCAATCAAGACTATGCATAGAAGAACAAAATGGGCGAGTAAAAAAATCCTGTTTTCCTTCAGAGGTATCGTCATTGCGGCTCCAAGGTCATTTTCTATTTTATCAATTTGAAAAAGTTTTAATGCCACCATTAGCTGGCCCGGCCGCTCACCAAATTATTAGCAGGATAACATCTTTTTCGGCCGATGAACCGAGCCATGCGGGCGCAGCGACACGAAACGAGGAATAAGTTAAATTTTTCTTGCCAACTGGGCGAAACGACATATACTTGATTAGTCAAGCATCTATCAAACACAAGGCAATCACATGGAACACCGATCCCACATCAGCGGTACGGCGCCGATCAGCCCCGGCCTCGACTTCACGCTGCGGCTGGCGCGCGCGCAGGCGGCGACCGTGCGCCGGCTCGACGCCTCGCTCGGCAGCAATTACGGCATCAGCTTCAGCGACTTCATGCTGCTGTACTACCTCGACCGCGCGCCCGGCGGCCGGCTGCGTCGCGTCGACCTGGCCGAACGCCAGGGGCTGACCGCGTCCGGCGTCACCCGCACCCTGCTGCCGCTGGAAAAAATCGGCCTGGTCAGCCGCCAGCCCGATCCGCGCGACGCCCGCGTCGGCTACGCGGCCATCACGGCGACCGGCCAGGAAATGCTCAACAATGCCATGGTGACGGCGCAGCAGATCAGCGCCGACCTGCTGCGCGGCTGCCCGCCGGACCAGGTGGCGGCGATGTCGGCGCTGCTCGGGCAACTGGCCGGCATGAACTCTTCCAACACCTGACGCAGCCACTCCCAAAAACAGAACGAGGTCACGATGTCCAACGATGTAAAACTCCAGCGCGCCGCGCTGATGCGCAATCCGAATTTCCGCTGGCTGCTGGGCGGCGGCGTGATCTCGATGCTGGGCGACCAGATGACGATGATCGCCCTGCCCTGGCTGGTCCTGACGCTGACCCACGATGCGCTGGCGCTCGGCCTGACGATCGCGGTGATGAGCATCCCGCGCGCCGTCTTCATCCTGATCGGCGGCGCGCTGGTCGACCGCTATTCGCCCAAGCGCGTGCTGATGCTGACCAAGTTCGCCAACGCCGTGCTGCTGGCGATGCTCACCGCGCTGACGCTGAACACCCACCCCACGCTGACGATGACGCTGGCGATGACGCCGCACGTCACGCTGACCATCCTGTACGCGCTGGCGCTCGGCCTCGGACTGGCGCAAGCCTTCGGCATCCCGTCGGGCACCTCGATCATGCCGCAGGCGATCGCGCCCGAACACCTGCAAGGCGCCAACGGCATGCTAATGGGCTTGCGCCAGTTGTCGCTGCTGGCCGGCCCCCTGCTGACGGCGGGGCTGATCGCGCTGGCCGGCGACGGCGGCAACGGCACCGTCGCCAACGCGCGCGGACTGGCGCTGGCATTCGCCTTCGACTGCTTCAGCTTCCTGCTGTCGGCGTGGACGCTGTCCCACGTCACCGGCCTGCGCACGCCGCCGCGCGCCGACGACCAGGGTGTGCTGCGTTCCATCGGCAGCGGCTTGAAGATGGTGTGGGACGACCACGCGCTGCGCACCTGCTTCATTTACTGGGGCGTGGTCGCGCTGTTCATCGGCGGCGCCATGCAAGTCGCGCTGCCGGTGCTGGCCAGCGAACGGCTGCACGGCGCCACCTCGCTAGGCTTGCTGATGGCGGCCAACGGTTGCGGCACCCTGATCGGCATGGCCGCCGCCGCGATGGGCGGCGCGCGCCTGCGGCTGGCCAGCTTCGGCGCCACGATACTGCTGATCGACGGCCTGGCCGGCCTGCTGCTGATGCCCTTCGGCGCCATCACCGCCGCGTGGCAGGGATGCCTGCTGCTGCTGACGGTAGGCGTGCTGTCGGGCTTCATGCAGATCGCCGTCTTCACGTGGATACAGCGCCGCGTGCCGCCGCAGATGATGGGCCGCGCCATGAGCCTTTTCATGTTCATCTTCATGGGACTGGCGCCGTTGTCGGCCGCCGCCGCCGGCTGGCTGCTGACGCGGCTCACGCTGACGCAGATGTTTGCCTGCGGCGGCGGCCTGCTGGTGCTGTTCGCGGTCGGCGCCGCGCTGTTCTCGCCGATGCGCCGCATCGCTTATGCCTCGGCGCCGGCCGCGCCGACCGCCAAGCCATCGAATCGGGAGTCGACATGAACCGCCATCGTCAAGCCGAGCTGAAAACCGGCTACAAACTCAATCCGCCCGACGCCGGCGTCATCGCCATCACGCACCGCGCCAGCGGCAAGGCGCTGATCGACAGCAGCCGCAATCCGCAAGGACTGCTCAACCGCCACCGCGCCGAACTCAAACTGGGCGGCCACCGCAACGCCGCGCTGATGGCCGACTGGAAGCGCGACGGCGAAGCGGCTTTCGATTTCGCCGTCGTCGCCAGCCTGCCGCCGCCATCCGATCCGGCCGTCGACGCCGACGCGGAACTGGCCAAGCTGCTGGCGGCGCGGCTGAAAGGCTGCCCGCGCGGCGCGGCCAACTCCTATCTTTGACTTATTTTTGTCAGCCGCCCGCCGCCGCCCGCCGGCTTAGCCAGTCGACGCGGGTCATGGAATGCAGGGCCACGTCCGAGCCATCCCACTGTTCGATGGCCTTGAACGTCATGCCGAGCCGCGTCATGACCCGCGCCGAGCCGGCGTTGTCGGGATGGCAGATGGAGCACAGCAGCTCCGCGTCCAGCACCTCGAAGGCGTAAGCGGCCATCGCGTTCGCCGCCTCCGATGCGTAGCCCAGCTTCCATTTGTCGCGCCGCAGACGCCAGCCTATCTCCAGCGGATTGGCCTCATCCTTGCCGAGATACTGGATGCAGCCGGCGCCGACGATGTCGCCGCTCTCGCGCTCGAAAAAAGTCCACCACGAGAATCCCCACGCGGCCCAGCGCGTGCGCACACGTTCAATGCTGGCCGCGGTTTCTTCGATGGTCTCCGGCCGGCCGAGAATAAAGCGCATCACTTCCGGGTCGCTGTTCATCGCGTGCAGTCCGTCGAGGTGCGGATAATCCATCGGCTCCAGCCGCAGGCGCTGCGTGGTAAGGATCGTCATTGGCCGTTTCCTATGTTGGCGCTCGGGCGGGGCAGCAGGTAAATCGCGTTCTGCCGGCCGTCGATGTAGCGGATGCCGGACGCGTCGAAATACGCATCCTCCTCCAGCATGATGCTGACCGGTTTTTTCCATTCCGGGATCGTGGAGCTGGAACTGAGCTCGATCGAATACGCGGTCCGGTAGCGCAACGCTTCGTCGCCCGTTCCCGGCACGCCGCCCTGCATGTCCCACATGCCGATGTACGGTCCGGCGGCGTGGCCGTGATAGCCGATGGGGTGCGAATAAATTATCGGCGCGATGCCTTCGCCGCGCGCCTGCGCCAGCGCGCCGGCCAGCATTTGGTTACCGCTGCGGCCTTCCTTGAACTGGGCCAGCAGGATATCCTGCAGGCGCCGGGTCTTCGCGAACTCCTTTTTCAAGCCGGCCGGCGCGTCGCTCTCGCCGGGCTTGAGGATGTAGGCATGTTCCTGGATGTCCGTGTTCAAGCGCAGATAGGTGATGCCGATATCGACGTGCAGCAGGTCGCCGGGAAGAATCACGTCGGTGTCCGCGGCGTCGGCGCCCTGGCGCTGGATTTCCACCGATGGATGGAACCAGGTGTCGTAGCCCAGGTCCCGGATCTTCTGGCGGAACCACCACACCACGTCCTCGTTGGTCGTGACGCCCGGCGTGATGACGCGCTCCGAAAAGCCTTCTTCGATGATCTTGTGGGTGGCGTTAACCAGCTGCGGATAGATCTGCATTTCGCGCTCGGTGCGCGTTTCCAGCCAGCGGATCGCCAGCGGTTCGGCCGACACCACGCGGCTCTTGAACTGGGCCGGCAGCATCTGCATCAGCTCCGTGTAGTCGGTCTGATCGAGGCCGTCGGCGTGGTTGAAATTGCGCGAGATATCGACGCCTATCTTGGCCGGATTGCGCGCGCGGATAATGTCGAGCAGCGCATCCCACTGGTTGGGGAATTTCTTCACGTCCCACGCCGCCGCGATGCTGGTGCCGACGTTGTAGCGCGCCACGGCCAGTTTTTCCAGCGCCGGTTTTTTCGGATCGCGATAAAACACCAGTATCGTGCGGCGCCGCGCGTTGAGCCAGTCGGCCGGCAGCATCGTCTTCATCACCGGGTCTTCGTTGTATTCGCGCGAGACGACGATCCACATGTCGATGCCGGTGCTGTCCATCAGCGCCGGCAGCAGATGGTCGAAGCGGTCGGCCAGCAATTCGTCGACGACGCGGGCCTGGTCGCGCACGGAGAGCACGTCGGCCTGGCTGGTGGCGGTCAGCAGCAGCGTCACTAAGAACAGGATGATTTTCATATCGGGGCTGTGAATTAAATGAGAGGCCCTTAGATAGTGACGCCGCATTACAACTAAGTCAACTCCGCGCGCGCCGGCCGCCAACCGTTATTTTTTGAGACGTAAAAAACCCGGCGAGCTTGCGGCGCCGGGTTTTCACTTTACTTCAACAACTATCAGGTGTTCTGCGAGAACAGCGCCTTGCGCGTTTCGTCGTCGAAATCGGCTTTCAGCGTCAGTTTGCTTTTCAGTTCGTGCGCGCGGATCGCGGCGGGACGGGCCGAAATTTCGGCGACCAGGCGCTGAACGTTCGGATAATCGGTAAGACCTGCTTCGCCCAAAATGTAGCCGGCGAAGCTGGCCCAGCCCCACAGCGCCATGTCGGCGATGGTGTAGTGGGCGCCGGCCAGGTAGGCCGACTGCGCCAGGCGCTCGTCGAGGATGCGGTAGTGACGCTGGACTTCTTTCAGATAGCGCGTGCGGGCATACGGCAGCGCTTCCGGCGCATGGTGCAGGAAGTGCACGGCCTGGCCCGAGAACGGCGACAGGCCGGTGGCGATGAACTGCAACCACGACAGCATGGCGGCCTTTTCGGCTGGCGTGATGGCCATGAATTTGCCGTGCTTCTCGCCCAGGTACAGCAGGATGGCGTGGGAATCGAAGACGGCGACGCCTTCGTCTTCGATCGCCGGAACCTTGGCGTTCGGGTTGACCTTCAGGAAGGCCGGCAGGTGCTGCTCGCCCTTGAAGGTGTCGACGCCGATCAGTTCAAACGGCGCTTGCAGCTCTTCGAGCATCAGCGCGGCTTTCATTGGATTCGGCGAAGTATGGAAATAAAATTTCAACATGATGTGTCCTCGTTTGCAGTGAAGTGGAGTGGAGTGGAGTGGCGATGAAGTCATCATAAACAGCACCATGCCCTTTGCCGTACAATGAAAACACTGAACTCGTTCGACAGGATGGAACATGTTATCGGAACAGGAATTGGCCTTGCTGGAGGCGATCCGCGACAGCGGCAGCCTGTCACGCGCGGCGGCGCGGCTGGGTCGGGCGACATCGTCGGTATCGCACGCGGCGCGCCAGCTCGAATCGCGCTTCGACGCACTGCTGTTCGACCGCCGCAACTACCGGCTGCAACTGACGCCGGCCGGCCAGCTGCTGGCGTCCGAGGCGGCGCGCCTGATGCTGGACGTGTCGCGCATGACGCAGCGCGTGCGCCAGGTCGCCAACGGCTGGGAGGACCGGCTGTGGATCGTCAGCGACGAGTTGATCGAGTTCGAGCTGCTGCTGCCGGTGATCGACGCCTTCGACGCCCTCGACTCCGGCGTCTCCCTGCGCTTCACCCACGAGGTATTGGGCGGCACGTGGGAGGCGCTGCGCGACGGCCGCGCCAACCTGATCGTCGGCGCCACCAACGAGCCGCCCGCCATCGCCGGCCTGGGATGGTTTGAACTGGGCGTGATGGACTGGGTGTTCGCGGTCGCGCCGCGCCATCCGCTGGCCGCCGTCGCCGGCCCGCTCAAGCGCGCGCAGATCGCCGCGCACCGCGCCATCGTGGTGGCCGATTCGGCCCGCGGCAGCAGCGCCGGCCGCGCTTACGGCATCGTCGGCGGTCAGAGCGCGCTGGCGGTGCCGAATATGCGGGCCAAGATCCTGGCCCAGCGCAAGGGGCTGGGCGTGGGCTGGCTGCCGCGCCAGCGCGTGGCGGCGCTGCTCAAGCGCGGCGAACTGGTCGAAAAAGCCACCGCCGACCAGCGCGAGCCGAACACGCTGTACGTGGCCTGGCGCAGCGAACATGAGGGCCGCGCCCTGGAATGGTGGGTCGACAAACTGCGCCAGCCGCGCCTCGCCAAAAAGCTGATGCGGGGGCTGGACCTGTACGCCTAACGGGGCAAATCGCGGCCGACGGGCGCCGAGTCAGCGCGGCGAGTCACTTTTGCGCTAAAATTGACCCTTATGTCTATCAATCCCCTAACCTTTTCGACTGGAGCAATACGATGAAATGGGCCGTAGTCTGCATTTATTTACTGGGGCTCTGCCACATTCATCTGCGCGGTCGCGCGCGCCTGCCGCTGGGCCGGCAGATGTTCGACCACTCCACCTTCATGGCGCCGCTGAACATGTTCCTGCACTTTTTCTCGAAAGTGCCGCCTACGCCTTACTTCAAGCCGCAGGACTTTCCCGACCTGGCGCCGCTCCAGCAAAACTGGCAGGTGATCCGCGAGGAAGCGGAAAATCTGCTCAAGCTGCAAAAGATCAAGGCCGCCGAAAAGAACAACGACGCCGGTTTCAATTCCTTCTTCAAGTCCGGCTGGAAGCGCTTTTATTTACAGTGGTACGGCGCCAGCCATCCCTCGGCTGAAGTCCTGTGCCCGCGCACGGTGGCGCTGTTGCGCAGCATTCCGTCGGTGAAGGCGGCCATGTTCGCCGAGCTGCCGCCGGGCGCCAAGCTCAATCCGCACCGCGATCCGTTCGCCGGCTCGCTGCGCTACCACCTCGGGCTGTCGACGCCGAACGACGACCGCTGCTTCATCGAAGTCGACGGCGAGCGCTATAGCTGGCGCGATGGCGAAGCGGTAATGTTCGACGAAACCTATCTGCACTGGGCCGCCAACGAAAGCGGCGGCGACCGCGTGATCCTGTTCTGCGATATCGAGCGTCCGATGCGCTACCGCTGGGCGCAGGCGATCAACCGCTGGCTCGGTAACAACATGATGGCCGCGGCCAGCTCGCCCAACGAAAGCGGCGACCGCACCGGCATGATCTCCAAGCTGTTCCAGGTCTCGTGGGTGATGGGGAACTACCGCCGCCGCTACAAGGCCTGGAACAAGACCGCGTACAAGGCGACCAAGTTCGGCCTGATCGCCGCCGTCGTGGCGCTGATCGTCTGGGCATAAGGCCTCCCGCCCCTGCTGGCGCCGCGCCACAAATGTGGTTAGAATGTGGCGCAACGTATAATGCCATTTGAGCAGCATACTGTAAGCGCGGACTCCATGCAGAAGACTGACACCATCGGCAATTTCATTGATCACAGCAAGCGCTATGCGCATGTTGTGATTTTTGCCGTGCTGCTGGCCTTCATCGTGCAGCTGGTCGGCGCCGGTTCCCACCACCACGCCTACACCGACGACGGCGCCGATTGCGCCGCCTGTCAATTCCAGCATCACCAGCCGAACGGCCTGCCGCCGGTGGCCGCCGCCGTCGAACCGGCGCCGCTGCTGGTCGCCTATGTGCGGCATGTCTTCAGCGTCCACGTCTTCCTGGCGCAACCGAGCCATCTGATCCCGCTGTCGCAGGCGCCACCGCGCGCCACCGCCGCCTTCTGACCAGCCGCCGGCGTCGATACGCGTGCCCGTGAAAACGGGCGTACCTTATCGGCGCCGGCACCGTCCTGACCCAGGCTTATCCAACGCTGCGCAGCGCCGTAACCGGCCATGCGCCGCGCTACAGCGTTTCGACGCCAGTATGCTTCATACCTCGCCCCCCACCCGCCCACGGTCTCGCCGACCTGGACTGATGCCTCTCGTTCGCCGCCGCTCGCCGTGGCGCGCGCTGACCGCGCTCGTCACGATGCTGGCGTTCGCGTTGGCGCTGGCGCTGGCCGCGAACCACCACCACACCACGGCGTTGGAGGAGGACTCCTGCCTGGCCTGCGGCGTCGCCAGCCACCAGATCAGCGCCGATCCGCCGCCGCTGTCGGTGGCGCCGGTACTGGTGCTGCTGCCCTACCGCGTCCTCGTCGCGGCGTATCGCCTGTGCCTGTACCGCATGCCACGCCTGCTGCCGCCATGCTGCGGGCCGCCGTCGCGGGCCTGACCGCGCATCCGCATCCGCATCACATTCGCATCCAGAAAAGATCATCGGGGCCGCCGACGGCGCGCCTCCCCATGCACCACTTTCGAACGAGGTTTTACATGCAACGCACTCCAACCCTGCGCACCCTGCCGCTGATACTGGCCGGCCTGTTCGCCGTCTCCGCCGGTGCCTCCGCCGCCGACAACGCCGCAAACACCACCGCCACCGCCGTTGCCAACACCGCCGCGCCGGACGACGCCAGCGCCGCCGCCATCGACGCCAACGCGCCCATCCAGCAAGTGGAAGTGAGCGGCGCACACCTGAAAAGCGCCCGCACCGAACTGTCGCCGAAGGTCGGCACCACCGTCTACACCATCGACAAACACATGGTCGAAACCCTGGGCCAGGGCGACGACACACCGTTCAACGAAGTCCTTTTGCGCCTGCCCGGCGTGTCGCAGGACTCGAAGGCGTCCGGTTCCATCCACGTGCGCGACGACCACGGCAACGTCCAGTACCGCATCAACGGCGTGCAGCTCCCGGAAAGCATCACCGGCTTCGGCCAGTCCATCGACACCCGCCTGGTCGACCAGATCGACTTCATCACCGGCGCGCTGCCGGCCCAATTCGGCCTGCGCACGTCCGGCATCGTCGATGTGCAGACCAAGGAAGGCGGCAAGTCGGGCGGCCGCGTGGGCGTGCTGGTGGGCGGCCACGATTACGTCGAGCCGAGCGCCGAGCTGTTTGGCCACAACGGCGCCTTCAACTACTACCTGTCGGCCAGCCACCTGTCCAATAACCTCGGCATCGAAAATCCGCTGCCGACATCGAGCGCGATCCACGACCAGACCAGCCAGAATAAAACCTTCGGCACCCTGTCCTACTACGTCGACGACAACACGCGTTTGGGCCTGATGTTCGGCAGCTACCAGGGCCACTTCGGCATCCCGGACAATCCCGGCCAGGCGCCCGGCTTCTCGCTGGCCGGCGTCAGCGACGCCGCCGCCGGCACCAGCGCGGTGGCCTCGTCGCAGCTCAACGAACAGCAGCAGGAGACCAACCGCTTCTTCGTGCTGTCGCTGCAAAAGAGCGTCGGCGACCTCAATTTCCAGGTCTCGGCCTTCCACCAATACTCCGAACTGCACTACCTGCCGGACGCGCTGGGCGACTTGATCTACAACGGCGTGGCGTCCAACACGCTGCGCTCGAACCGCTCCAACGGCGTGCAGTTCGACGTCGGCTACAAATTGAACGAGCAGCACACCGTGCGCGCCGGCCTGGCCTACACCCGCCAGACCAGCAGCAGCGACAACAGCGTCGGCGTGTTCGCCACCGACGCCGCCGGCAACCAGATCAGCGCCACGCCGACGACCATCGTCGACAAATCCAGCAAGGTCGGTCGCCTGGCCAGCGTCTACGTGCAGGACGAATGGCATATCAGCGCACCGCTGACGCTGAACTACGGCCTGCGCTTCGACAAGGTCTCGGCCTACGTCGACGAGCAGCAAGTGAGCCCGCGCCTGAACCTGGCCTACAAGCTCGATGCCGACACCGCGCTGCACGCCGGCTACTCGCGCTACTTCACGCCGCCGCCGCAGGAACTGGCGTCGCAGGCCAGCATCAACCTGTACGCCAACACCACCAACGCGCCGCAGGTGGGCACGTCGGACAACGTCAAATCCGAACGCACCCACTACTTCGACGCGGGCCTGGGCCACACCTTCAATTCGCACTGGAGCACCACGGCCGACATCTACTACAAGCGCATCTCCAATCTGCTCGACGAGGGCCAGTTCGGCCAGGCGCTGATCCTGTCGCCCTTCAATTACGAGAAGGGCTACGCCAAGGGACTGGAGCTGGCCGCGATCTACAACGACAGCCATTGGGGCGGCTTCCTCAACCTGACCACGCAAAAGGCGCAGGGCGAGAACATCATCTCGGGACAGTCCCTGTTCGCGCCGGACGAACTGGCGTACATCAAGAACCACTACACCTTCGTCGATCACGACCAGACGTACACGGTGTCGGGCGGCGCGCACTACCATTTCGGCGAATCGCAGATCAGCAGCGACTTCCTGTACGGCAGCGGCTTGCGCAACACGCCGGACGGCGCGGCGCCCAATTCGGGCACGCTGGCGCACTACACGACGGTCAACCTGTCGCTGACGCACACGTGGAAGACGCAGTTCGGCAAGGTCGATGGACGTCTGGCGATGATGAACATCTTCGACAAATCGTATCTGCTGCGCGACGGTTCGGGCGTCGGCGTCGGCGCGCCGCAGTACGGCCCGCGCCGCACCATGTACGCCGGCCTGTCGACCAGCTTCTGACCGGCGGCTGAAACCACGGCCGCCGGACGCGTGTTTTTATCGCGTGCAGGCCCGCGCCGGCGGCCAGGTTTCGCCGGCGCGTTCTCACCGTTCCACCACAGTGCGGGCAAATTGCTTGATGCCGGATCACGAACATGCCACAATGGTCCTCCGGTCTGAGCCCTTTCTGGAGTCTTCATGTCCTTGTCACCAATACCTGCCCTGCCTTCTTTGATGCCGATGGCCGCGGCCGTGATGGAATACTGGACCGACGCCTGGCAGCGCACGATCCTGACCATGGATGTGCTGCGCGAACGCGGCAACCTGTATGAGGAACACGAGGCCTCCGGCAAACCGCCGGTGCTGGTGTTCGACTACGAAGTCATCGTCGACGCCCGCAAGCTCGAACGCCCGGCCAACTACGCGCTGGCCGCCATCAAGCCGCCGGCCGATTGCGTGCCGACCGATCCCCACAAGCGTCCCTTCGTCGTCATCGACCCGCGCGCCGGCCACGGCCCCGGCATCGGCGGCTCGAAAATCGACAGCGAAATCGGCATCGCGCTGAAACAGGGCCACCCCTGCTACTTCGTGATGTTCTATCCGCAGCCGGTCGACGGCCAGACCATCGAATGCGTGACCGAGGCCGAACGCGTGTTCCTCGCCAAGGTCAACGAACTCCATCCCAACGACGCCGGCAAGCCTTTCGTGATCGGCAATTGCCAGGGTGGCTGGGCGCTGATGATGCTGGCGGCGCTGTCGCCGGAACTGGTCGGCCCCATCCTGCTGGCCGGCTCGCCGATCTCCTACTGGTCCGGCGTCGAGGGCAAATACCCGATGCGCTACAGCGGCGGCTTGATGGGCGGGACCTGGGCCGCGTCGTTCGCGGGCGACCTCGGTAACGGCAAGTTCGACGGCGCCTACCTGGTCAACAATTTTGAAAAGCTCGACCCGGCCAATACGCTGTGGAACAAGCCCTATGCGCTCTATTCCAAGGTCGACACGGAGCGCCAGCGCTTCCTCGATTTCGAGCGCTGGTGGGGCGGCCACTTCCTGCTCAATAAAGAGGAGATGGAGTGGATCAGCCAGAATCTGTTCGTCGGCAATCGCCTGGCCGCCGGCGAGATTTATCACGACGAGGGCAAAACCCAGATCAACCTGCGCAATATCCGCTCGCCGATCGTCGTCTTCGCGTCCTGGGGCGACAACATCACGCCGCCGCAGCAGGCGCTGAACTGGATACCGGACGTCTACGCCGACGCCGACGACATCCGCGAAAACGAGCAGACCATCGTCTACTTCCTGCACGAGCATGTCGGCCACCTCGGCATCTTCGTCTCGGCCGGCGTGGCCAACCGCGAACACACGGAGCTGGCCTGCGCGCTCGACCTGATCGACGTGCTGCCACCGGGCCTGTATGAAGCCATCATCACCGACACCTATCCCGACATGCCGGGCCTGGAATTCGCCAGCGGCCGTTACGTGATCCGCTTCGAGCCGCGCGAAGTGGCGGACATCCTGGCGCTCGACGGCGGCCGCCAGGACGAGCGCCCCTTCGAGGTGGTGCGCCGGGTGGCGCAGGTCAACCAGTCGCTGTACGACACTTTCGTCTCGCCGATGGTGCGCGCGCTGGCCACCGAAAACAGCGCCGCCATGATACGCAACCTCAATTCGGCGCGGGTGGACCGCCATCTGATCTCGGATAACAATCCGTTCATCAAGGCCATCGCGCCGCTGGCGGCGCAGGTGCGCGCGCAGCGCAAGCCGGTGGCGCCGGACAATCCGCTGCTGAAAATGGAGCAGCAGGCCAGCGCCATGATCGCGCAGTCGCTCGACCGCTACCGCGACCAGCGCGACGCTGCCAGCGAGAAGATGTTCAAGGCGATTTATGAGTCGCCGCTGGTGGCGGCCATGGTCGGCCTGAAGCCGGCGGCCGAGGCGGGGCCGGCGCGCGGCCGCACCCGCGAGCAGGTGGAGCTGCTGGCCTTGAAGCGCGCGGAACGCGACACCTGGTATGAGCGCGGCAGCCAGGAATCGGGATTTTTGCGCTTGCTGATTTTTGTCGCCAGCGGCGTCGGCGTGGTCGACAAGCGGCCGTTCGACGGCATCCGCCACCTGATGCGCGAACGGGGCCTGGACAAGACTATCACGCTGGCGCAGCTCAAGCACGCCGTCAACCTGCAAACCTATCTGGTGCGGCAGGACGAGGAGCGCGCGCTCAACGGCCTGCAATCGCTGCTGCCGGAAGCGGCCCAGCGCAAGCTGGCGCTGGAACTGGCGCACCAGTTGCTGGCCATGGGCGGCCCGATCAAGGACGAGAAATTGCAACGCCTCCAGCGCGTGGCGCAGATTTTGAAGGTGGAAGCGCCACTGCGCGCGGTGCGCTGAACGCGGCGTCTGGCAGCGCATGGCGGGGCGGCCCGTCGATGCCGCTGATGGCCATCGGCGACGCGGCCGCCGCGCCGTCGATGACCATGTGCGGCACCGATGCCGACGTGCTCACGCCCATGTCCGCCAGCCGCGCCATCATCGCCAGCAGCACCGCCTGCTGGCTGTCCATGAACTTGGCGTAGCCCGGGTCCAGCACGTAGTACACGATTTCATATTCCAGCCAGTCGGGATCGAGCGACTTCAAATGGGCGCGCTCGAAGCGCACGTCCGCCTGCCGCGCCACGACTTCGCGCAGCATCGCCGGCACGCTGGCGGCGGCATCGGGCGTGGTCGAGGCGTTGACCTTGAGCGTGAACTGCACCCGCCGCTGCTGCATCCGTTTGAAATTGCGCACCGTGTTTTTCAGCATATCCGAATTGGCCATCACCACCTGCTCGCCGCTGTCGGCGCGGATGCGGGTGGTCTTCAGGCCGACCTGTTCGACCGTGCCCGACACCGCGTTGATGCTGATCGCGTCGCCGACCTCGAACGGTTTGTCGATCGCGATGGCCATCGACGCCACCAGATCGCCGAGGATGTTCTGCACCGCCAGCGCCACCGCGATGCCGCCTATGCCCAGGCTGGCGACGAAGGTGGTGACGTTGATGCCGAGATTGGACAGCAGCGCCAGCACGAACACGATCCACACCAGCGCCTCGACCAGCCACACGATCAGGCTGTGGGCCACGCTGGCCGGCGCGTCCGGCTGCAGCGCGTGGCGCTGGAAATAACGGCGCGCGCTCAGCACGGCGATGCTGTCGGCGTACAGCGCCAGTTGCAGGCCGACCGTGATGAACCACAGCTGGTGCGCGCGCTGCTCCCATTGCGGCGGCAGGTCCAGCATGGCCGCGCCCAGCAGCGCGCAAATGACGGCCAGCGCCAGGTTGCTGGTGCGTTCCAGCGCCTGTTCGATCAGCGTGCTGATGGTGGTGTGCGCGTCGACGCGGCGCAGCTGCGCCAGGCGCGCGCACAGCAGCATCAGCACGCCGCGCGCGAGGCCGAACGTCAACGCCGCGACGCCGGCCGCGATGGCCAGCTGCTCGACATCGATGCTGGGCAGGCTGAAAAAATGCGGCAAGATCAAAAGCCGGCCTCCACTCAATTAGCTGGCGGCGCGCGCGCCGGTGGGCGCGCAAACGCTGGCGGCATCCGCTGGCTGGGGCGCGGCGCAGCTTGGCGGCGGCGGCGCGCTCAGCGCCTGCGCATGGAGCGAGCCGCTGACGGCCAGCGCGGCGATGGTCGATACGGTGAACGATACGATAACAAAAAATGGGCGGTTCATGGCGGGCCTGTTCTTTTTGTGCGCTGCGACCGTTGATACGGATGAGTTCTCATGATGCCGCCCGTCTTGCATAAACACTATCGGAGGGCTTCGGCCGGTCTTGTAGGATGAGGCTTACAGAGGTCGCCGCGCCGTTCAATCGAGCGCGCAGAAACCGGCGAATTCACTTAAGGTAGAGAGGTCGCGCACCGTTGCGCGGCATTTTCAGGAGTATGGGAAGTCATGGAAAATTTGAATACCGACTATCGCATCATCGTGCATACCGAAACCGAAACCTCGATCCCGTGGCCGGAAGGCACGCCGGCGCCGCTGGTGGGCGACACCGTCATCTTCCGCGCCGGGCCGGACGCTTTCGGCTTCGTCGTCCAGCACCGCATGTGGGACGTGGGCCTAGACGAGCGCCTCGGACGCCAGACCGCCGTGCTGATCATCACCGGCCAGTCGCAGGCGGTAACGCAGGAACGCCGCGCCGTCGTGCGGCCGCTGCCGATCTAAGTCGGTGACGGCCGCGTTCTGAAAGAAGGCTTCAGCTGCGCGGCTGACGCGTCAAATCGCGCCCGTCAATATTCCGGCGCGCATCCTTGGCCCGCAGGTCGGTGCTCACGCCCAGCCGCGCCTCGTCGTTCAACAGACGCTGCTGGCGTTCACGTTCAAGCTCGCGGTCCAGGCGGGCGGGGTAGGCTTTGTTTTCGGTACGGATGGACATGCTGTGCTCCAGGGTTCTATAGTAAAAAATTCTGCCGGCGCGCGCCGCATCAGCGGTTGCGCAACTCGCGCTGACGCAGTTCGCGCTGGCGCAGATCGAGCCGCATGCCGTCGCGTTGCAGCGCGCCGAACGTGGCGCAATAACTGGCCGCGATCGCACTTAACACCAGGGCCACCGCGGCCCAGATGATGACGTCGGGCACGCCGAAATCTTGTTGCGACTGTTGCGACTGTTGCGACGCTTGCACTTGCTGCTCCTGCTGTACGGGGACCGCCGCCAGCGCGTGACCGCCGGCCTGCTGCGCGGCCATCGGCAGGGCCGCCGCCGTAGCCGAAACGGAACCGAATCCGATCATGTCGCCGACGACGGCGCGCGCGCCGCCGCTCACTGCCAACGCCATCATCAGCGTCGCCGCGACCCACACCTTCACCACATTCGAGCGGTCGCCGGCGCGGCGCTCGTCGTTATACTCGTCATGCGTGCGCTTGCCGAGGCGGCCGACCAGGTAGCCGCCGAGGGCGCACACCATCAGGTGCAGGCACAGCAGCAAGAACACCGACATCGCGCCGACCGTCTCATCCTGCCCCGTCACGTGCGAGAACGGCGACATGCCCGCCACCGCGCCCAGCGTCGCCATGCCGGCATACAGGGCGCCGGCCAGCAGGATCGCGTACAGCACGGCACGCGAGCGCTTCGGCTTGGGCGCCGCACCTGCATCGTCGACAAAATTGTGAAGCTGGTCGATGTGGGGTGCGTACATAGTGTTCTCCTGTGGCGGTTGATCGTACCGAATACGGCGCAACACGTTGCGGTCTTCGGTGGTGGATTCGTTAGCCATCAGGATCGCAAAAACCGGGCTGCATGTATGTACGGAAACGCACTCAACGCGGCTGGGGTTTTTTGCAACACATTATCCTTGCATCATTATGGCACCGACGCTGGCACCGTTCGACCCATAATTGCCGCCAAGACGCCGACGTTGTATTTTCCACTCAATGGCGATGGCCGACGCACCGTTATCGCGCGCGCCGCTAGACATGTTTCTGTGGCATCACATCAGGTAGTGAATTCACTTTCGATACTAAGTCGATGAATCTAAAAGAGTGTTTTTCCAGGGCCGCGAAATGGCCGAGCAGCCGTCCTGACGCCGCCGATGCTGTGCGGAAAATAGGAATTTATTTTTATTTTATTTTTCCATTTCAGCTATTTTCTTCTCGCGTCGGCGGTGCTATCGTGAATTCGTCACTCCATGGAACTTCACTTGAAAGAGTATGCATATGGAACCGCGACGACACGACCGACACGATGTACAGGCGATGCTGCAACTGCTGAGCGAATGTCCGCTACCGGGCATGGCGCCGCTGGAAATCCACGGCGCCAAGGCCCTCGGCTACGCGCCGCAGGAGGACTATCTTTTCCATGGTCACAAGTACGTGCTCGACGCCGAGCGGGACGTGCTGGTGCGGGAAGATGTCTACAGCTGGATCATTTCACGCCGCAAAAAATCCGAATTCGCCAACTGACCCCTTCGCGGCATGCCGTTCGCGCCGCCGCACAGCAGTCCACCACGCATCGGCCGGACCACATCCGGCTGATGCGTTTCCGCATGCGCCGCGTCTTCCGCGGTCAATGACATAAACGATATAAACGATATAAATTATATCGTTCTGAACTCATCGTTACCCCTCGTCGCTCCCGCCTCGTCGTTCCCGCCCCCTCGTTTCTTCCGCTCTCCGAAAGACAACATCGCAATGATTTTTTCATAATAATTATTTGCAACATTTTTGATTGCAAATTATAATCATTATCATTTGCGATCACTACATGACTCGCACCACCTTTCCTGCCGAGCAATGCACACTTCCTTCGTTACCGTGCCCCGACTGCTCCCCTCCCTTCTGATACTCGCCCTTAGCGCCTGCGGTGGCGGCGGCGGCAATGCGCCCGCCGCCGTCGGCACGGCGCCGGTGATCGATGTCGCCCTCAGCCCGGCCGCGCAACTGGGCCAGCAGATTTTCAAGGATGCCTCGCTGTCGGCCTCCGGCAAGCAGTCGTGCGCCACCTGCCACAATCCGGACCACGCGCACGCGCCGGACAACGCCCTGGCGGCGCAGCTGGGCGGCATCGACGGCGACGTCCAGGGCTTCCGCGCCGCGCCGTCGTTGCGCTATCTGAACCAGAACACCGCCTTCTTCTTCGCCAAGGACGGCACGCCGACCGGCGGCTTCAATCGCGACGGCCGCGCCGCATCGCTGGCCGACCAGGCCGGGGTACCCTTCCTGGCCGCGCACGAAATGGCCAACGCCAGCAAGGCCGACGTGGTCGCGCACCTGAAGAACGCCGGCTACGCCGCGCAATTCCGCGCGCAGTTCGGCGCCGCGATACTCGACAATCCCGACCAGGCCTTCAGCCGCATCGGCTACGCGCTGCAGCAGTATCAAATGGAAGACCCGGAGTTCCATCCCTTCGACTCCAGGTACGACGCCTTCCTCGCCGGAAAAACGCCGCTCAGCGCGGCCGAGCTGCGCGGCCTGGCGCTGTACAACAATCCGCTCAAGGGCAATTGCATCGGCTGCCATACGAGTGCGCGCGGCGCCGACGGCTCGCCGCCGCTGTTCACCGATTTCAGCTTCGACAACCTGGGCGTGCCGCGCAACAGGAAGCTGTCGGCGAACGCCGATCCGGCCTACTTCGACCTCGGCCTGTGCGGCCCGAACCGCACCGACCTGGCGACGCGCACCGATTTGTGCGGCGCCTTCCGCGTGCCCAGCCTGCGCAACGTCGCCACCCGCAAAGCCTTCTTCCACAACGGCGCCTTCGACAACCTGAACGACGCGCTGCACTTCTACGTCCAGCGCGACACCAAGCCGGAGCTGTGGTATCCGCGCGCCGCCGACGGCAGCGTCGACAAATTCAACGATCTGCCGCCGGCCTATCGCGCCAACGTCAACACGCTGGAAGTGCCCTACAACCGCCAGCCGGGCATGGAGCCGGCGCTGTCGGACAGCGAAATCGCCGACGTCATCCAATTCCTCGGCACGCTGACCGATGGCTATAAAACCACCCCTTAATTTTTCAGAGCAGAGATAAATAATATGACCAAGAACCTGATCGCCCTGGCCGTCGCCGCCGCCTTCCTCAGCGTACCGGTGGCCGCCGGCGCCAGCGAAGCGGAGCTGATGGCGCGCATAGAAAAAATGGCCGCCGAGCTGGAACAGCTCAAGGCCGAACTGAAAGCGAGCGTCAAGAAAACCGACGCCGTCGAACAGCGCCAGCAAGAACTGGCGGCGGCGCCAGTCATCGCCGCGAGCGCCGCGCCGGCCGTGGCCTCCACCGCGCCGACGTCGAACATCGGCGGCCCGGCCACCATCTTGAGCGGCTACGGCGAGATCAATTACAACCACCCGACCAAGGCTGCCGGCGACACCCAGGTCGACCTGCGCCGCGCCGTCATCGAGATCGAACACCGCTTCGACGAGAAGACCAAGATGTTCTCCGAATTCGAATGGGAGCACGGCGTGGTGTCGGCCGACGACAAGGGCGAGAGCGAAGTCGAACAGCTCTACATCGAGCGCGAATTCGACAACGGCATGCGCAGCAAGATCGGCCTGTTCCTGATCCCGGCCGGCCTGCTCAACGCCAACCACGAGCCGACCGCGTACTACGGCGTCGAGCGCAACTTCGTCGAGACGGCGATCATCCCGTCGACCTGGCGCGAAGTCGGCGTCAGCCTGTCGGGCGACACCGCCGGCGGCGTGACGTGGGACACCGGCCTCACCAACGGTTTTAATCTCAGCAAGTGGGACGCCGCCTCCACCGACGGCCGCGACTCGCCGCTCGGCGCCATCCACCAGGAAGGCCAGCAAGCGAAGGCGCGCGACCTGAGCGTGCACGCGGCGCTGAACTGGCGCGGCATCCCCGGCCTGCTGGTCGGCGGCTCGGTCTTCACCGGCAAGGTCGGACAGAAGCAGCCGGACTTCGCCGCCCAGGATGCGCGCGTGACGCTGTACGACCTGCACACCCGCTACACGCCGGGCCACTGGGACTTGTCGGCGCTGTAAGCGCGCGGCCAGATCAGCAACACCGCAGCGTTCAACGAAACGCTGGTCGGCAATCCGACGCTGGTGCCGCACACCTTCGCCGGCTGGTACGCGCAGGCCGCCTATCAGGTGCTGAAAACGGGCGACTTCACGCTCAGTCCTTTCGTGCGCTACGAGCAGTTCAACACCGCCAAGAGCTACGCGACGCTGCCCCAGGGCCTTACCCCGGCCACGGCGCCGGATGAAAAAGTGACGACCGTCGGCGCCAATCTGCGCGTTGGCGAGGGCGTGGTGCTCAAGGCCGACTACCAGAAATTCACCGAGGACAAAACGCGCGACCGCGTCAACCTCGGCATGGGCTTCGCTTACTGATGCTGCGTTATCGACCCTACCTGGCATGGGCCGTCGGCGCGGCCTGCGCGCCCGCCTTCGCCACCCAGTACATGAACGCGGAGCAGGCGCAGAAGCTGATCTTCCCCGACGCGACGGCGTTCCGCGTGCAGGACCTGGCGCTAAACGCGGCGCAGATGAAGCAGGTCGAAGCGCTGGCCGGCCTGCCCGCGCGCTCGGTCAACTGGCACGTGGTCGGCGCCTACCGCGACGAGGCGCTGCTCGGCTACTTGGTGCTCGACGACGTGGTCGGCAAATACGAGTTGATCTCGTACGCGGTCGGCGTCAACCCCGACGCCAGCGTGCGCCAGATCGAGATCCTGGTCTACCGCGAAAGCCACGGCGGCGAAATCCGCACGCCGGCGTGGCGTCGCCAGTTCGCCGGCAAGAGCGCGCCGGCCGGGCTGACGATAGGCGACGGCGTCACCAACATCAGCGGCGCGACCATGTCGTGCACCCACCTGACCGACGGCGTGCGGCGCATCGCGGCCATCGCCCAGGTGGCGCTGAAAAAATGATGCGCCGCGCCCAACCATGGCTGGGCACCCTGGTCGAGATGTCGGTGGCGGACGCGCTGCCGGAACGCGCACTGTACGCGGCCATCGCCGGCGCCTACGCCGAGGTGGCGCTGGTGCAGCGGCTGATGAGTTTTCACGACGCCGCCAGCGACGTCTCGCGCCTGAACCGCGCCGCGCCCGGCGCGCGGCTGACGGTGCACGTCCACACGTGGCGGGTGCTGCGCCTGGCGCAGCAGGTGGCGGCGGCGTCGGACGGCATCTTCAACATCGCCTGCGCACCGCAACTGGTGACGTGGGGCTGCCTGCCGGCGCCGCCGATGCCGCCGATGCCGCCGTTGCAGCGTTTGCGGCAAACGGCGGAGCGGCGGCCATCGTCCGCATCGCCGTCGGTGCAAGCGATGCAAGCGGCGCGGCCGGCGCAGTCGCCATCCCCTCCCGCCTACGATCCCGGCCTGGCCTTGCTGGACCTTGAAGATGGCTGCGGCGTGCGCAAACTGGCGCCGGGCTGGATAGACCTGGGCGGTATCGCCAAAGGCTACGCGGTCGACCTGGCCATCGCCGCGCTGCGCGACGCGGGCGTCGCCAGCGCCTGCGTCAACGCCGGCGGCGACCTGCGCGCGCTCGGCGAGGCGGCTTGGCCGGTGGCGGTCCGCGATCCGCGCGCGCCGCGCCGCGCCGGCGCCCAGCTGCATGTGCGGGACGAGGCGATGGCCACGTCGGCCCATTATTTTTCGGCCCGGCGCCACGCCGGTGTCGACGTCAGCGCCCTGGTCGACGGCCGCGACGGCCGGCCGGTGGCGGGCCAGGCCAGCGTCTCCGTGCGCGCCGCCAGCTGCGCCGTGGCCGACGCGCTGACCAAGGTCGTCATCGCCAGCGGCGACCCGCATCATCGGGCATTGCGCGCCATGGCCGCATCTGCGATGATTCTATGAACATGCCCAACCTTCATCAACCCCTCCTTAGGCCGCCGGCGCAGCTGCACGTGAACCTGCGCGTCGAGCGCTGGCACCGGCGCTGGATTTACGCCAGCGCCGCGGTGCTGCTGCTGAGCGGCTCGGCGTGGCTGGTGGCGCGCTACTTTCTGCGCCCGGCCGGCCAGTTCGGCGAAACCGTCCACCCGCTCGAACCGTGGGCCATGAAGCTGCACGGCGCCGCCGCGATGGCGATGCTGTTCTTCCTCGGCAGCCTGCTCAACGTCCATGTCCGGCGCGCCATCCGGGCCGGCCGCAACCTGGTCTCCGGCTGGGCCATGATCGCGGCGATGGCCGTGCTGACGGCCACCGGCTTCGGCCTGTACTACCTGGCCGGCGAGAGCGACCGGCCGCTGTGGTCCGCGCTGCACTGGGTGGTCGGCCTGGCCGCCGGCGCCCTGTTCGTGCTGCACGTCCAACTGGGCCGCCGGCGCGCCCGTTCCGCCGACGACGCCTGATGCCCGACACTTGTTACATGCCGCTACAAACGGGCGCGCGCGCCTGGCCTGCAAAGCCGCTGCCAACTGTGCTTTTTTGATACTATGCATGCTGCGCTGCCGCACGACCGGCCTCACCGTCGTGCCGCCGGCGATCCCGCCCGCCAGTCCGACGCCGTCCGGCCCCACGCCGCCGGCGCCGGCAACGCGGCCAAGTCATGCTCACTGAACCGAAGGACACAAAATGCGCCTGCCCCTGATTGCCCCGCAAGACCTCACCGAAGAACAAAAGCCCCTGTACGAAAATATGCGCAAGGGCATCGCCAGCAATTTCAACGCCTTCAAGGTGGAACGCGAAGACGGCGCGCTGATGGGACCATGGAATCCATGGCTGCACGAACCCGGCATCGGCAAGGCGATCTGGGATCTGACGCTGGCCATGACCGCCAACGCCAGCCTGGAAGACCGGGTGCGCCAGATCGTCATCCTGGTGGTCGGCGCGCGCTTCAACGCGGCCTACGAAATGTACGCCCACATCGCCGTCGCCGAGCGCGAAGGCATGAGCGCCGAGCGCCTGGCGACGCTGGTGGCCAACCTGAAGCCCATCGATTTCGCCGCCGACGAAAGCGTGGCCTTCGACGTGTCGTACGCGCTGGTGCGCGGCGGCACCCTGCCCGAGCCGCTGTACCGGCTCTCGTTGGCCACCTTCGGCCAGCACGGCACCAATGAACTGATCTACCTGGTCGGCCTGTACTCGATGGTCTCGACCACCCTCAACGGCTTCAACGTCCCGGTCCCGGAACGCGAATAAAGCGCAGCAGCCCTTCCCTTCACCCACACCGGAAAGCACATCATGAACCTGAAAGATAAAATCGCCGTCGTCACCGGCGCCGCCAGCGGCATCGGCAAGGACATCGCCAAGGTCTTCCTCGCCAACGGCGCCAAGGTCGTCATCGCCGACTTGAACATGGCCGCCGCCCAGGCCACCGCCACCGAATTCGACCCCAGCGGCGAACGCGCCATGGCCGTGGCGATGGACGTCACCAGCGAAAGCGAAGTCGAAGCCGGCATCGCCGCGGTGGCCGCGCGCTTCGGCGGCGTCGACATCCTGGTCTCGAACGCCGGCATCCAGATCGTCGCGCCGGTCGACAGCTACGACTTCGGCAACTGGAAGAAAATGCTGGCGATCCACCTCGACGGCGCCTTCCTGACCACGCGCGCCTGCCTCAAGCTGATGTACGCGCAAAAGCGCGGCGGCTGCGTGATTTATATGGGCTCGGTGCACTCGAAGGAGGCGTCGGTGCTGAAGGCGCCCTACGTGGCGGCCAAGCACGGCCTGGTCGGCCTGTGCAAGGTGGTGGCCAAGGAGGGCGCGGCCCACGGCGTGCGCGCCAACGTGATCTGCCCCGGCTTCGTGCGCACGCCGCTGGTGGAAAAGCAGATACCCGAACAGGCCAAGGCCCTCGGCATCAGCGAGGAGGATGTCGTCAAGAAGGTGATGTTGAAGGAAACCGTGGACGGCGAATTCACCACCGTCGACGACGTCGCCCAGACCGCGCTGTTCCTGGCCGGCTTCCCGAGCAATGCGCTGACCGGGCAGTCCATCGTGGTCAGCCACGGCTGGTTCATGCAGTAAGCGTCGGCCGGTCCGCGCCCGAAAACGGGGGCAAGACCGTGGTCTGATCCCGATGCACACGCCGGTGGCCACCCGATGGCCGCACGGCGGCGTCTTCTGTCGCTACGTCAGTTCGATCAGATCGCCCAGCAGTTCCGTGCTGGTCTGGTCGAAGCGTTCGATCAGGAAGTCGAGCAGCAGCCGCACGCGCGGCGGCATGTAGCGGTTCGGGTGGAACAGGGCGTGCACGGCCGCCTCCCTGGTCGGCCAGTCGCGCAGCACGATCCGCAAACGCCCGGCGTGAACGTCGGAGGCGATATCCCAAATCGATTTCTGCGCGATGCCGTGACCGGCCAGCGCCCACGCGCGCACCATCGCGCCGTCGTTGCACTCCCACGCCTGCTCCAGCGGCACGATATGCGTGTAGCGCTCCCCTGCGCGCTCGAAATGAAAGGCGTTGAGCGGCCCCGCCGCCGTCACCAGCAAGGCAAACCGGTGCCGCGCCAAATCGGCCGGCGTGGCCGGCGCGCCGTGCCGCGCCAGATAGGCGGGCGAGGCGCATAGCACTCGCCGGTTCGGCGCCAGCCGCCGCGCCGCCAGCATGTCGTCGAGTGACGTGCCGAAACGGATCGCCAGGTCGATTTCGTCATGCAGCAGGTTGGAGGTCGAATCGGACAGCGACAGCGCATAGCTGACGTCGGGATGGCGCCGCACGAAGTCGTCCAGCCAGCCGGACAGCAGGTTGCGGCCGAAATCGGACGTCGCCGAAATGCGGACCTTGCCGCGCACCAGAGTTTGACGCGCCGTCAGCGCCGCTTCGCCATAGTCCACCGCTTGCAGCGCGACCAGGCAGTGGCGCAGGTAGACGCTGCCTTCGTCCGTCAGCCGCAGCTGGCGGGTGGTGCGCTCGAACAGCCGCGTGTGAAAAATTTTCTCCAGCTTGAGCAGGCGCGCGCTGGCCGCCGCCGGCGACAAGTCGAGCTTGCGCCCGGCCGCCGACAGGCTGCCCAGCTGCGCCGCTTCCACAAACAAACGCATATCGCCCAGTCTATCCGTCGTCATTTGCAAATCCAATTTGAAAGTCATTCAAATTCTACGCCAATTATCAAGCGAGATGCGGGGGAGAAAAATGTCTCCACCGTAATCCGCATGGATAAGCAAATGAAAAACGCCGCCGTAATCCTCCTCTCCACCCGCTTGCGCTGAGACGGCCATGCGACTCGACCACGTCACCATCATCGCCTCCGACTGCGCGCCGCTGCGCCGCTTTTTCGTCGACGTCGCCGGCATGGACGACGGCCCGCGTCCGGCGTTCGGCGTCGGCGGCCACTGGCTGTACCTGAACGGGCAAGCGGCCGTGCACCTGATCGAACGCCCGGCCGCGCCGGCCGGCGCGCGCCTTGCCGGTATCGCCAATATCGCCAGCCGCGCCGGCGGCCGCGTCCCGGCCCGCATCGACCATCTGGCGCTGCGCGTCGCCAGCGCGGCCGAATGGCAGGCGCTGCTGCGCCGCCTGCGCGACAGCGGCACGGCCCACCAGCTGTCCGACATGCGCGCGCTGAAGGAACGGCAGCTGTTCGTCGCGCTGGCGCCGGACGTCACCGTCGAATTTGTCATCGCCGCCCATCATATCAACTAGGAGTCCATCATGCCCATCACCCTGTTAGCGCTGGCGATCAGCGCCTTCGCCATCGGCACCACCGAATTTGTCATCATGGGCATGCTGCCCGACGTCGCCCGCGACCTGGCGGTGTCGATACCGTCGGCCGGCCTGCTCGTCAGCGGCTACGCCCTCGGCGTGACGGTGGGCGCGCCGCTGCTGGCGGTCCTGACCAGCAAGTGGCCGCGCAAGACCGCCCTGCTGGCCTTGATGTACCTGTTCATCGCCGGTAATGTGCTGTGCGCGGTGGCGCCCAACTATGCCCTGCTGATGGCGGCGCGGGTCGTCACGTCGTTCGCGCACGGCTCCTTCTTCGGCATCGGCGCCGTCGTCGCCGCGTCGCTGGTGCCGGCCGAAAAACGCGCAAGCGCCATCGCCCTGATGTTCACCGGCCTGACGCTGGCCAATGTGCTCGGTGTACCGTTCGGTACATTCATCGGCCAGCAATTCGGCTGGCGCGCCACGTTCTGGATCGTCGCCGCGCTGGGCGCGCTGGCGCTGGCCGGCCTCACTTACTGGCTGCCGAACCGCCACGACGCCGCGCCGCAGGGCCTGCGCCGGGAACTGCGCGTGCTGCGCGAACCGGCCGCCTGGCTGGCCCTGTTGATGACCGTGTTCGGCTTCGGCGGCGTGTTCGTGGTGTTCACTTATATCGCGCCGATACTGGAACAGGTGACCGGCTTTTCGCCGCACGCCGTGACGTGGGTGCTGGTGCTGTTCGGCGTCGGTCTGACGATAGGCAATACCATCGGCGGCAAGCTGGCCGACCGCGCGCTGATGCCTTCGCTGATCGGCATCTTCATCGTACTGGCGGTGGTGATGGCGGTGTTCGCCCAGACCAGCCATCACCAGCTCGCCGCCGTCATCACCATTTTCGTCTGGGGCATGGTGGCTTTCGCCACGGTGCCGCCGCTGCAATCGCGGGTGGTCGACCAGGCCCGCCACGCGCCCAACCTGGCGTCGACGCTCAACATCGGCGCCTTCAACCTCGGCAACGCCGGCGGCGCATGGCTGGGCGGCTGGACGCTGGAACGCGGCTTCGGCCTCGACACCCTGCCATGGGTGGCCGCCGCCGTGGCGCTGGCCGCACTGGCGCTGACCCTGTTCGCGGCGTGGCAAGACCGCCGCGAACCGGCGCGGTCGGCCCGGCCTGTGGACGCGTGAGCGCCGGTTTTTTTCGCCCTGATTTTTCCCCGTTTTTCCCCCTGTATTTTCCCTGCTCACTACTGAAAGATAAAAATGAACCACGATATCAAGCAAGCCACGAAGCCCGCCCAGAACCAGGATGCGCTGTTCGATCCGGTCCGCCTCGGCGCCCTGACCCTGCCCAACCGCATCGTGATGCCGCCGATGACGCGCTCGCGCGCCAGCCAGCCCGGCGACGTGCCCAACGCGCTGATGGCCGAATACTATGCGCAGCGCGCGTCGGCCGGCCTGATCGTCAGCGAAGGCACTTTCGTCGCGCCCATGGGCAAAGGCTATGCGTGGACGCCCGGCATCCACAGCCCGGAACAGCTGCAAGGCTGGCGCCTCATCACCGACGCAGTGCACGCCGCGGGCGGGCGCATCTTCGCGCAGCTGTGGCACGTGGGCCGCGTCAGCCACGTCGACCTGCTGAACGGCGCGGCGCCGGTGTCGGCGTCGGCGATACAGGCGGTGGGCGTGAAGGTGATCGTCAGCGGCGCGAACGGCGCCGCCGATTTCGTGCAGTCGTCCATGCCGCGCGCGCTGGAGACGGGCGAGATCGCCGGCATCGTCGAACAATTCCGGCTGGCGGCGGTGCATGCCATCGAAGCCGGTTTCGACGGCGTCGAACTGCACGCGGCCAACGGCTACCTGATTAACCAGTTCCTCGATTCGGAATCGAACCAGCGCGGCGACCAATACGGCGGTTCGCTGGAAAACCGTCTGCGCCTGCTCGACGAAGTGTCGCGCGCCTTGGTGGCGGCGGTCGGCGGCGACCGGGTCGGCGTGCGGCTGGCGCCACTGACGACGCTCAACGGCACCGTCGACGCCGATCCGCAAACCACCTACGTGGCCGCCGCGCGGCGGCTCGGCGAAATCGGCGTCGGCTACCTGCACATCGCGGAAGCCGACTGGGACGACGCGCCGCCGATGGCCGACGCCTTCCGCGCCGCGCTGCGCGCCGCCTATCCTGGCGTGATTATCTATGCCGGCAAATACGACGCCGACCGCGCGCGCCGCGCCATCGCCGCCGGCTGGGCCGACATGATAGGCTTCGGCCGGCCTTACGTCGCCAATCCGGATCTGGTCGAGCGCATCCGCCTGTCGCAGCCGCTGGCGACGCACGCGCAAGAGACGCTGTTCGGCGGCGGCGCGCAAGGCTTGACCGACTATCCGCGCCATCGGCAGGCCGCCCGACTGTAAAATCGGATAAACGATATGAATAGTTTATATCGTTTATTCCGTTTATTCCGTTTATCCGCCGTCGTTGGCCACGATTGGTTCGCTCGGCAAGCCGGATCGGTCGACGGTCCGGCAACGGGACCGAAACCGGGGCCGGACCGCGCGGCGATCCATCGGCGGCGGCCTTGAGCGCATGCATTCCAGGCCGCCCGCGCCATGCTAAGATCGTCGCCCATATGATAGATCAACTTTCCGCCCTCCGGCTGTTCGTGCGCGTGGCGCGCAGCGGCAGCTTTTCGCGCGCGGCGCGCGAACAACATATCACCCAGCCCACCGCCTCGCGCACCATCGCGGCGCTGGAGACGGAAATCGGCGCGGCCTTGTTTACGCGCACCACGCGCGCGCTGACATTGACCGAGGCGGGGGCCGACTATCTGGAGCGCATCGAAACGCTGCTCGATGCGCTCGACCAGGCCAACCACGCGGTGCGCGGCTCTGGCGAATTGCGCGGCGTGCTGCGGGTGGGCTTGTCGTCGTCGATGGCGGTGCGGGCTGTGATCCCGCTGCTGCCAAGCTTCGCCGAGGCCCATCCGGCGCTGCGGATCGAACTCATCATCAACGATCAGCGCCAGGATTTGATCGTCGAGGGCGTCGATATCGCGCTGCGCTTCGGCGCCATGGCCGATTCGGGCGCGGTGGCGCGGCTGCTGGTCAGGTGGCCGCGCCTGATCGCGGCGGCGCCGTCCTACCTGGCGCGCCGGGGCGTGCCGCGGTCGCCCGCCGAGCTGGCGCGGCACAGCGCCATCCTGCCCCACGCCGGCGTCGGCGCCGGCTGGACCTTCCGCCGCGATGGGCAGGAAACGACGGTGCGGGTCGACGGTCAGATCATGGTGACGGCCCACGACGGCGCCATCGCCGCCGCCGTGGCCGGACTGGGCATCGTCGCGGCGACGCGGCTGTCGTGCCGGCTGGAGCTGGCCAGCGGCGCGCTGGTGCCGCTGCTGGCCGAGTGGGAAATGAGCGACGTGACGGTCAACGCGGTGTTCGCCAGCGGACGCGCGGCCAAGCCGGCCGCGCGCGCGTTGGCGCAATTTCTGATCGAACGGCTGCCGCAGTTGTAGGCCGCGGCAGCCGGGAGCTTACATGCCCGAGCCGCCGCCCACGCGCAGCGTCTCGCCGGTGATGTAGCGGGCGTCGTCGGACGCCAGGAACACGGCCGGCAAGGCGACCTCGTCCGGCTGGCCGGCGCGGCCCAGCGGCGTGATCGACAGCAAGTGTTTTTCCAGGTCGGAGTCGGGGATGCCGGCGGCGACCAGGCCTTCGGTGACGATCATGCCGGGGTTGATGGCGTTGACGCGGATATTGCGGCCGGCCAGTTCCTTGGCCATCGACCTGGTGATGGCGTCGACCGCCGCCTTCGAGCTGGCGTAGATCAGGGCCGTCGGCGGCGCCATCGTGCTGACCACGGAGCTGAGGTTGACGATGGCTCCGCCGCTGGCCGGGAACAAAGGCGAGGCGGCTTTGCTCACCAGCAGCAGGCCGAGCACGTTGATGTCGTAGATCTGGCGATACGATTCGGGCGTGATCGCTTCGAGCGGCGCGAAGTTGTAAATGCCGGCGTTGTTGACCAGCACGTCGACGCGGCCGAACTGCTCCTTGACGGCCTCGAACAGGCGCGCCACTTCGCTTTCGACGGCGACGTCGGCGCCGATGGCGACGGCCTTGCCGCCGGCGGCGACGATCTCGCCGACGACTTTTTCGGCGCCGGCGCGGCTGCTGGCGTAATTGACGACGACGGTGGCGCCGGCGGCGGCCATCTGCTTGGCGATGGCGGCGCCTATGCCTTTGGATGCACCGGTGACGACGGCGATTTTGTTATCGAGCTTGTTCATATTTTCCTTGATGGGCGGTGACTGGAAACCGGTTTAAACTAACGCCGGGATGCAGGTCAATATAGGCGCCATCAAAGGCGACGGGTAGTCACAGGGTCAGTATAAGACTTATCGAGGCGGCGTATCAATGCACGCCATTTCCGTATAACGCCGTGTCGACGCGGCCGCCCTGCCCAGGAATCGCCTATTTTTTCTCGCCGCCCGGCGGATTTTTTTCGTCGCCATATACCTGTTTCCGGTATCGCTCGATCAGACCTTCGCGTTTCATTTCGCTGAGGGCATGAGCAAGCCTGGGCACCAGATCGGCATGGCGCTTGTTCAAATAGGCGTAGCCATCGACCACTTCCATCGTCGCTATCTTGTGTATGCCGGCATTTTTAAATTCATCGCTTTGCAGCGCCGCTTCCACGGAGAATTCCAGGTCGATAAAAACATCCGACCGGTGGCGCTCCAGCTTTCTGAGTCCCAGTTTTATTTCGTACGCCGTCGATAGCAGGGCAGCCGGGACCACCGGTGGCAGCATTTGTTCGCAGTAGGTGACACCGGCAAGATATTCCACCCGCAAACCGCTGTCGGCCAGCGACGACCAACCACCGGATAACTTCAGCGGTTCGAGCGCGTAGGCGGAAAATGCGCCTGAAAAATGCGGGATGGGGACGCGCAACAAGTTTGGATGATGGGCCCCGTAGCTTTTTACTCTTTGAATTTCGCCGTCCACCGCACCACTATCGGCCAGCGCGCTGGCGCGCTTGGCAGGATATACGCGATATTCCATTTGATATCCGACTCTGCGTAGCGCCTCGCTATAAATGAGGCTTAACCAGGTTCTAAAGTTCAGGTCTAAATTGTCCACTCCCGCCAGCAGCAGGACAGGAAGCGCCGGCGCCGGCGCCGCGGAGGCGTACACCGACGACAGCGCAATTGGCAGCAGGATCAAACGCAAAAAACAGCGCTTCATGAAAAGTGGGCACGGCCTCGTAGCCGGCCTGATTTTTCCAGCCCCCGTTGCGAAGGGGCCCGCATGGGCCGGCAATTCCTGATACTCGTTTTCGCGCTGCGGCGTCATCGCTATCTTTCATGCACCCGCCCGCTGGCGGCTAGAACGGGCATATCACACCATATCAACAACGGCAACTTTAACTCATTTAACAAGAAATGAGCCATCGAGCGCGTAGAAATTCCAGGCCGGAACGGCGTCGATGTCCTGACATTCATAAATTCATAAAAACTGAATGTATATGAAAATTTTTGCGTATTGATTCACGAAGATGAAGACAATATAGTTATCTCACACCAACTCACCGAGAGATGCAAATGAATACTTTGACCAAACCCGCGAATGAAACCGTCGCGTTTATTGTCCGCCTTCAGGCGCGTCCAGAAGAACGTGAACGGATGCGCACGATGTTATTCGACGTGGTTGATGCCATGGCGAAAGAGCCGGATTTCATTAACACCTGGGTGCATGAAGATCAGGCTGAGCCGAACACAGTCGTCCTTTACGAAACCTGGGCTTGCAGCCGCGAGACATTTATGGCCCGGCACTTGAGCAAGCCGTATCGCCAAGCGTACGAAGCCGCCCTGCCTGAGCTGCTCGCCGCCGAGCGCACCATTACTTTCCTGACCGAATTGCGCGCCTACCCGGGCCGCACCGAGAGTTGAACCGGGGTGTACGCTGCCGGTAAATAAGTCACGAGTGACAAAAGAAAAAGCCACCCGAAGGTGGCTGTGTCTTTGTTTAACTACGTTTTCGTAGTCACTGAATTTGGAGGCGAGGATCGGAATCGAACCGACCTAGACGGCTTTGCAGGCCGCTGCATAACCTCTTTGCTACCTCGCCAGAGGGTCTTGCGAAACGCCACAGCTCGCTGTAGCGCTTATTAAAAAGGGAAGCCAGTGCGGCTTCCCTTTTAGAATTCTGGAGCGGGAGAAGAGTCTCGAACTCTCGACCTCAACCTTGGCAAGGTTGCGCTCTACCAACTGAGCTACTCCCGCGTGGAGAGGCCGTATTATGACAGAGCCGCGACAAAAACACCAGTGCCCGATGCCAACTTTTTCCGGAAACAGCGATGGTGTAAGCTGTGGCCGCACTGTCAACATAAAGGGATGTGAATGGATTCGATCGAAGTGGTGCTGGTGATGCTGCTGGCGGTGGTGGCCAGCGCCTATTTG
>NZ_JANXMI010000226.1 GCF_025354735.1 Rugamonas sp.
GGCCTGTACGAGTACGACGCCGTCTCGCGCCTGCGCGACTCGCAACTGGGCGACGAGCGCGTGCGCGACATCCACAACTACATCGTCAAGGGCGTGCTGTGGCAAGCCTTCACGGCGCCGGAACCGGTGGTGCTGCTGATCGACGAAATCGACAAGGCCGACATCGAATTCCCCAACGACCTGCTGCGCGAACTCGATCGCATGGAATTCTACGTCTACGAAACGCGCGAGATGGTGGTCGCCACCCACCGTCCGCTGGTCATCATCACCTCCAACAACGAGAAGGAACTGCCGGACGCCTTTTTGCGCCGCTGCTTCTTCCACTATATTAAATTCCCCGACCGCGACACGATGGAGCAGATCGTCGCCGTCCACTATCCGAATTTGAAGAAGGAGCTGCTGGCGCAGGCGCTGCAAACCTTTTACGAGGTGCGCGACGTGCCGGGCCTGAAGAAAAAACCGTCGACGTCGGAATTCCTCGACTGGCTCAAGCTGCTGCTGGCCAGCGACATCCCGCCCGAAGCGCTGCGCAGCAAGGACGCCAAGGCCGTCGTGCCGCCGCTGCACGGCGCGCTGCTGAAGAACGAGCAGGACGTGCACCTGTTCGAGCGCCTGGTCTTCATGTCGAGGACCAACCGCTGATGAACGCACTGCTGGAAAACATCGCGCCGCTGACGATGGAACTGAACGGCGTGCGCCTGGAGCCGCTGGCGCCCCACCATGCCGACGGCCTGCGCGCCGCCGCCGCCGACGGCGAACTGTGGACGCTGCGCGTGACGTCGGTGCCGGAGCCGGAAGAAGTGGAATCCTACATCGCGCGCGCCATCGAGATGCGGCCGTCGCGCTTCGCCTACGCCGTGATCGACATCGCCAGCGGCGCGGTGATGGGCACCACCAGCTACCACGACGTCATGCCCGCCATCGACCGCGCCGAAGTCGGCTACACTTGGTACGCCAAAAGCCGCCAGCGCAGCCACGTCAACACCAGCTGCAAGATCATGATGCTGACCCACGCCTTCGAAACGCTGGGCTGCGCCCTGGTCGGACTGCGCACCGACAACTACAACCACGCATCGCAGGCCGCCATCGAACGCCTGGGCGCGAAACGCGACGGCGTGCTGCGCCACCACGCGCTGCGCCGCGACGGCACCGTGCGCGACACCGTCATGTACAGCATGACGCGCGGCGAGTGGCCCGAAATCAAAGCGCACCTTTGGTATAAATTAGAGACGGGCGCAAAGCGCTGAGCCGGACGCGAATATTATGCTGATCGATTTTTTCTTCACGCTGAAAGACGCCAAGATCCCGGTGTCGATCAAGGAATTCCTGACGCTGCTCGAAGCGATGCAGAAGAACGTCATCGCAGCGTCGATGGACGACTTCTATTATCTGTCTCGATTGACGCTGGTGAAGGACGAAGCCCACTTCGACAAATTCGACCGCGCCTTCGCCCAATACTTCAAGGGCATCGACGGTGCCTTTGAAACCAATAGCGCCATCCCGCTCGACTGGCTGCTCAAGCGCATGGAGCGCGAGCTGTCCGACGAACAGAAAGCGCAGCTGGAAAAATTCGGCTACGACAAACTGATGGACCGCCTCAACGAGCTGCTCAAGGAACAGAAGGAGCGCCACGAAGGCGGCAGCAAATGGATAGGCACGGGCGGCACTTCGCCCTTCGGCAACGGCGGCAGCAATCCCGAGGGCGTGCGCATCGGCGGCAAGGGCGGCAACCGCACGGCGGTCAAAGTATGGGAGGCGCGCGCCTACAAGGACTACGACGGCGAGCGCGAACTGGGCACCCGCAACATCTAGGTCGCGCTACGCCGGCTGCGCAAGTTCGCGCGCCAGGGCGCCGAGGACGAACTGGCGCTCGACGCGACCATCCGCGCCACCGCCAACAACGCCGGCTTCCTCGACATCAGGATGCGGCCCGAGCGCAAAAACAACATCAAGGTGCTGATGCTGTTCGACGTCGGCGGCACCATGGACGACCACATCGAACGCACCGAGGAACTGTTCTCGGCATCGAAGACCGAATTCAAGAACATGGAGTTCTTCTACTTCCACAACTGCGTCTACGACTATATGTGGAAGAACAACCGGCGCCGCCATTCCGAGCGCTTCCCGACCTGGGACATCCTGCGCAAATACCCGGCCGACACCAAGCTGATATTCGTCGGCGACGCCACCATGAGCCCCTACGAAGTGCTGCAAGCGGGCGGCTCGGTCGAATACAACAACGAGGAAGCCGGCGCCGCATGGCTGGCGCGCTTCACCAGCGCCTTCCCGAAATTCGCGTGGCTGAATCCCGAGCCGGAAGGCGTGTGGCAGTACCGCCAGTCGATCGCCATCATCAAGCAGCTGATGAACAACCGCATGTTCCCGCTGACGATGGACGGACTGGAACGGGCGATGCGCACGCTGAGCAAATAGGTGGGCTAATAAACCCCGGCCTCACGGCTGGCCGGCGCGCCGCCGCCCCTGCAGCGCCAGCCACGCGTAGCCGGCCACGCCGGCCACCAGCGACGCGGCCAGGATCGCCATCTTGGCGGCGTTGACGACATCGGCCTGCGCGGGGAAGGCGAGGTTGGTGATGAAGATGGCCATCGTAAAGCCTATGCCGCCCAGCAGCGCGGCGCCGAACACGTGGCGCCACGCCAGTCCATCGGGCAAGCGGCACACTCCCAGGCCGACGGCGACGGCGCAGGCGACGGCGATGCCTATCGGCTTGCCGACCGCCAGTCCGAGTATGATCCCCAGGCTGTTCGACGACAGCAGATCCTGCATCCACCCGCCGCCGATCACGATACCCGTATTGGCCAGCGCGAACACCGGCAGGATCAAAAAGGCGACCGGCTTGTGTAGCGCGTGCTCCAGCCGATGCGACGGCGAGCCGGCGTCGTCCTGTTTCGCGGAGTAGGGAATGGCGAACGCCAGCAGCACGCCGGCGATGGTGGCGTGCACGCCCGACTTGAACATCAGGAACCACATCAGCGCGCCGCCCAGCAGATACGGCGTCAGCGCCATCACGCGCAGCACGCGGCCCATCGCCAGCAGCGCGATGAAGACGGCCAGCGCGGCGGCGAGGTAGGCCAGCGACAGCTGCGCGGTGTAAAACAGCGCGATGACGACGATCGCGCCCAGGTCGTCCATCACCGCCAGCGCGGTCAGGAAGATTTTCAGCGATGCCGGCACGCGGTCGCCCAGCAAGGCCAGCACGCCCAGCGCGAATGCGATATCGGTGGCCATCGGGATGCCAAGGCCGGCCTGGGTCGCGCTGCCGTGGTTCAGGCCAAAGTGGATCGAAGCCGGCACCACGATGCCGCCGGCTGCGGCCAGCATGGGCAGCAGCGCCTTCTTCATGTCCGCCAATTCGCCGTTGTACAACTCGCGTTCCAGCTCCAGGCCGATGAGCAGAAAAAATATCGCCATCAGCGCATCGTTGACCCACAGTTCGACACTGAGGCCGGCGATGTGCAGGTGCCAGAATGCCAGGTAGGCGTGACCGGCCGGAGAGTTCGCGATGACCAGCGAGATCAGGGTGCAGAAAATGAGGACGATGCCGCCGGCTTTACCCGAGCTGGCGAATTCCTTGAAGCTTTGAGACAGCGAGAGTTCAATTTGCATGGCGTAGCCCCGCGTGGCGGCCCGACCATCGCACATCCTGTCATGCCGGAAGCGGCACGATCACCCTGCGCGCAGTATATCGCAAGCAGGGCGCAAGCCGCGATGCCTGCGCCCCCGGCGGATATTAATTGCTCGCCGCTGGATGCTCGTTGACCGGGGCCGGATGGGTGGCCATCCTGGTTTGATCCGCCTGCGCCGCATGCTGGCGCGCCTGCTGGTTCAGCCACGGCGTGCTTTGCGCGCGCGGGCCGTGATCGAGCGGCTGCGTCACATGCTGGGCTTGCGCCACCGGAGCCGTTGCGGCGACCTGCTGCTGTTGCTGCGCCACGGCAGAATGATTCTTGACCGCTTGCGCCACCGATGGATCCTGCGATGCGTGTGCCGGAACGAGCGCCGTCAGATAGCCGAACACGATGGCGATGAGTGCTATTTTTTTCACAATGTAGTCCGTAGATTAATCCCATCGCCGGCGTTGATAACGCCGGCGACAACCACGCCGCGTCCGGGTGTGGACGCGGCGCACTAGCGTCGGCGCCGCGTGGATACGCAACGCCGACTTTCAACATGCTAACCGATAGTCATCCCGGGCGTCATCAGAAGTGGACGATGACATCCATCGCGAACATGGTCTGCGACTTCGAGCCCGCCGTCACGGTATTGCCGCAACCGGCGGTGCCGGCGACCGGACACGGATTGTTATAAGCGCCCACGCCGGCGTGTTCGTAGCGGATTTCGGGACGGATCGTCACCGCCTTGCCCAGCCAGTGATTCCAGCTCACCAAAAATTCGCTGTAGCGGGTGGCGAAGCCGGTGCGCTGGCCGTTGGTGTCGTCGAAGAAGTCGGTGCGGAAGGCGAAGTAGTCGCGCGGCGTCGGCTGGTAAATCACATAGTTCACGAAAGCCCATTCCTTCGACGTGCAGGTGACACCGTCCTTGGGACCGCAACCGCGGCCGCCCATCGCGCCGAACGGACCGCCGACCGAATTGCTGCTGCCGAAATAGGAATTCCACAGCGCCGGACCGTCGACGTTCTGCATGTTCGGCGTGTTCTTCTGATACATATACCAGGCTTCGCTGGACATATGCCACTGGTCGTTGAACTTGTGATACCAGGTCGCCACTTCGTGCTGCAAATTATTCCAGCCGAAGTTACCCGAGTTCCCGATCGGCTTGGCGCCGTTCAAACAGGGATAGATGGCGTCGTTGCCGGAATCGGAGGTCCACTGCACGCACAGGGCGGGCGTGACCTGGCTGCCATATTGCTGGCCGGCGTTCGGGTTGTGGACCGTATTGCCGGCGGCGTTCACGTAGGTCTGCGGGACCGACTGCTTGTACCAGCCGGCGACGTCGTTACCGAGATTGATCTGCGGCTGGATCGCCCAGTTCTTATTGAGCTTGATGGTCGCGACCACGCCTTCCTGCGTGTACGGGTCATAGGAATACAACAGCGAGTGGCTGTAGGTGTAATTGTTCGGCGCCAGCTGCGCCTCGATGTCCGGCACCGAAATATAGCGGCCCACGCGCACGTTCATGCCGTCTCCGACGTGCGGGAAATAGCCTTCGACGTAAGCCATCGGAATGTCATAGCCGTACTTGGCGACCTTGCCGTTCCCGTTCGTGAACTGGTTGCTGAAAACGCCGCGCGAGTAAGTGTACTTGGCGTCGGTGCCCCACAGCGTGGCGATACGGAAGCCCCAGTCGAAATGGTCGTGCTGAACTTCGTCCGGGGTGCGCTCCAGGTACAGCGCCACCTGGTCCATCTGGATCGTGTTGGGCGCGTACGAATACGCGGCCGGGAAGTTACCGCCGGTGCCGTTCGAGGTGTTGTAATTGCTGTGCGAAGAACTGAGGTTACCGCCGGCGTTGAACCAGCCGTAGACGGTGACGCGGCTATCCTTCCAGGCCTGGCCGTCGGCGCCGCAATAGATCGCATCCATCAGCGGACCGTTGTACTGATTTTCGTAGCCGATGTTTTCGGTGCCGCCGATAGGCCAGTTCGCGAACGGCATCGGCGCGCTCGACACGGGCGGCGGCGCATAGCCTTCGCGCCAGTTCGGCGGGGTATCGGCCGGGTCGCCGTTCCAGGCCAGGTAATCCTTGTAGCTGCTCACGAGACGCTGCGACAGCGATTGCTGCGCCGAGCCGGGCGCGCATCCCGCAGCCGCGCCGCCGCTCGCCGCCGGGGTGGCCGGGGGCGACATTACGGCTTGCGCGTAAGTCGAATGGACCGCGCTCATGGCCAGCAGTCCAAGACCGGCACACGCCGTGGCAAAGCCGCGGCGCATGGTGGTGTTCTTAGTCATTCCGATACTCCCTTTGATATTTTAAATGCGCTTTTCAGCACGTGACAAAGCGTATCAAGGGAGGTATAAAAATTTTGCAAAAAGACCGGGCGGGCCTGTAAAGATTGCGTAAAAGTGGAGAGTGAAAATTTTCGTTCCGCACGACGAATCCGTTTGAGTGCCCTCAATACTCGTTCGATTCCTCGCATCTATAGTCTGACACTTGACAGAGCACCGACGCGTCTGCCACACGCTGACGGTGGCAACTTGGCGGCCGCGACTTCCGCGTTGATGCCAAGGTGCCGTCGAACGACACCGGCATTCCGCTCAAGAGCGCGGTGGGCCGCGCGATGAACCATCGAGCTAATGACCCCCCACTCATTTGCAGAGGCCACGCCATGAATCAGATGAACAGCAATGTCGGCTTGTACGATCAAAAATTATCTTACCGTAGAAATTCCCCGCCCTATCAGTGCCTCACGCAGCCGTGGTTCGTCAGGGCGCCGCACCCCGTTTATGATCCCCGCTATTATTGCGTGATAGAGCCGTTGATATGCGGCGAAGCGGTGTTCAAGAAAATCGCCTATGACCTGAAACGGGCCAAGCACAGCGTCGACATCATCACCTGGGGCTTCGACCCCGGCATGGTGCTGGTACGCGGCGCCACCGCCGAAGCGGGGCAGCGCTACGGCGACTTGCTGATAGAAATTGCGACGCGCCAGCGGCACCCCGTCGAGGTCCGCTTGCTGGTCTGGCACGACGACGCCCTGGCGCAGATGCATACCAATAACAATCCCGGCTATTACGGCACGCGCTTCCCCCACGTCGGTAGCACTGCCGATTCAGGTTTTTACAGCGAGTTCCACCAGAGTTACAACGCCGAATGGTATGCGAAGGTTTGCGCCGGCGCGGTGCCGAACATTCATTTCCAGGTGCGCGACGTTCCCGGCTCGTGCCGCGACCAGTCCTTGTCCGGAGAATCGCCGCCGTCGGGATGGAAGGCGGACCTGGCCGAACACTATGCCAGCCATCACCAGAAAATGATCTTGATGGACTATGAAGACCCCGCATGGGCCATAGGCTATGTGATGGGACACAATTCCATCACCGACTTTTGGGACACCGAGCAGCACCTGTTCCGCGACCCGCGCCGTGAGCGGTTTTATACGATGGACCATGTGGCGCTACAGAAGGCGGCGTGGAAACAGGGAGAGCTCTACCCGGCGGCCTCCGGCTATATCTACACCGAGCAACAACAAGCGGACAAGGAGCGTCTGGTCCAATACTACATCGACCAGCACAGCCGCATCACCAAACCCTATCAGGACGTCTCCTGTCGCCTGCTCGGATCGATACTGTGCGACCTCAATCATAATTTCTGCCAGGCGTGGGAAAAATCCCAACATCTCGGCGCCACTTTTCCAAAAAATTACTGGCTCGCCATGGCGGCGATGGCGTCCACCCACGCGCTCGACAATCCCTATGCGACGCGCGATGTGATCGCGGAACGGGACCGTCCGGCCAGGGAGCTCGATTTTATTCAACGGCGTAAGAGCATCCACTGGAAAGAATTTGATGTACCGGAAGGCCAGCATAACATTCAGCTGCTGCGCACCGAGCCGCTTTACGGTGAAAAAGCCGTCAAGGAATGCTACGCCAACCTGACGCGGCAAACCATGCATTACATAGTAAGCGTCCAGCCCGCCCATCTTCAAAACCTTAATCGGTTTGCCCAGACTCCGACTTTTGGAGATGGAGATGGTGATGGGGAACAAGGAGCGAGAGGAGCAATGGCGGGTGCGTGTGGCGCGGTGGCGCGAGAGCGGTT
>NZ_JANXMI010000243.1 GCF_025354735.1 Rugamonas sp.
GAAGTTCTTCGGCTTCACGCTGAACTTCCTGACGCTGATGGCGCTGTCGCTGTGCATCGGCCTGCTGATCGACGACGCCATCGTGGTGCGCGAGAACATCGTGCGCCACCTGGGCATGGGCAAGAACCACCGCCGCGCGGCCGAGGACGGCACCAATGAAATCGGCCTGGCGGTGATGGCCACCACCTTCGCCATCGTCGCCGTGTTCATCCCGGTGGCCTTCATGCAGGGCATCATCGGCCGCTTCTTCCTGCAGTTCGGCATCACCGTCGCGGTGGCCGTGCTGGTGTCGCTGTTCGTCAGCTTCACGCTCGATCCGATGCTGTCGTCGGTGTGGCCGGACCCGGTCAAGGACCGCTTCAAATACCTGCCGTGGCTGGGCCGCTTCATGCACTGGGTGGAAGGCGGCATCGAGCGCCTGCACGTGGTGTACGGCAAGGTGCTGGGCCTGGCGCTGCGCTGGCGCAAGCTGACCCTGGCCTTCGCCGCGACCCTGTTCGTCGCCAGCCTGATGCTGGTGCCGATGATAGGCGGCGAGATGTTCCCCGACCAGGACAACGGCTGGATCAACCTGCACCTGAAGACCCCGGTCGGCTCCAGCCTGCAATACACCGACCTCAAGGTCCACCAGGTCGAGGACGCCCTGAAGGCCTTCCCGGAAATCGACAGCCGCGTCGTCGTCGTCGGCACCCAGGACGGCCGCAACCAGGCGCGCGTCGACCTCAAGCTGACCGACTTGAAACTGCACCACCGCCGCTCGCAGAAGACGCTGGAAAAACTGATACGCGAACGGCTCGCGCCGATCGCCGGCATCACCCTGTCGGTCGGGCAAAAGTCGATCTTCATCGCCATCCTCGGCACCGACGAGGGCAAGCTCGACGACGTGGCCCACCAGCTGATGGACAAGATGCGCCGCATCAAGGGCGTGGCCGACCTCGAATACAGCCAGGAGGGCGCCAACCCGTCGACGACGGTGAAGATCAACAACGAGCTGGCCAGCGACCTCGGCCTGTCGGTGCAGCAGATCGGCAGCGCGCTGCGGCCCTTCGTGGCCGGCGACACGGTCAGCCACTGGCTGGCCGGCGATGGCCAGAACTACGACGTCAACGTGCAACTGCCGAAGTCGGGCCGCGAAAAGATCGCCGACCTGGCCGACCTGTCGCTGGCGTCGAGCAAGCTGGGCGCCGACGGCAAGCCGGTCATGGTGCCGCTGCGCCAGGTGGTCGACTTCGTGCCCTCGTCCAGCCCGCAGGTCTTGAAGCGCCAGGCCTTGCAGCGCCGCGTGGCCGTCTACGCCAACGCCGAGGGCCGGCCTTCGGGCGACGTCGACGCCGACGTGCAAAAAGCCATCAAGTCCATCGTGCTGCCGGCCGGGGTGCGCTTCGACGTGGCCGGCAACGCCCAGCAGATGCAGGAAACGATGACCTCGGCCATGGCCGCGCTGGGCATCGCCGTGATCTTCATCTACCTGGTGCTGGCGTCGCAGTTCGGCAGCTTCCTGCAGCCGATCGCGATCATGATGTCGCTGCCGCTGTCGCTGATCGGCGTGCTGGTGGCGCTGCTGGTGACGGGCAGCACGCTGAACGTGTTTTCGGTGATCGGCTTCATCATGCTGATGGGCCTGGTGACCAAGAATGCGATTTTGCTGGTCGACTTCACCAACCACGGCCAGCGCGACGGCAAGAGCCAGTATGACGCCATCATGACGGCCGGCCAGGTGCGACTGCGCCCCATCGTGATGACGACGCTGGCGATGGTGTTCGGCATGCTGCCGATGGCCATCGGCATGGGCGACGGCGGCGAGACGCAGGCGCCCATGGGCCGCGCCGTGATCGGCGGGGTGCTGACGTCGACCCTGCTGACGCTGGTGGTGGTGCCGGTGGCCTACACCTATCTGGACAGCTGGGGCAAGCGCGCCAAGCGCTTCTTCAAGGGAGCGCCGGAGGCGCCGGTGGCCGTGCCGGCGCATGCGGTGGACACGACAGCGGACGTCGCCGAAGTGGCGTGACGGCCGGCGCTATCGGCAGCGCAAGCCGGTAGTGCAATTTGACGGCGCAATCGAAAACCGGGCTCAGGCCCGGTTTTTTTACGCCTTCGAGGGGCTTATTCGGCCGCCGGCGCGCTGTCGCCGTCGGTGTCCGGCGCGCCGTCTTCGCCGTCCTCGTCCTCGGGCGCGCCCTCGCCGCCACCGGGAGTGCTCTTGAGCTCCGCCTTGCGCTTGGCTTTTTCATCGGCCTTTTTCTTCTTTTCGAGTTCGCGCTGCCGCTTCTCATATTGGAAATTTGTCTTTGCCATTTGCTACCTCTATATTCACGATGTGGACTTACATAAGTCACATTATGACGCAGATATGACGGTCACAACTATTTGCGCTGTTGCGCTAGCGCGGCGCGCGGCCGCGGGGATGGTGTTCGGCATGCAGCCGTTGCAGCCGTTCGCGCGCCACATGGGTATAGATCTGCGTCGTCGAAATGTCGGAATGGCCCAGCAGCAGCTGCAACACGCGCAGGTCGGCGCCGTGGTTGAGCAGGTGCGTGGCGAAGGCGTGGCGCAGCGTGTGCGGCGACAGCGGCGCATCGATGCCGGCCCGTTGCGCGTGCTTCTTGATGAGCACCCAGAACATCTGGCGCGTCATGGCGCCGCCGCGCCGGGTGACGAACAGGGCGTCGTCGACCTGGCCGTCGAGGATGACGGCGCGCGCTTCTTTCAGGTAGCGCTCTATCCACAGCCGCGCCTGCGCGCCGAAAGGCACCAGGCGCGTCTTGGCGCCCTTGCCGACGATGCGCAGCACGCCGTCGTTCAGGCTCAGCTCCAGCGTCTTCAAGGCCACCAGCTCGGACACCCGCAAGCCGCTGGCATACATCAGTTCGAGCATGGTGCGCTCGCGCAGGCCCAGCGGCGTGGCGACGTCGGGCGCGGCCAGCAGCGCCTCGACCTGGGCTTCGCTGAGCGTGTGGACGAAGCGCGTCGGCTGGCGCGCCGAGGCCAGCTTCAGGCAGGGATCGACGCTGATGCTGTGCTGGCGCAGCGCGCGCTGATAAAAGCGGCGCAGCACCGACAGGCGCCGGTTGGCCGAGCTGGGCTTGCTCTCGGCCTCGTGGCGGGCGGCGACGTAGGCGGCCAGGTCGGCGGCCGCGACGTCGTGCAGGCCCAGCCGCGGCCGCGTCACCTGCAACCAGCGCGCAAACAGGCGCAGGTCGCGCCGGTAGGCTTCCAGCGTGTTTTTCGACAGCCCGTCCTCCAGCCACAGGCTGTCGCAAAAGCCGTCGATCAGCGCCAGGTCGGCGGGCGCGGCGGCGGGCGCATCGGCGGTATCGGACCCGGCTGGCGCATCGGCCATCCCGGCCGCGGTGGCGCCACTGGTCTGTTGTATTTTCATCGCATCAGTCTAGCGTAAAGCCGCCGTTTTGCGCGGCTGGGCGGGGACGAACAAAACCCCAGACGAAAAAAAGCGCACCTTACGATGCGCTTCCAAGTCTTGCGTCACGTTCCCGGCGGTTTAGCGTCCGCTGTAGCGCGCTTATGGCGGCCTTCAGCGGTACTACTAACTGCTTCTGTAGAACGTGTGTCTCCTCAATATATTGCCGGCATTGCGTGCCGTGTTATATACACTCCCCACTAAATCGTGTTCCGTGCCTGCCCTTGGACCTGTTTCGCTCCCTCTTCAGAGAGATATATCCTTGAGCGCGACGCCATCATAACTGATCTGAATGTCTTTTTTCCACCTTTTTTTGTCGCACTGTGGCGTATTTAGTTGAAGACTCAATTATTTTTTAACCCTTAGCAAAATTTGTGGTAATGCAAAGTGATTAAACAATAAAAGTTGTCAATATTGTCCTGAACAGGCCGGCCGGCGCCGGCATGGCGCTTACTTCGCGCCTTCCTTGTTGATGGCCTCGATCAATTCCTTGCCGATGCGCTCCTCCATCGCCTTTTGCACCGGCAACAGCACGCGGCGCCATTCCGACTGCTCCTTCACGCTCAAGGTGTAGACCTCGCTCTTGCCGGCGCTGCGGATGCCGGCCAGCGCCAGGTCGTTGTCGCGCTGGGCGATGGCTTTTTCATAGGTGGTCGCCTCGCGCATGGCTTTTTCCAGCGCCGTGCGTATGGCCGGCGGCAAGCCGTCCCAGAAGCGCTTGTTGACCACCACGGCGTAGCCCAGGTAACCGTGGTCCGACAGCGTCACATACTTCTGCACCTCGTACATCTTCTGGGTGTACATATTCGACGGCGGATTTTCGGTGCCGTCGACGACGCCGGCCTTGAGCGCCGCGTAGACCTCGGAAAACGGCAGCACCTGCGGCGTCGCGCCCAGCGCCCGCATCTGCGCGTCGAGCACCTTGGACGACTGGATGCGCATCTTCAAGCCCTTGAAATCGGCCGGCGTGTGCAGCGGCCGGTTGGCCGACATGATCTTGAAGCCGTTGTCCCAGAACGCCAGGCCAATGATGCCCTTGGGCTCTAGCTTCTTCATCAGGCCCTTGCCGATTTCACCCTCGGTGACGTTGTACAGCGCCGTCTTCGACGGGAACACATACGGCAGGTCGAACGCTTCGAATTCCTTCACGCCCAGCGGGCCGAATTTGGCCAGCGACGGCGCCAGCATCTGCACGGCACCCAGCTGCAGCGCTTCCAGTTCTTCCTTGTCCTTATACAGCTGGCTGTTTGGATAGACTTCGACCTTGACGCGGCCGTTGGTGGCCTTCTCGGCCAACTGCTTGAAACGCTCGGCGGCCTGGCCCTTCGGCGTATCGGTGGCGACCACGTGGCTGAATTTGATGACGATAGGCGCCTGGGCGTGGGCATTGAAGCTCAGAGCGACGCTCATGGCCAGTAGAACGGATTTCAGTTTCATGGAGTCTCCAGAAGGGTTTTAAATTACACTATTGTTGTAGTTTGACCGATTCTTACCAAAAGTGACAAGGGGTGCAACTGTGGATAACCACAATGGTGCCGCCCCCCCAAGGCTTTACCCTG
>NZ_JANXMI010000264.1 GCF_025354735.1 Rugamonas sp.
CGGCGCTGGCGCTGGCGACGCTGGCGGCGGGCGGCGGCGCTTTTTTGGGCGCGGCCGGCGCGCTGGTCGCGCCCAGCGCGCCGGCGCACAGCAGCATGGCCACGGCCAGCCGGCGGCGGCCGGCGGCCAGGGGGAGTCGGCGGGCGGCGCGCATCACAGCGCCACCAGCTGGCGCAGCTGTCGGTAGACGCGGTCGCGCTCGGAATAGAGGCTGGCGTCGTCGTAGATGGCGGCTTTGTAGAGCAGCAGCGTCACCTGGTCCAGGCCGCTTTTCTCCAGCGCGGCCAGCTGTTGTTCGACGTCGCGCCGTTCGGCGCCGTCGAGCAGCGTGAACTCGCCGTGATAGCTGGCCGCGCGCGTGACGAGCACCCAGCGGTAATCGCCGCCCGCGCCGCCCGGCATGACGTCGAGTTCGGGCGGCGGCGCAGCCGTGTCGGCCAGCACGGCGTGGTCGCGTTCGAGCCGGAAGGAACGGATCTGTTCCGCCGCGACGGCGCGGAAATCGAAATGGATGCCGGCCGGGCCGGGCAGCACGCTGCCGTTCGGCAATCCTTCCGGCGCCAGGTTGTCGAGCCGGCGGCCTCCGGTCTGGCGGTTCGACAGCAGGCCGGCCCAGACCACCCGCAGCGACTTCGGACTGAGCCCCGGCACCAGTTTGCAGGGATCGGTCGCGCGCAGCGCCTTGGCGGCCGCGACGGTCTGGGCGCTGCGTTCGCTTTGCGGCAAGGGCAGCACTTCGCACTCGGGCGCGGCGTGCGCCAGCGGAGTCAGTTGCGCCAGCAGCAGTGTCAGCGCCGGCAGCAGCGGGATGGTTTTGAGCATGGTGTCCTCCTTGGGATGTGGCGATCAGGGATGCAATATCAAAAACAGCGCAATACCGAGCGCGGCCACGGACGTCTTCCAGCGCAAGGTCCACACCAGCACATCGACGGCGTAGCGGCCGCGCGACGCCGTCCACGGCCGCGTGAGCGCGGGCGTGCGCGCGCTGCGGGCCCGGCGGTGGAATCCGGTCCGGCACCGACGTTTGAACAGCACCAGCAGTCGCCTGACCTTGCGCAGCAAGCCCAGCACCAGCAGCAGGAACAGCGCGCCATTGAGTCCCAGGAAGGCGCTGCTGACGACGCCCGCGCCGCCGTGCCAGCACTGGTCGCCAGCGACGCCCAGCGCGGCGCCGGCGACGCCGACCGCCAGCGCGGCCGACCACGCATTCCATGCGGGGCGTCGTGGGCGCGCCGTTTCGTGCCCGGCATGCCGGGCCGCTTGCCCGCCGTGTTTTGCCGCGTGTTCATGCGCGGCCCCGTGTTCGTGCTCGCGCTCATGGAAGGCGTCGATCGGGCCGCGCATGAAACCGTCGACCAGCATGCTCAGGCCGATCAGCACGGGCACGATCAGGATGCCGTGCGCGAACAGCACCACGGCCAGCTGGAAGTATAAATACAGCATCAGCAAAAAATACGCCACGAAGCCCAGCACGACCAGCGTCGAACCTTCCCTGCGCCAGCGGTTCTTGCTCAGGCTGAAATCCAGATACTGCTTCCAGAAGAATCCTATGCCGAGCGAGAACACGAAGGCGGTGAACAGGTCGAGCCCAAAGCCGAGCAGGCGCGACGGCTCGCGTACCGGATGGGCTTGCGACCACGCGATGGCGGCGTGGATGGCCACGCCGGGCAAGGGTCCCATCGACGTGAGGAAGCTATCCTCCTTGCCGCCACCGTAGTCGCCGCCGAAATAGACGTCGCGACTACCCCAGTGGTCCACGCTGGCCAGCGCCGGATGCTCGAGCGCCAGCGCCGAGGCCGCGCCGGCGAATCCGGCAAAGTCGATCGCCAGCGGCTCGCCGTCGGCGCCGTCGTAGGGTTCGGCGCCGCGCCGCAGCCAGCGCTCGGCGCCGCCGGCCTGCCGCAGGTCGGCGCACAGGTGGGAGCGGCCGCGCTGGCCCACGGCGTCGGCCAGGCCGTCCGATGCCGGCCGGTAATCGATGACGACGCCCAGCGACAAGTTCAGGCCGCCGTCGCCGAAGGTGACGCCGCGCCGGCAGCGGTCCAGCATCCAGTCGGCCTTGCGTTGCAGCAGAGCGTCCGAGGCGACGCGGAATGGCGCCAGCAACACCAGCCGGGCGGCGCTGCGGTCGAGCACGCCATCGAGCTGGGCGCGGCAGGCCGGCGCGTCTTCCCGCAAGCCGGGCGAGAGGTCGAAGTCGACGCTCAGCGTGCGCGGGCCGAGGTCCAGGATGCGTTGCAAGTCTTCGGCCATGCGGCAGCGGTCGAGCGGCGACCGCTCCAGATAGCGCTGCTGCCAGCTGGCCTCGCTCAAGTACAGCACGACCGGTCCCTGCGATGGCGCCACGGCCGGCAGCGACGGCGCCAGCGCCAGGTTGGACACGGCCAGCAGCGACAGTTTGGTGAAGATATCGAGCAAGCCCAGCTGAACCGCCAGCGCGGCCAGCGCGGCGGAAAAGCAGCTGGAAGGCAAATCGAACAGGAATTTTTTCGCGACCGCCCGCGTCAGCCGGGAAAGGGGACGCCAGAACGCAGCCGTGACCATGCCGCGGCGTTCAGCGTGGGAAAACGATGGCGGCCGGGCGCGGCGCGCGGCGTGGGGCGGCGGACGTAAACTGATGCATATTGATACTTATCAAAATTAATACTCAAATATATCATAAAAATTGAGTAATAATTCCAATTGCACCAAGAAATGCCGCCACTTACGGGCTTGGGCTATCGGCGGCGACGATTTCCTGTGGGATCACTTCCAAGCGTATTTCTTCGTCGGAAAATAGCATACGTTTGTGTAACTCGTCATCCACCATGAGCACGCTGTCGCTATCGATGAACAGCGCAAAATAAACGGGGATATCAAAATCGGAGCGATATTGCTCGCGCAGGATATCGACTTGTTCAGGCGCGAATTGGCGGCCGCGTATGGCTTTGACCTCCACAATAAAGGTCTCTTCCCGCTTATCTTGGTCTTTACCAACCGCCAGAATATCGGCTCTGAATTGATCGCGATAGGGTACGTCCTTGGAGGTGACGTATCCTTTTCTCACCAGTGCGAGGGAGACCAGCGATGTCGCAAATTTCTCAGGACTGTTCATCATTTCCCTCCCTCCCCTTCTGAGAAGCATACGCTTGCCGCGTCAAATGCGATTGGAATATTTTCGCCTCCGATAGAAAGTAAGCGTGAACCTCGTCATAAATCCGCATACGCGTCGCTTTGTCCGCGAGAGAGAAAATGGGCGGAACGACAGCAACGCCGCCCTTCAGCGTTTCATCGATCGCAATGGCGAAGATTCTTTCGGCATCGTCGTCGCCGGACTCCACCGCCACCAGATATACCGGCACCTTGCGTGCCCGCGCATTCCTGACCTCTTCGGCGGTAAACGTCGCGGGGATGCCCGCACCCGGCGCTCCTATCGTCGCCGTCGTCTTCACCTGAAGAAAAAAGAACGGTCCATATTCCGAACCGTTATCATCCAACAGATTCACCATGAAATCCAGAAGCTGCGCTTTTTCGCCCAGGAACGTGACGGAGAATCGATAGACTTTATCAATTCTCCGGCGAAATAGCAGGGAGACGACGTCTTCCCCTAAATTGCCAAGGTGATTGGTAGTGCTCACATTTTCCTCAGGAAGACGAATAAGGTACTACGGCCAAGATATGCCATTGCACATCCGTACGCTCCTGCGGCGATGACGCCGCGCCAGGGCGCCTCACTCCGGCTTGCGGACCTGCCTTACCACATCAAATCGTCGGGAATCTGGAAGGCGGCGTACGGATCGTCCTCGTCGACTTCGGCGCTGGCCTTGTTCACCCGCACCACGATGCTCGCGTCGCGCTCGGCGATCTTGTCGGCGATGATGCGCGGCACCAGTTCAAACGCGCCGCCCAGGCCGACGATTACCAGACGGCCGGCCACCAGATGGCCCTGCACCGCCGCCGACACATAGAGCCGCTCGATTTTCTTGTTGAAGGTGAAGTTGTAGGCGATGTCGCCATTGCCCTTGCCCTGGCGGTTCTGCTGCACCATCTGGGCGATTTGCGCCACGATGGCTTTCTGGGCGGCGGCCGCGTCGCGCTGGGCGTTGAGCTCGCGTGCCCGCTCGGCGTTCTTGCGCTGCGTCTCCTGCGCCGCCAGGCGCGCCTCGTCGACGCTCTGCGTGCCGGTGCGGCGCTCGACCTTCTTTTGCTTGCTCTTGTCCTGGTTGGCCAGTTTGGCCTTGGTTTTGTCGACCAGGCCGGCCTTTAAAAACTGCTCTTGCAACGAGACCATGTCTGCTACTCCGTAATGATGGCCCGCCGGCGCGCGCCGGTGGAAAGCCGCTAGCATAACAAACTATCGGCGCCGCCGGCCGCGATGGGGCCGCACGGCCGCGCACAAACGCTGTGTTAATCGGCGCACAGCCAGCCGCCGCGCCGCTGCCCATACTGGCATCTCAACCTCAGGGGAGCGCGCCATGCCGGAAGGACCATCGATCGTCATCCTGCGCGAGCAGACGGCCGGCTTCGTCGGCAAGACCATCGCCCACGCCGGCGGCAGCGCCAAGGACGTCGACATGGCGGCGCTGGCGGGACAGCCGGTGCTGGCCATGCGCAGCTGGGGCAAGCATTTCCTGATCCAGACGCCGGCGGCGGCGCTGCGCATTCACCTGCTGATGTTCGGCAGCTACCGCATCAACGCGCGCAAGGACGCGGTCCCGCGACTGAGCCTGCGCTTCGACGACGATGGCGGCGAACTCAATTTCTACACCTGCTCCGTCAAGCAGCTGGCGCCGGACCTGGAGCGCCAGTACGACTGGCGCGTCGACATCATGTCCGACCAGTGGGACGCGGCGCTGGCGCTGAAAAAACTGCGGGCGCTGCCGGACACGCTGGCCTGCGACGCCCTGCTCGACCAGACCATCTTCGCCGGCGTCGGCAACATCATCAAGAACGAAGTGCTGTTCCGCATCCGTCTGCACCCGCTGGCGCGCCTCGGCGACCTGCCGCCGCGCAAGCTGCGCGAACTGGTGGAGCAGGCGCGCGTCTACGCCGGCGAATTTTTGGAGTGGAAGCTAGCCGGCACGCTCAAGGCGCACTGGCTGGCGCACACCAAGAGCGGCTGCCCGCGCTGCCACATCCCCTTCCACAGGGCGCAGCTGGGCAAGACCCAGCGCCGCAGTTTTTTCTGCACCCGCTGCCAGAAACAATATCCGACGGCGCGCGAGGCGGCGCCGGACTTGCTGACGCCCCTGGCGATCACACCAGCCCGGTCAGATAATAAATCGCGATCACAAAGAACACCGCCAGCGTCTTGATGACGGTGACGGCGAAAATCTCGCGGTACGATTCGCGGTGCGTCAGGCCGGTGACGGCCAGCAGCGTGATGACGGCGCCGTTGTGCGGCAGGGTATCCATGCCGCCGCTGGCCATGGCCACCACGCGGTGCAACACCTCGAGCGGAATCTGGGCCGCCTGGGCGCCCTTGATGAAGCTGTCCGACATGGCCGCCAGCGCGATGCTCATGCCGCCCGAGGCCGAGCCGGTGATGCCGGCCAGCGCGCTGACGGACACGGCCGCGTTGACCAGCGGATTGGGCACGCTGCGCAGCGCGTCGCTGACGACGACGAAGCCCGGCAGCGCCGCGATGACGCCGCCGAAGCCGTATTCGGACGCCGTGTTCATCGCCGCCAGCAGCGCGCCGCCGACGGCGACCTTGGTGCCGGCCGCGAAGTTCGCGCGCACCCGGCCCAGCGCCGTCAGCCCGACGAAGACGACGCCGACCAGCAGCGCGCCCTCCACCGCCCAGATGCCCACCAGCGCCTTGACGGCCGTGGTGATGGGCGCGTGCAGGCCGGGCAGCGCGTCGCTGGTCAGCGCATAGCTGTCGCCATACCAACCGGGGATGAGCTTGGTGAGCGCGAAGTTGACGACGCCCACCAGCACCAGCGGCGCCACCGCCAGCAAGGGATGGGGCAAGGCGCCGGCGCCGGCATCGACGCGCCCGGCGTCGGACTCGACCGCGCCGCCGTAACCCTCGCCCTTGGCCATGGCCGCGCGGCGGCGCCATTCCAGATAGCTGAGGCCGACGATGACAACGAACAGCGAACCCAGCGTTCCCAGCCACGGCGCGGCCCAGCCGGTGGTCTTGAAGAAGGTGGTGGGGATGATGTTCTGGATTTGCGGCGTGCCCGGCAGCGCGTCCATCGTGAACGAAAACGCGCCGAGCGCGATGGCGCCCGGCATCAGGCGTTTCGGGATGCCGCTTTGGCGGTACAGCTCGGCGGCGAAGGGGTAGACGGCGAACACGACGACGAACAGCGACACGCCGCCATAGGTCAGCAAGGCGCACACGGCGACGATGACGGCATTGGCGCGCGACTTGCCGATGTAGCGGATCGCGGCCACGACGATGGATTCGGAAAAGCCGGACAGCTCGATCAGCTTGCCGAACACGGCGCCGAGCAGGAACACGGGGAAATACAGCTTGATGAAGCCGACCATCTTTTCCATGAAGATGCCGCTGAACACGGGCGCGACGGCGCCCGGATCGGTCAGCAGCACGGCGCCGAGGGCGGCGATGGGGGCGAACAAAATCACGCTGTAACCGCGATAGGCGGCCAGCATCAGGAACGCCAGCGCGGCCAGGACTACGATAAAGGACATACGATCTCCGTTGACGATTTGTTTTTATTGGTCGCGGCGACGGCTCGAAAGCCGGCGCCGCGCGCCATTACATCACAACTTCGCCGGAGCTGGCGTCGGGTCCGCGCAAGGCTGGACCCGGAACTCAGGGCTGACCGTGCGCGGCGGCCGGCGCGGTGGTCGCGTGCACGGGCTCGGTCATGAAGACCTGGCCGCCCAGATACGAGACATACAGCCGGCTCTGGCTCATCGCCAGCAGCACGTGGTGGGTTTGCAGGAAGTCGCGGCCCAGCAGCATCTGCGCGCCCTCGCGGCCGAACCATTGCGCCTTGTGGATTTCGCCGAAACGGATGCGGGGATGGCTGATCGTTTCGCCGCCGATGGCGAAGCTGTCGAACGGGGCGCTCCAGATTTGCGTCTTGTCACCCTTGAGCCCGGTCAGCTTGCCGACCGGCAGCACACCATCCGACGCCGGCGTGATGCCGAGGCCTTCGGCGGTCGCCAGGTCGATGATGCTGGTGGCGAGGCCGGAGGAAATCATGGCCCGCACTTTTTGGCCGTTCAGCTCGACCTCGAACATCTGGCGCTGGTCCTTGAGCGACACGCTGTGCATCGGAATGTCGATGGCCTTGTCGTCCCAGTAGGCCAGGCCCTTGTCCTGGCAGCCTTCGGCGCGGAAGAACTTCATTTGCTTGTCGGCCAGCGACAGGTCGAGGTCGGCCTGCGACAGGAAGTCGGCGCCGATGATGGCGCCGTAACTGGCGTTCGGGTGGCCGTCGACGACGGTCACATATTCGTTGTCGACGCGGGCCGGACCGACGGCGATCTCATGCACCTTCGCCTGCCACGTGTTGGCGGTGCCGGACATGCCGCTCATGCGCATGCGCTGGGGCGACATGGCCAGGCCCTGGCGGTCGGCTTCGGCCTTGACGACATAAGTCAGCTGCGCGCCGGTGCTGAACAACATCTTGACCGGCTTGTCGTTGATGGTTCCCACCATCATCGGCGCCGCGCCGTTGCCGGGCTGCTCCAGCGGCAGCGCGGCCAGTTCCGTGTAGCGGCATTGCGCCCGCGCGGCGTGCATCACACACATCGCTGCGCCGGCCAGCGCCAGCGCGCCGGCGTATTGCTGGATCAATTTGCGGCGATAAGTAGTCACTTGACCATTTCCCATAATTAATTAATTAATAATTATAGACATAAGCCCGGCGCGCCGTCCGTATCGGAATGTATCGACCCGTCTTCAAGCCCCGGACCGGGCCAGCAAAGCATCGAGCTGGCCTTGCCGGTCCAGCGCCAGCAAGTCGTCGTAGCCGCCGATGTGGCGTTCGCCGATGAAGATTTGCGGCACCGTGCGGCGGCCGCTGCGGCTCATCATTTCGCCGAGCTGGGCGCGGTCGCTGCCGACGTCGATTTCGGCCGGCGTCACGCCCTTGGCCGCCAGCAGCCGCTTGGCCATCATGCAATACATGCAGCTGCCGGTGCTGTACAGGGTGATGCCATGGGCGGGTAGATGGGACATGATATTTCCTCTCGATTATTAAGCCGACGGGCAACAAGCGCCGCCGTCATGCACCCAGTATAGGGCGAGGCCAATGATGATTTAATGTTGAAACCGCCCGATATTTTGCTCATTCGTCTCAATCGTCGCACCGGCCCGACCGAGGTTGGGCTTCCGGTGTCGCACGCGGCGGGAATTTGATGCAAAAAAAGCACGCAATGCCGGCAAACAAATGCATACTAGCAAGCACGACCGGACGCGGAGACTGCAATGAAATTGACTGTCGCACAAAAGCTGGCGTCCATGGCCCTGGCCGCTTTGCTGGGCATCGTCCTGCTCGCCGGCCTGAGCCGATATCAGATGGAAGACGTCTACGACGCCGCCAGCTACTCCACCGTGAACACCGTGCCCAGCCTGGTGGTGCTGGACCGCCTGCGCGACGCCGTGCTGCGCCTGCGCATCCGCGTCGGCATGCATGTGCTCAACACCGACAGCGCCCAGATGGCGCCCATCGACGCCACCATCGTCGACTCGCGCGCGGAAATCGCCGACGGCTTCAAGAAATACGCCGAGCTGCTGTCGGACGACAGGGACAAGGCCTTGTTGCAGGCCGAGCAGGCCGCGTGGGACAAGCTCGGCCCCGAAGTCGAGGCCATCCTGGTCGAATCGCGCGCCAACCGCAACGACAAAGCCCGTTTGATGCTGGACCAGGCCAAGTCCGACGTCAACGCCCTGACCGGCGCCATCGACGCCCAGTTCGCCTACAACATCGAGCTCGGCAAAAAAGGCTCGGACGCGGCCGTCGCCACCAAGCGCCACGCCATGACGCAGTCCATCGTCATCGCCGCCGCCACGCTGCTGGTGCTGATCGTCATCAGCGTGCTGATCGCGCGCAATCTGCTGCGCCAACTGGGCGGCGAACCCGACTACGCGGCCGATATCGTCGACAAGGTCGCCACCGGCGACCTCAACGTCACCGTGAGGCTGCGGCCCGGCGACCGCCGCAGCCTGCTGTACGCCATGCACACCATGGTCGAAAACCTGCAACGCGTGGTGCGCGAGGTGAACAACGGCGCCGAGGCGCTGGCCGGCGCGTCCGAAGAAGTGAGCGCCACGGCGCAGGCGCTGGCCCAGGGCGCCAGCGAACAGGCCGCCGCCGCCGAGGAATCCAGCGCCGCCATCGAGCAGATGGCGGCCTCGATATCGCAGAACACGGAAAACGCCAAGGTCACCGACGGCATGGCCGGCAAGTCTTCGCAGCAGGCGGCCGAGGGCGGCGCCGCCGTGCGCTCGACGGTGGCGGCGATGCGCGACATCGCCAAGAAGATAGGCATCATCGACGACATCGCCTATCAAACCAATTTGCTGGCGCTGAACGCGGCCATCGAGGCGGCGCGGGCCGGCGAGCACGGCAAGGGCTTCGCCGTCGTCGCCGCCGAGGTGCGCAAGCTGGCCGAGCGCAGCCAGGTGGCGGCCCAGGAAATCGAACAAGTCGCCAGCAGCAGCGTCGGCCTGGCCGAACAGGCCGGCGCCCTGCTCGACACCATGCTGCCCAACATCAAGCGCACCTCCGACCTGGTGCAGGAAATCACGGCCGCGTCGGAAGAGCAGTCGACCGGCGCCGGCCAGATCAACATGGCCATGAGCCAGCTGAGCCAGACCACCCAGCAAAACGCCTCCAGCTCCGAACAGCTGGCCGCGACCGCCGAAGAAATGAGCGGCCAGGCCGAACAGCTGCAATCGGTGATGGCCTTCTTCAAGCTGCACTGAGCGACGGCCCTGCGCCGCCCACGGAACCGAGCCCATGGCCGCCGCCACGCGCCTCACCCCAGCGGCACCGGACGCGGCCGACGACCTGGCGCACTGGCGCGCGCAGATTTTCGCGCGCCTGCTGCTGGCGGTGCTGGCGCTCGGCACCGTCACCGCCGTCCCCAGCATCGTGCTGGAAATGGCCGAACACCTGTGGTCGGTGGCGGCGATGGATGTCGTCGCCATGGCCTGGCTGTGCGCGATCCGCTTCAGCCGCCTGAGCTACCGCAGCCGCATGCTGAACTTCCTCGGCGTGACCTTCCTGGTCGGCGTGGGCCTGATGGTCAAGATCGGCCCCGCCACCCAGATCTACCTGATGGCGATCCCGGTGCTGGCGGCGCTGCTGCTGGGCTTGTGGCCGGCGCTGGCGACGCTGGCGCTGACGTCGGCGGCCGTCATGACGATCAACCTGACGGCCAGCGCCAGCCTGCAACCCTACACGGCGGCGCTGACCGACAACGCCGTCTTGACGGCGGCCATCTTCACCATCAACTTCGCCTTCGTCGGCGCCATCCTGACGCTGCCCTGCTCGGTGCTGCTGCGCCACCTGGCGCGCTCGCTGGAACAGCAGCGCCTGACGTCGGCCTCGCTGGCCGCCGGGCGCGACCACCTGCACGCGCTGAACGCCGAGCTGCGCCTGACGTCGGCCGCCGTCGCGCGCCTGAACGACATGGTGCTGATCGCCGAAATCACGGCCGACGAGGACGATGGCGGCGATGCCGACCATGCCGACCATGCCGACCATGCCGGCCAGCGCATCATCTTCGTCAACGACGCCTTCGAGCGCCGCAGCGGCTACAGCCGCGCCGAAGTGCTCGGCCGCGGTCTGCGCCTGCTGCAGGGCCCGGCCACCGACGCCGCCACCCTGGCGCGGCTGGCGCACGCCATGGCGCACGCCGAGGCGGTGCGCGCCGAGCTGCTGAACTACACGCGCGGCGGCGAGCCCTACTGGGTCGAGACCGAGCTGGTGCCGTTCGCCGACGAGGGCGGCAAGCACACGCACTGGGTCGCCGTCGAGCGCGACATCACCCAGCGCAAGCGCGCCGAGGACGACATCCACCGCCTCGCCTTTTACGACGTGCTGACGGCGCTGCCCAACCGCCGCCTGCTGATGGACCGCCTGACCCAGCTGCTGGCCGGCGCCGTGCGCGGCGCCACCTTCAGCGCCGTGCTGTTCGTCGACCTCGACCGCTTCAAGTTCATCAACGACGCCCGCGGCCACGCCACCGGCGACGCCCTGCTCCAGCACGCGGCCGCGCGCCTGGCGCAGCTGGTGCGCAAGGCCGACACCGTGGCCCGCATCGGCGGCGACGAATTCGTCGTGCTGCTGGCCGACGTCGGCCGCGCGGCCGACGGCCTGGTCCACGCCGGCCACGCGGCCCGCCTGGTGGCCGAAAAAATCCGCGACGCGCTGGCGCGCGACTTCGACATCGACGGCCAGCATTACTCCTCCTCGGCCAGCATCGGCGTCACGCTGCTGCCGCGCGGCGGCCAGAGCGCGGCCGACCTGCTGCGCGAAGCCGACACCGCCATGTACCGCGCCAAGGCGGGCGGACGCAACGGCGTGGTCTTCTTCGAGGCGGCGATGCAGGCCGACGTCGAACGGCGTCTGACGATGGAAAACGAGCTGGCGCAGGCGCTGGCCCACGGCGCGCTGGAAATGCACTACCAGCCCCAGGTCGACCGCCACGGCCGCGTCGCCGGCGCCGAACTGCTGATGCGCTGGCGCCGCGCCGACGGCAGCATGGTGCCGCCGGCGCAATTCATCCCGGTGGCCGAGGAGTCGGGCCTGATCGTGGCGCTGAGACTGTGGGCGCTGCGCCAGGCCTGCGCCGCCGTGCTGCGACTGGCCGAGGCCGGCCACCGCATCGCGCTGTCGGTGAACGTCAGCCCCAGCCAGTTCCGCCAGCCCGACTTCGTGGCCCAGGTGCGCGCCGCGCTGCGCGACAGCGGCGCCCCGGCCCAACAACTGATATTCGAAGTGACGGAGGGCCTGCTGGTCGACAAGCTCGACGACACGGTCGCGCGCATGGGCGAGCTGGCCGCGCTCGGCATCCGTTTTTCCATCGACGATTTCGGCACCGGCTATTCCAGCCTGGCCTATCTGAAGAAGATGCCGCTGTACGAGCTGAAGATAGACCGCGGCTTCATCCAGGGCACGCCGGCCGACGCCGACGGCACGGCCATCGTGCAAGCCATCCTGGCGATGGCGCGCCACCTGCGCCTGCGGGTGGTGGCCGAGGGCGTCGAGACGCGGGCCCAGGCCGACTTCCTGATCGGCGCCGATTGCGACTGCCTGCAAGGCTATCTGTACGCGCGGCCCGACACGCTGGACCAGCTGCTGCGCTACCTCGACGGCGTTACTGCATCACGCTGACATGTTTGCCGCTGACCGAGCGCTGCGACGGATTGCCGTACACGGTGATGTGGCCGGAGCCGCTGGTTTCGGCCACCAGCGTCTGCCCGACGCCGGCCGAAATGCTGCCCGAGCCATAGGTGGCCAGGTCGGCGCCGTCGCTGCGCAAGGCCATCAGGTCGGCGCTGCCGGAACCGTGCAGGCGCACGTTGAGCATGTGCGTGCTGCCGCTGGCGCGCACGCCGCCGGAACCGTGCACCTCCAGGTTGAGGATGTCGCCGCGCATCTGGCCCAGATCGAGCTTGCCGGAACCGTGCAGCGCGGCTGTGGTGCTGCCGCTGTCGAGGCCGGCCGCGCTGACGCTGCCCGAACCGTTGACGCTGACATCGAACCGGCCGACCACGCCCGACAATTCGGTCGAGCGCGAACCGTTCTGGCTCAGCGTCAGCGCGCCGCCATTGAGGCCGCTGACGGTGAGCTGGCCGGCGCCGGACGAATCGATGCGGTTCAGCTGCGGCGTCGTGTAGACCACGTGGACCGGATTGCTGCCGCGGATGCGGCCGTCGATCCAGATGCGCAGGCGGTTGCCGCTGGTGTCGGTTTTCACCATGGGCAGCAGATTGCTGTCGGCGTCGAGTTGCAGCGACGGCGCCGGACCGACCCGCACCTCGACCTGCAAGGGACCGTTGACGTCCAGGCCCGTGACGGCGGCCACCGGGCGCTGCTCGACCTGGCGCAGGCCGTTGCCGCTCACGCCGGCGCTGTCGAAGGAGGTTTCGTAGTGGACGCCGTCGCCATCCGGCACGACGATGACGGCGCAGCCGCCGAGGGCGAACAGGCTGGCGGCAGTGGCGAGGATGAATGGAGCGCGCATACGATTTTTCCCGGGAGTGAGTGAATCGGGCTACTGTAGCGGGGTCGCCCGCGCCGCGCCGGCGCGATGCGACGGACGGCGCGAAACGTGGCATGAACTGCATTATCGGATCGCCAAGGGCATCCCGGCGCCGGCGCAAATGCGCTAGCATGCGCTATCGACCACCTTGCCCGATTGCCCGCCATGACCGACGCCGCCGCCCCCAGCATCACCGCCACCGACAGCCTAATCGAACTGCGCGAACGCATCCGCCGCTTTTCCAGCGAGCGCGATTGGCAGCAATTCCACACCCCGAAAAACCTGGCGATGGCGTTGTCGGTCGAAGTGGCCGAACTGGCCGAGCATTTCCAGTGGCTCAACACCGGCGCCGACGCCGAACTCGATGACGCCAAGCGCACCGGCATCCGCCACGAAATGGCCGACGTGCTGGTCTACCTGATCCAGCTGGCCGACCGCTGCAACGTCGACCTGCGCGCGGCCGTGCTGGAAAAGATGGAACTGAACGCCGTCAAATATCCGGCCGCGCAAGTGCGGGGCGACCCACGCAAATATAACGAATACTGACGACGCGGTCAGACCCCGAAGTGGCGGCGCATCCCACCCCACCGCTTAGCGCGGCGCCACCCCCAGCGCCTTGCGGATCTCGGCCACAACGATGGTCCACGACGGCGACGTCGCCGCCACCTCGTCATAGTGGCTGGCGTTGGGCAGCACGATCACCTCGGCCGCGTCGCCGGCGCCTTGCGCGCGGCGCGCATAATCCTGGCCCGCGCGCAGCGGCGAGATGGTGTCGAACTCGCCGTGGATCAGCACCGTGCGCACGCCGGCCGGCAGCATCTCGGCCGGCGACGTGTCGGAAAACACATCCGGCCGCGCGGCGCTGGCGGCGCCGGTCAGCTGCGCCATATCGCGCTCGCAGCTGGACTTGATGAGCGCCTCCTCGTGGCGCAGGTCGGCCAGTCCGCCCAGGCTGAGCACCACCGGCACCGCCAGCGGATCGGCCACGTACAGAGGACTGGACCGCGGCAGCCGCGCGCGCGAAGCGCCCCACTGGGCCAGGTGGCCGCCGGCCGAATGCCCGACCAGCACCACGCGCCGCGCATCGAGATCGCTGGCCGCCGCCTCGGCGCGCAGCCGGTCCAGCGCCGTCGCCACGTCCTGGTACATGCCGGGATAGCCGCCGTCGGCTTCGTCGACGCGGCGGTACTCGACGTTCCACACCGCGATGCCCTGCTTGACCAGCGCGCCGGCCATGTTGCGCATCTGTTCGATGCCGCCGAAATGCACGGTCCAGCAGCCGCCGTGGATCAGCACCGCGACCGGAAACGGGCCGGCGCCCTGCGGCTTGAACAGCTCGACGAATTGCGACGGCGCCGCGCCGTAGGCGATGTGGCGGTCCGGCGCCGGGCCTTTCAGCGCCAGATAATCCTGCAAGGTCATCGGCGCCGCCGTGGCGGTGACGGCGGCGCCCACGCCGCCGGCGATGGCCGCCGCCAGCAAGGTCTTGCCCATTTTTTTCAGCATGCTAGTCCCATCGCGATTGAATAATTGTGAACGCCATGCTACACGCAATGAAAGGCGCCGTGGCGGGCCAACGGGAACCGGGATCGCGCGCCGCCGCATAGCGCAAAAAAAAAGGCCACGCATCGCTGCGTGGCCCTGGTCGTCAACGCGAACTATTTAGAACTTGTAGTTGGCGCGGGCGTAGTAGTAGCCGCCGTCGATGCCGAACGGCGAGAACGATGGCAGCACCGTGACGGCGCCGTTATCCAATCCGGCGCGCTGCTGCTTCAGGATCTCCGGGTTCATCCCGCTTGGATACTGGTTGAACAGGTTGTTGGCGCCGACGGCCACCGACCACGATTTATTGAACGCGTACGCCACCTCCAGATCGGTGATGCCCTTGCGCGCGATCGTCGTCGTGTAGTACTGGTCGCCCGCTTCGTTGAGCTCCTGCTCGGACGATTTGCCGTAAATCGTTTCGCGCAGGTTGACGGTGAAGGCGCCGTACTTCCACAACGCGCCCAGGTTCAGGCGGTACTTCGGCGACGCCGTTTCCAGGTCGGAGATGGCGGTGGCGTCGAGCAGCGTTTGCGGCTGCAACTGGGTCGGGGCCTGGTTGATCTTGGTGACCTTGACCTGGTTGTAGTTGAACGCGGCCGACCAGTCGACGCGGCCCGCCGTGCCGAAGTTGCTGTTCAAGGTGCTGACGAATTCCACGCCGCGGTTGCGGGTGTCGGCCGCGTTCGAGAAGATGTTGATGCCGGTCTGCGACACGCTCGGATCGAGCACGTTGCCGTTGGCCAGAATCGCCGCCACCACGGCCGGCGAGTTGACGGCGTTGCCGGAACCGTAGACCTGGCCGCTGCCGACGATGCGGTCGCGGATCTTGATCTGGTAGGCGTCCAGCGTCATGGTCACGTCCTTGACCGGCGTGAGCACGAAGCCGACGCTGACGTTGTCCGACCGTTCCGCCTTCAGGCCGTCGATGCCGACCAGTCGCGCGCCGGCCGAATTGGGCGCCAGCTGCACGAAGGCGCTGCGCGGCGACACGTTGGTGGCCGAGTAGAACGATTCGGCCAGCGTCGGCGCGCGGAAGCCGTTGCTGAAGGTGCCGCGGATGGCGAAGTCCGGCGTGAAATCGTAGCGCGTGGTCAGCTTGCCGACCTTGGCGTTGCCGAAATCGCTGAAGTGCTCATAGCGCGCGGCCAGGTCGACCAGCCATTGCTTGGTCGGCGACACGCTGAAGTCCAGATAGGCCGCTTCGTTGGTGCGGCGGTGGCTGCCGGCGTCGGTCAGCGAGAAGCCGGGGAAGGACTGCGAACCCTCCTTGTAGCGCGAGGCGGCGTCGCCGGCGTCGATCTCGTACTTGTCGATGCGGTGCTCGATACCGGCGGCCACGTTCAGCGGCGTGGCGGCGCCGATGTCGTATTCGTGGTTGCCTTCGAGCGTGGTGGTGAGCTGGCTGGCCTGGAATTCGCCGGCCTTGAACACGGTCGGCGTGGCGCCGGTGTCCTGGAACAGCGAGACGTTGCCGGAGTGGTCGACGCCGATCTTGGCCACGTCGCTGCCGTAGGTCGAGCTCAGGTCCATATTCCAGCCGGCCAGCGTGCCCTTGATGCCGAGCGTGAACGAGCCGTCCTGCTCCTTCATGGTTTCCTGCGGCGAGAAGCCGGTCGGATAGATGGCCGGGATCTTCACCGGCAGGCGATAGTTTTCGAACGAGGCGGCGTCCTTCTTGCCGATGGTGCCGAAGGCGTAGAGCTGGGTGCTGTCGTTGATGTCGAGGCCGAAGTTGGCGGCCAGGATGTCGAGGTGGTACTGGGCGTCGCCCGAAATGTGGTTCAGGTTCGGATAGCCGGACGCCTGCAGCAGCGCCGGCTGGGCCGCGACGGTGGCCGTGTCGATGACGCGCGGGTCGATGCCGCCACGATCGCTGAAGCCGTGGTATTTCGATTCGGCGGTGACGCTGAGGAAGGACTTCTCGAACGGCTGGAAGCCGATGTTGGCCGAGGCGTCGGCCGTGTGGCCGCCCTGGTCCGAATAGCCGCCGCCGGTGGTGGTGACGCTGCCGCCGTGGAAATTCGATTTGAGGATGATGTTGATGACGCCGGCGATCGCGTCGGAGCCGTATTGGGCCGCCGCGCCATCCTGCAGCACTTCGATGTGGTCGATGGCGGCGACCGGGATGTAGTTCAAGTCGGCCGCGGCGCCGCCCTGGAACGGTCCGCCCAGCACGGCCAGGTTGGCGGTGCCGTGGCGGCGTTTGCCGTTTACCAGCACCAGCGTGTCGTTGGGGCTGAGGCCGCGCAGGCGGGCCGACAGCGTGTTGTTGGCGGCGTCGCCGCCGATGGCCTGGGCCTGGAACGACGGCAAATTCTGGGCCAGCGCCTGGATCAGGTCCGGCTGGCCGTTGCGCTGCAGCGAGGCGGCGTCTAGCACCTGCACCGGCGAGGCGCTGTTCTCCACTTTCAGGCCGCTGGTGCGGGTGCCGGTCACGATCACGGCGCTGGTCGACAGTTCGGCCGCGGCCACGTCGGCGGCGGGTGCGGCGGGTGCGGCGTCGGCGGCGTAGGCCAGTCCCGATTGCATCAGTGCTAAGGCGGCGACGGCGCCGGATTTCAGTATGGCCTTGTGCATTGTTATCCCCATCAAGTGAAAATTAAAATAAGACCTGGTCAATTAAAAAAACGCTGTGACTTGCTCGATGCCGGTTTTATTTTTTGGCGGCGATCACCTGGATCTCGACCAGCCATCCCGGGCTGCTCAGGCCCGCCACCTGCACCACCGCGCGGGTCGGCAGATTGGGCTGCGCGCCGCCGAAATACTGGGTGTAGGCTTCCATGAAACCCTTGGTGTCGGCGTGGCTGCCCTTGGCCGGATCGCCGACCAGGAACACCTGCATCTCGACCACGTCGCCCATGGCCAGGCCCATGCCGGCCAGGACTTCCTTGATTTTTTTCAGCACGCCCTCGGACTGGGTCCTGGTGTCGCCATAGGCGGCCAGCGACTCCGGCGCGGCGGCCTTGTCGACCACCGGCGGCACCTGGCCGCTGATGAAGTGCAGTGTCGCCGTCGGCGGCACCGACACGGCCAGCGCGATCGGAAAATCGGAGCCCGGAATCTTGTGGCGCACGATTTCCTGCGCGCCGGCGCTGGCGGCCAGCAGCGACAAGGCCGCCGGCACCAGCAGCATCGCGCTGCGTTGGATCAGATTTTTTTTCATGAACTCTCCCGGCTAGTGAACGTTTGTTTGTAGGTCTGGTGTTGTTATATTTTTTATGCGCTGCTTGGGCTGAAGTGGCTAGTGTCGGTTCGATACCTCTCCATTGCTAAAGGGTTCAACACCGAGCGCGCCGCGCAGCGCCAGCACGTCGGCGGCGTTCAGCGGCTCGGCCTTGCTGCCCCAGTTGTTGCGCACAAAACTGAGGACGGTGGCGATATCGCGGTCGTTGAGCGTGTCGCTGAAATCGGGCATGCCGCCGCGCCCCTTGAGCAGCACGGCGGCGACGTCGGCGGCCTTGCCCTGCACGAAGGCGTTGCCGGCCAGCGCGGGGAAGGCGCCCGGTATGCCTTTGCCGCTGGCCTGGTGGCAGGCCGCGCAATTTTTCATGAACAGCGTCTTGCCATCGAGTTCCTGGCCCTGCGCCGGAAGGGTCGCCAGCAGCGCGGCGGCGATGCCGAAGATCAGGCGCCGCATCATGCGCTGGCCCGGGCGTGGATCTTGGCGATCTGCTGCCACGCCGATTCGATGGCGCCGGCCTGCCAGCCGGTGAGGTAGCTCAGGTGCTCGCCGGCCAGCAGCACGCGGCCTTCCCCTTCGATCAAAACCGGATAGGCGCTGGCGCGGTTCTTGTCGTTCCACTCGGCCCAGCCACCCAGGTTGTACTGCACCCGGTGCCAGGCCACGGAAAACGCCGACTCGAACGAGGAGCGGTAGGCCGGGAAGATTTTCTGGCCCGCGTCGAGCGCGAATTCGGCCCGTTCGGCGGGACTGAGCGCGCTGATTTCGATGGCGGTGTTTTGGTAGTGGTAATACCCGAGCAGCACGCCCTTTTTCTTTTGCCATCCGGTCGACGGCAGCGAGATGGTGTTGATGCCCTTGATGTCGGTGAGTACGTGGCCGCCATAGATATGGTCGTCCTCTTCCCAGAACCGGCGCTTCATCTGCAAGCCGATTTTTCCGACCGGCGCATAGGCGACGGCCTTGACGGCCTGCTTGAAGGGATCGGAAAAATCGGTGTCGATATTGCGCAGCACCGACAGCGGAATCGCGCACAGGCAGTAGTCGGCGCTGACGCTGGAGACCTTGCCGGAGATGGTGTCCTTGAAGGTGACGGTGACGCCGCCGGCGCTCTGGCGCAGCGTCTGCACTTCCGAGTGGTAGCGGATATTTTTGCCGACCCGCTTCTCGAAGGCCTTGGCGATTTGGTCCATGCCGCCGACCGGCTGGAACATGGTGTTCTGCATCGGGAAGTCCTGCACCGCGCTGTAGACGTTGCCCAGTTTGGAGGCCAGCAAATCCTTGAAGCCGAGCGGATCGGACAGCGTGCCCGGAGTCAGGCCGGCGCCCGGATTGGTGGTGTAGCCACGGCCGCTGCGGCCCTTGTAGCGCAGGTCGGCGCCGGCCAGCTGGCCTTCGTGCGCCAGGTAGTCGAGCAGCAGGTGCTTGTCGTCGGCCGTCAATTCGTTATCGAGCTGGTTGTTCTTGACCGACTTGGCCAGCAGCTCGGCGACGTTGCCGCGCATGTCGGCCTTGACCTGCGCCGGGCGGATGCGCTGCTTAGACAGCGGGCCGCCGTTTTCGGCGTAGATGATGGAGTTGTCGTTATCGTTGATCATCACTTCCAGCGGCACCTCGAACAGCCGCGTGTAGTGCAGCGTCGACTGGTGGTGGAAGGGGATGCGCCATGGACCGTGGTTGATGTACTGGCCTTCGTCGAACTGGCAGGTCTGCGCGTCGCCGCCCAGCTCCTGCAAACTGAAACCCTTGCGCGCGGTCTGGCAGCGGCCGCCGGCGAAGGAACGCGCTTCGATGATCTGGCAGCTGTAACCGAGCTTGCCCAACTCGAAAGCGGCCGTCATGCCGGCCAGGCCGGCGCCGAGGATGAGGACTTTCTTACCCTTGCCGCTGCCGGTCAGCACCGGCGGCGCGCTGGCGGTCGACTCCATGCCCATGCCCCAGGCGCTCATGGTGTTCATCAGCAGACCCGTGCCGCCGACGGCGGCGGCACGGTACAAGAAGTCCCTGCGGGTGAACGATTTGATGTTCGTACTATCCATCTGCTTCCTCACGTTTTTACCAAAAAACTCTGCGGGACGTCGCGCGGCCCTATGCCTCCTTCTTAGCAATCGGCGTGCCATAAGGTCATGAAAAACGGAGATTTTTTTATGAAAAAATAAACTTGTTTCGGCCATGGATGGCGGCGCGCGGCGCGTCCGGCGCAAAGGAAAAACAATGTTGTATCACCCATGACGGCGCGTTCTTTTCACGCCCGTGCGACGCATCGTCCACGGTCCTTCCCCGTGTTTTCGGCGACGCCGGAAATGCAGCTGACAACAGACTTTATTCGTCGTGAACAGACTATTTTTTTCGCAGCGGCGCGCGGTTTTTTTTGCACGCAGGGCGGCCGCGCGCCGGCGTTTGCGCGGGCGCTGGTCTCATCGCACAGGGGGATTAGCTGCACTGCACCATTGCAATGCATGCACCAATATTTCCACAGTGGTCTGCACGGTGCCGGGCACCGCGCCGTGGAGAGGGGAGGAATCGAGTGGTGGCGTCAACCGGCGGCGCCGGCGACGATCTGCTCGATGTTGAAGGCCAGGCCGGCCGCCGCCTGCACGCCGGCCTGCGCGCGCGTGCGCTGGCGCGCCTGCTGGTGCAAGGCGATTTCGACCGCCGACAAATGACGATGGCCGTCGCTGCGGTCGGTCAGGTGGCAGGCGTGGAACTGCATCGACGTGCTGGCGTCGAGCAGGTAGACCGTATCGAGGTTGGCGGCGTCGAATGCGACCTTGACGTGCCACTGGCCGCGCTGGCGCGCGCGCTCGAACCAGCGCTCGTCGATCGCCCGCGCGCATGTGTAATAACTGTCGTGCAGGCGGATGCCGTCGGCCGTCACGCAGGCCTGGGCCACCGGCAGCAGGCAGCAGCGCAGCAGCTGCTCGGGATAGGTTTTCAGCGCGACGCCGCGATGGTCGGCGCCCCAGTTCCACAGTTCCAGCGGCGTGGCGCCGGCCTCGCGCAGCGTGTGGTGGCGGTTGTAGTACAGCGCGCACTCGATGACGATGCGCGTGAACTGCGCCACATCGAGCACGCCATCGAGCTGGCTGCCACGGCCGCCGTGCTCCGGCGGCAGCAGCGTGAAACGCTTGGCCAGCACGGCCTGCCATTCGGCCGGGCCGTGCTCGCGCAGCTCGGCGCCGATATTGAAGTTATTGAGCAGGACATCGCCGCGCCAGCCCTCGGCCAGCGCGGGATGGACGACCAGCGCCGCCGGCAGGTGGTGGCTGGGCCAGTCCTGCTCCTCGATGGCGCGGCCGAAGCTTTGGCAGTAGCGCAGTTTGCAAGCGCCGGCGTGGGCCAGCGCCTGCAAGGCGTGCGGCCAGCCGGGCGGCTCCAGGCTGACATACAGGCCGGCGATCATGCCGCTGAAAACATCGGTGACCACATAGAGCAGCGGCCGGCCCACCACCTGTGCGCGGTCGGCGCGCGACACCAGCTGCACGTCGGCGCGCACGGCGTCGAGATAGAAGGCGGTGCCGGGGCGGCCCGCTTGCAGCGGCGCCGGCATCGCGGCGGCGCCACCGTCGCCGGCCGCGCCGCCGTGGCCACCATTGCGCACGCCCAGCGCGCGCTGCGACACCGTGGCCGGACGGTCGCTGTCCTGCTCCAGCCAGTAATTGAACTGGCCGAAAGTGGGCAGCGCGGCCGTCTGCGGATTGACCGTCTGCGGCAGCGCGTGGACCACGCGGCCGGTTTCCGGCTCGACGTGGCGCAGGCAGAAAAAGTCGCGGATCATCTGGTCGTAGGCGCCACGGCGCGAAAACTTTTCGTGCATGGCGGCGTAGCGCGCGGCGGCGACGCGGAAGGTCTTGCGGATTTCCTGGTCGACGTTCAGTCCCGGCTCGGCGCCGTCCTTGCGCGGCCGGCCGCGCTTGACGTCGGCCGAGGCGCCGCGCACCTTGCCGGGCGCGCCCGAGTTGCCGTAGTCCGGCAGCAGCGCGTTGGGCGTTTGTCCGCGCTGCCAGTAGCGCCGCAGATAACGGTAGATGGTGGGATGGGACACGCCGTGCAGCTTGATGCACTCGGCCACCAGCTGGCCGCGCCGGCGCGGCTCGTAGATGCCCGGCTCCTGCGCCGTCAATCCCTGCACGATGGCCCAGGCGCGCTCGCGCAGCTGCAAATGCTTCTGCGGCAGCAGCTCCTGGCTGACCAGCACCAGATAAGGGTCGTGCAGCAGCAGGCGCGCCTTGCCGGCTTGCAGATCGTCGAGCAGCGTTTGCAGCGGCACCGGCTCGGCGTCGGCCGCGACGGCGTCGACGTCGAAGATATAGGCGCCGCCGCGCTCGGGATCTATCCACAGTATGCGCACGATGCGCGGCTGCGGATCGGTATATTGAAGCAGATCGTTCCGCAGCAGCATCAGCGCGCTCCGCATCCAGGCCCGCGTACGCGCGACGGCCCCACCATCCTGAATATCATCATTTCACGAGCTCCTGTTAAAACGACGTGTCGTTGAGTGAGCAGACCTGGGCCTGCCCCGATCGGAAATGTGATGGTATATATGCAAATTTCAGGCCAGCAAGACGCGCCGGCCGTTTCTCCTATGAAGACCGACCGCCGCGAGCCGTCTTTTCGGATCGATAAGCTTTATTTGGGTGCAGCGCAACATGGCCCCGCACCGCCAGCGTGCACAGGACAAAACGAAACGGCGGACGAAAAAAAAGACCCGAAGGTCTCTTTGTGATGCATACGCCGGTAACACCGGGTGACGCCCGGGCGGCGCCGAAATGATGCGACGCCACCCCGGGATCAGACCATCAATACGACTTCGGTCCCTTGTGGGCCGGCTTGGACTTGAACTTGTCGCCCTTGGCGGCGCCCGGCGCCGGCTTTTTCGCCGGCGTCGACTTGAACGAGTCCGGCGGCATCTGGTCGGCGTGGCTGATGCGCAGCTGCTGGCCGCCCACCCACACTTTGCCCAGGTGGGCGAAGACGTCTTCCGGCATCCCGGCCGGCAGCTCCAGCATGCTGTAGCTGTCGAAGATCTCGATGCGGCCGATGTGCTTCGCTTCCAGGCCCGCCTCGTTGGCGATGGCGCCGACGATATTGCTCGGCGTGGCCGCGTGGGCGCTGCCCACTTCAATGCGGAAGGCGCTCATCGGCAGCATGGCCTTGCCCGGCTTTTCCTTTTTCTTTTTCGGCGCGTCGTCCGCGTGCGGCGGCGCGGCATGCACGGCGGCGCTCAGCGGCGACGCAGCCGGACCGGCCGGCTTGCGCGGCGCGGCGGCCGGTGCGGCCGGAGCGGCCGATGCGGGGGCGGCAGCGAAAGATGCCGGCGCGGCGGCGCGCGG
>NZ_JANXMI010000292.1 GCF_025354735.1 Rugamonas sp.
GCTGGCCGGCGCTGCTGCGTTACGCCGACTCGGGCACGCTGCCGATCGATAACAACCCGGTCGAAAATACCATCCGGCCGATCGCCGTCGGCAAGAAGAACTGGCTGTTCGCCGGCTCGGAACGGGCGGGGCGGCGCGCCCCCGCGATCCAGACCCTGTTGGCCACCGCCAAGCTGAACGGCCTTGAGCCGCTGCGCTGGTTGACCGAGACGCTTGAGAAGCTGCCTACCTGCCCTAACAGCCAGATCGATACCCTGCTGCCGTTCACGAACTCTACCCAACCTTAAAGCCAATTGCCAGATGGGGCCGCTGGACGCTTACAACAAAATAGAAGGGGAAATAGAATGAAATCCACAGGGAGCCTGCGGGTCGACACCAACCTCCTGCTCCCGCTGATTGAGCAACGGCACCGTCTCGGCGGCACGCAGGATAGTTCGGCAGGGATCACTGCCGCCATCGCATGCTGGCTGGACCAGGGGGCGGAAGCCCCGCCCGTTGCCGATCCGGCCTATCCGCGCGGCTGCCAATGGAAATCGCCGTTTTTGCCGAGGGCACGGTGCGGCGCTCCTGGAGCCATGGCGAACACAAAACGCTTGCGTTGAAGGCGACCGCCTCATCCACCAGGGCCGCGCTAAAAGCAAAGCCGCGTTTCCCGGTAATCCATGAAGACACTTTTTTATGGGCGCCCGCAAATCGTGCTTGACTCGCTGTCATGTGTCAGATATTGTTTACACATGAAATCAAAAACAACAGCACTCGACGGTGACCAGCTGCTGGCGATGCTGGCGGCCTTGTCGAATCCGCACCGGTTGCGCATCATCGCGGCGTTGCAGGACGGCGGCCGCAACTACGTCAGCCAGCTGGCGCGCGAGCTCGGCATCAGCCGGCCCTTGCTGCATCTGCACCTGCAAAAGCTTGAAGGCGCCGGCCTCGTCTTGAGTCAGATGGAACTGTCGCACGACGGCAAGGCGCTCAATTATTTTGAAGTATCTCCTTTCGCCGTCGACCTGACCCCGGCCATGATTGCCGAGGCGGCGAAATCCCTGACGACCAACCTTGAATAGCAGAGGCTTATATGTCTGAAAATGTCTTTTTCGCCGCCTTCTTTTTCCCGGCCGCCGCGGCGGTGCTGGTGTTCTTCATGAAGTATGTGTCGGCCGTGCTGCAGGCGCGCGTGCGGCTGGCGCAGGACGAGGCTTACCGCGAAATCGCCGCCCGGGCCGCCAGCGCGCAGGCCGACACGGTCGCCGCCATCGCCGCGCTGGCGACGACGCTGGCCGAGATCCAGTCGCGCATCGCCGGGCTGGAAAAAATACTCAAGGAAGTCGAATAACCGCATTCATCCCTGCCACCACTACAAGGAGTACACCATGAACGACGTCACGCTGTTTCGCCTGTATTTGCTCAAAGCGCTTTACCTGATGGTGGCCGTCGGCCTCGGCCTGGTGGTGTGGCCCGGCGTGATCCACCATACCCGGCCATGGGAATTGATGGAGGGCGTGGTCCAGTGCATGCTGGCGTCGTTCGGGCTGCTGTCGGCGCTGGGCCTGCGTTATCCGCTGCAAATGCTGCCGGTGCTGCTGTGGGAAATGGCGTGGAAGACGATCTGGCTGCTGGTGGTGGCGATGCCGCTGTGGTTGTCCGGCCGGATGGATCAGGCGACGTGGGCCATGGCGTCCGACGTGTTGGTCGTCGTCATCTTCCCGTTCGTGGTGCCGTGGTCCTATCTGTTTAAAAACTATGTGAGCAAGTCCGGCGACCGCTGGAGCCGCACCACCGTCGCATCTTGATGCGCTACGTTCTCAACCGAAGGAAGACCATGAAAACCATTTACGCCGCAGTCGTGATCGCCGCCAGCCTGATGTCCGGCCTGTGCGCCGCCGAAGAAAAAGCCACGCCGGCAGCGGCGCTGTCGGAACGGGAACGGGTCGATTATCTGCTCAAGCAAAACCAGATGCTGATGGAAGAAAACCAGCGCCTGAAGGCGCTGGCCGGACGGCCGCGCAGCAAGGAAGAAAACTTCGCCGTCTGCATGCAGGCGGCCCGTGGCGAAACGAGCGCGATGGCGGCCGAATCGATCGGCGGCCACTGCGACCAGCTGCTCAAGCACTGACGCCTACGAGGCCGGGCCGGCGTCGGCGAACTGGTATTCGATCAGCGTCTCGTCGTTCCAGCTGGCGTCGCTGAGCGGCGGCATGAAGACGCGCCGGTCTTTCTTGTCGATGGTCAGCGCCTCGCGCCGTGCGCCCGATACCAGCGTGACGGCGGCCAGCGCGCGCGGCGCCCCGTAGTGCAGCATGATATGGCTGGAGTGGCACAGGCCGCCCGCCAGCATGATCCCGTTGCGTATGAAAAAGGACATGTCGTCCTTCGTCACGGCCCAGCTGATCTCGCATTCCAGGCGCAGGTCGCCCAGGCGGCGCGCGTCGGCCGGCACGTCCGGCGTGTGGATGTCGGCGTGCCAGTGCAGCAGGCCTTTCTTTTTGTTCGAGACGATGTCGGCGTTATCGTCGGCGGCGGACTGGATTTTGTCGAGCACGAAGCTGCCGTCCTTGGCCACCGGGATGGGGATGGACGTGTTGTCGCCGGCGATGCGCAGCGCGACGTTGTCGAGACTGAGCTTGCTGTCGTCGGCGACCAGCGTGAACCGCAACGGCGCGGCCGGCGCCAGCGCACGGTGGGCGGCGTAGGCGTCCAGGCCCTTGAGCATCTGGCGGTAGGGTTTCAGCTGGGGATTCTTGACGCTGCTGACTTCGACGACCGGCGCGGCTTCGGCGGCGTCGGCCGCGTCGGTCGTGCGCGGCGCGGCGGGCACGGCCGCTTCCTGCGCCGCGCTGTCGAGGGCGATGGCGGCCAGGCTCAGGGCCAGCAGGGACAGGGATGGTTTCATGCGTCGTCCGGCAAGTGGGGAAGGTTGAACTATACCCGAAACATTGTCTGAAAATATACGTCAATAATCACAGCAGCTCGATGCCGAAGCGGCGCACGCACAGCGCGAACGCGGCGAAGCAGACGACCGTGATGACGATGCAGGCCAGCAGCGCCGGCCAAAAGCCGATCCGCGCCAGCAACCACGGGAAGGCGAGGAACATCGGCAGCGTCGGCACCACGTACCAGAAGGTGTACCAGGCGTGGTTGGCGATTTTCTGTTCGGACTGGTGGTCCAGGTGCAGCCAGATCAGCGCCAGCACCGTCACCAGCGGCAGCGCCGCCACCAGGGCGCCGACGCGGTCGCTGCGCCTGGCCAGTTCGGACACGGCCACCACGACCGCCGACGTCGCCAGGTATTTGATCATCAGCCAGGCCATAAGCCCTCCCCGTATCTCGTTGATCGCCACGTAGCCGGACCATGCCGGCGCGTATTACTTGGCGGCCTGGTCGTCGAATTCGACGTTCAGCCAGGCCTTGGTCGCGTCCATGTTTTCGGCGCGGCCAGGATGTCGAGCAGCACCTGCTTGTTGGCCGGGTAGGCGCGCGTGTTATAGGCCAGATATATGCGGTGGCGCAGGCCGGCGTTCCGGGCGAAGGTGCTGACCGGTTGGTAGTCCGGCTCGTCCGTGCTGAGCGTGTAGCGGCCGTCGGCGCCGGGCTGGTGGCGGGCGATGTAGTCGTCCGGCAGGCCGTCGAGTTCCTCGCGCGTGGCGGTGACGGTCTGCTTGCCGTTCTGCACGTTGTGGTTGAAGGCCAGCGACAGCTCGGTGATCTTGTCTTGCAGCGCGTGGATGGCGGCGCGCTTGGCCTGGTCCTGGTTGACGCCGGCGAGCCGGTATTCGAGCAGCGTGCGTTGCAGGTATTGGCGGCTGGCCGCGTCCCCGGCCGGCAGCGGCACGGCGGCGATGGCGTCGTAGACGGCGCGATTCAGGCTCAGGTCGGTGGCCACGCTGGCGATTTTCTGGTTCAGTTCCTGGGCCTTGTCGCGCAGCGGCGCGGTCTTGCCGACGGCGAACAGCAGATAGGCTTCATTGCCGGCCAGCGCCAGCTGGTTCTGTGCCTCGTCGAACGGTTGCAGCGTGTTGGCCACTGTGCGCGGTCCCTTGACGGCCAGCAGCTTGGCCAGGCTGGCCTGTTCGGCCGCCAGGCGCTGGCCGACCCACTGTTCCAGCTGCGCCGGATCGTCGCCGCCCATCCACGCGTGCAGCGGATCGGCCTGGGCCGGCGCCGCGGCGTGGGCGGTCGCGGCCCAGATCGACAGCGGCAGCAACAGCACGGGCAAGAGGGGGCGATGGCGGTGCAGGGACATGCGGTTCTCCGTGGCGTTGGGTGGGTTCGGCTTGACTGGGCGGGCGGCGCATCGGCCGCGAAGCGTGTGAATATTACATGGAATTCTGGCCCGCCAAGGAAATGCCTTACAGAATAGGCAGCTTTATCGTAACGGTAATATGATGGGGCATGCGGGAATAGTCCCGACCCCGGAACGGAGAGCATTGATGAAGATGAAGATGATGAAGATGACGGCGGCCTTGATGGTGGCTGGGGGTTTGATCGCCGGCGCGCAGATGGCGACGGCGGTGCCGGCGGTGCCGGATGCGGCCCAGGTCAAGGCCACGCACGATTTGCTGGCGGCGATGCAAGCCGAAAAAATGATGCGCATGACGGCCGGCGGCAGCCACTACGCGGACGACAAGCAGCGCCAAGCAGTGATGGACAAGCTCAACAAGACGCCACCGGAGGACATCTACCGCCGCCTGGCCGTGCCGCTGGCGCGCATCATCTCGACCGAGACGGCGACCGAGATGACGAAGTTTTACCTGTCCGATTACGGCCAGCGCGTGCTGAAGATGAACTACAACAGCGGCGCCCAGCTGTATCCGACCATGCCGACGCCGACCCCGGCCGAGAAGGAGGAGCTGAAGCGGCCCGCCTACCTGAAGGCCGACCAGGCGCTGAAGGAAGCCGAGCCGGCCATCCACCACGAAGAGTTCGTGCTGGTGACGGAAATCGCCAACGGCAAGTAAAACGCTGGCGCGGCGCTGAACCCAAGGGCGTGCAGCAGGGTCAAGACCGTGGGTCAAGACCGGGAGCAGACCGGCCGCGCCAAGGCGGGGCGTCTAAGCCCGGTCCTTGTCGTTGGGTATATGCGGCGGCTCCGGGGACGGCGGCGCTTCCTGCGCCGCGTCCAATCCCGGCAGCATGATGGACAGCGTCGTGCCGCCGTCCTGGTGCCGCGCGTAAATCGCTTCGCCGCCCATGGCCGCGACGCGCTCGATGATGTCCTTCTGGCTCAGCGCGACGGCGCGCGCATGGTCATCGGCGACGACGGCCCCGCCGGCGGGCGCGCCGTCGTCGCCGATGACGATGATCTGCCGTGCCGGATGTAAATTGAGCGACACCTCGATGCCGGTCGCCCCCGTGCGCAGGCGGATATTGGCCAGCGCCTCCTGCACCACGCGGAAGATGGCGGCCGTGCGGTGGGCGCCCAGGCTGGCGTCCGCGCTGGCGTCGATCACGGTCAGCCGGCACGGCAGGCCGCCGCGCCGCTCCACCTGTTGCAGCAGCCATTCCACCGCCGCGTGCAGACCCAGCGCCAGCGCCGTCGGATGCAGCTCGTTGATGATGTTGCGTGCCGAGCGGATGGTGGCGTCCAGCGTGTCCAGTACCTGTGCGGCGCGGGCGTGCAGCAGCGGCTGGCGGGCGCCGCTGCGGGCGTGCAGCATGGCGGCGTCGATCTTCAAGGCCAGCAGGTTCTGGCCCAGCTCGTCGTGGATGTCGAGCGCGATGCGGCGCCGTTCCTCGGCCTTGATGGCGTGGTGGTGGCCGGACAGCGCGCGCAGCTGTTGCAGCGAGTCTTGCAGCGCCGCCTCGGTGCGCTTGTTGTCCGTGATGTCGACGCTCATGCAAATGAGCATCTGCGGCTTGCCGTCGGCGTCGAACACCGGTTTCTTATAGGTGCGCATGTGGCGCTGTTCGCGGCGTTCGCCGTCCCAGCGCACTTCCTCGTTGACGACCAGCTTGCCGCCCTCGAAGGCGATGCGGTCGTGGGCCAGGAACTCGGTCAGCCGCTCGGGCGGGAAGTCGCTCCTGGCGCGCTGACCGAACAGCGTGTCGAAGCGCACGCCCCAGCTTTTTTCGCACGCCGCATTCATCAGTAAAAACCGGGAATCGCCGTCCTTGATGAACAGCGACAGCGGCATCATCGAGATGATTTCCTGCAACTGCCTGTCGCTGAGGGCGCGGGCCCGCTCGGCCGCCTGGCGCACTGCGCTTTCCGTGCGCAGCAGCACGACGGTCTGCTCCAGCTCGGCGGTCCGGGCGGCGATGCGCTGCTCCAGCTCGGCATGCGCCTGGCCCAGCGCCTGCTCGCCGAGCTTGCGGTCCGTGATGTCGGACACCATCACGAGCGCGCCGGCGAAGCGGCCGTCGTCGTCGCGCCGGGTCTGGCTGCGCACCAGCGCCCAGCCGGGCAGGCCGTCGCGCGTGCGGTAGCGCAAGTCGCGCAGCACGCGCAAGTCTTGCTCGGGATGGTCGTAGATGTCGCAGTGGACCTGGTCGGGTGGAGCGTCGATGAAGTCGTTGATGTGGCGGCCCAGCAGTTCTTCCGGCCGGTAGCCGACCATCTCGGCCGAGCGCACATTGGCGAAGCTGATGCGGCCGTCGGCGTCGGCCAGCCAGATGCCTTCGAGCGCCGTCTCGACGATCTGGCGGTAGCGCTGCTCGCTGTGTTGCAGCTTGCGGCGCGCGCGGCGCCGGATGACGGCGATGATCTGCACTTTCATCAGGATGGCGGCGCTGACGCCGGCCAGCAGCGCCGGCAGGTAGTCGGCGGGGACCGGCGCCGTGCCGGGATGGTCATGCAGCCAGGAGGTGGCGATCACGCCGCCCAGCAGCGGCAGCAGGAGGGCGATGGCGGCCAGGCTCAGATTCTCGATCGACGGCTTTTTCATGGTTGCGATATGGGGAGGACGATGGGAATCGACAGCGGCCTCGGAAAACGGCGTCGTCCATGCCGGATTGTAAATGAACGTTTATCATTTTGTTATTCTTTTTTATCTCCGCCCCGGCCGGGAAGCGCCGCAATAAAAAAGCGGAAGGGCCGGTCCGGCCGCTTCCGCTCGCGTGTGGCGCTGCCGCGCCGGCGCTGCGCCGGTCCGGCGCCGCCGCTCAGCCGGTGTTGCGCAGGCCGGCGGCGACGCCGTTGATCGACAGGTGGATGCCGCGGTGGACCCGCTCGTCGACCTTGCCCGGCTCGTTAGACAGCGCCCGGTGCCGCTTGATGAGCTCGACCTGCAAGTGGTTCAGCGGGTCGAGGTAGGCGAAGCGGTTCTGGATCGAGCGCGCCAGCAGCGGGTTGCCGGCCAGCCTGTCGGTGGCGCCGGTGATGCTTTGCAGCGTGGCCAGCGTGGTCGCGTGCTCGTCGGTGATGCGCTTGAAGATGCGCTCGCGCAGTTCCCGGTCGGCCACCAGTTCGGCGTAGCGCGAGGCGATGGCGAGGTCGGTCTTGGCCAGCACCATGTCCATATTCGACAGCAGCGTGGCGAAGAACGGCCACTCCTGGTACATCGCTTGCAGCTGTTGCAGCCGTTCTTCGCGCGGGCCGGCGTCTATCCAGGCGCCGATGGCGCTGCCGAAGCCGTACCAGCCCGGCAGCAGCAAACGGCACTGGCCCCACGAAAAGCCCCAGGGGATGGCCCGCAAGTCCTCGATGCGCTTGGTCGACTTGCGCGAGGCCGGCCGGGAGCCGAGGTTCAGTTCGGCGATCTCGGCGATCGGCGTGGCGGCGAAGAAGTAGTCGGTGAAGCCGGGCGTGTCGTAGACCAGGTTGCGGTAGGCCTGATAGGCGCGGTCGGAAATGTCGGCCATCACGGTCTCGAAGCCGGCCAGCCGGCGCTGGTGGGCGGCGTCGCCCGAGGCCGGCATCAGGCTCGCTTCGAGCGTGGCGGCGACCAGCAGTTCGAGGTTGCGGCGGCCGATGTCCTTGTTCGAGAATTTCGAGGCGATGATTTCGCCCTGTTCGGTCAGCCGGATCTGGCCGTTGACCGTGCCCTGCGGCTGGGCCAGTATGGCTTCGTAGCTCGGTCCGCCGCCGCGGCCGACGGTGCCGCCGCGGCCGTGGAACAGGCGCAGCTTGACGCCGGCCTCGGCGAACACGGTCACCAGATGGGTTTCGGCCTTGTACAGTTCCCAGTTCGACGTCAGGAAGCCGCCGTCCTTGTTGGAGTCGGAATAGCCGAGCATGACTTCCTGGATCTGGCCCTGTTTGGCGATCAGCGTCTTGAACAGCGGCGTCGCCATGGCGGTCCGCATGATGCCGGCCGCGCGTTGCAGGTCGGGGATGGTCTCGAACAGCGGGATCACCATCAGGTCGAGCTCGTCGCCCCGCAGCAAGCCCATTTCCTTTTGCAGCAGCAGCACTTCGAGCAGGTCGGACACGGTTTCCGTGTGCGAGATGATGTAGTTGCGGATGGCGCGCTTGCCGTAGCGGGCGCGGATGTCGCGCGCGGCGCGCAGCACGCCCAGCTCGGAATCGGTCTCGGCCGAGTAGACGGCGTAGGGCGAATAGAGCAGGCGCGGCTGCGCCAGTTCGCTTTGCAGCAGCGCCACCTTGGCGTCCTCGTCCAGCGCCGCGTAGTCGGCCTGGGCGCCGGCCTGGGCCAGCAGTTCGGACAGCACGCGCTCGTGGACGTCGGAACTCTGGCGCATGTCGAGCGAGGCCAGGTGGAAGCCGAAGATGTCGGCCGCGCGCTTGAGGGTCGACAGGCGCGGCTGCACCAGCGCCGCGCCGTGGTGGGCGGTGAGCGAGTCGATCAGCACTTGCAGGTCGGCGGCGAAGGCGGCGGCGTCGGGATAGGGCTCGGCGTGGCCGACTTCCTTGCGCAGGATGTTGGTGGCGCCGAGCGCGCGCGCGCTGCTGGCCAGGCGCGCGTAGATGCCGATCAGGGCGCGGCGGTAGGGCTCGTCGCTGCGGTGGTCGGAGGTGTCGGGCGAGCGGTCGGCCAGCGCGGCCAGGGCCGGGCTGCAGCCGACCATCAGGGTCGAGATCGACAATTCGGCGCCCAGGGTGTGGGTTTCCTCCAGGTAGAAGTCGACGATGGTGGTGGCCTGCCGTTCCAGCGCGTGGCGCATGGTGGCGGCGTTGACGTTGGGGTTGCCGTCGCGGTCGCCGCCTATCCAGCTGCCCATCTGCACGTAGGGCGCGATGCCGGCGTCATGGCCGTCGGCGCTGCCGTAGTGGGTGGCGATGTCGCCGGCGATGTCGTCGTACAGGCCGGGCAGCTCGCGCAGGAAGGTGATGCGGTAGTAGGACAGCGCGTTGTCGATTTCGTCGGCCACCGTCAGTTTCGAGTAGCGCAGCATGCGGGTCTGCCACAGCGTGGCCACGCGGGCGCGCAGCAGGTGCAGATTGGCGGCCCGTTCCTTGGGCGTAAGCGGCAGGTCGCGCTGGGCCAGCAGGCGCGCGATGTCGTGCTCGGCGTCCAGGATGGACTTGCGCTGCACCTCGGTCGGGTGGGCCGTCAGCACGGGCGCGATCAGCGCGTCGCGGAAGAAGGTGGCGACGGTGGCGCGGTCGACGCCGGCGTCCTTGAGCTTGCACAGCGCGTAGCTGACGCTGCCCTGCTGCGGCCGCGATCCGGCCAGCAGGTGGGCGCGGCGGCGGCGGATGTGGTGCTGGTCTTCGGCGATGTTGGCCAGGTGCGAAAAGTAGGAAAACGCGCGCACCACGGATATGGTCTGCTCGCGCGTGAGGATCTTGAGCATGCCGTCGAGTTCCTTGGCGGCGCCGGCGTCGGCCTCGCGCCGGAAGCGCACGGCGGTCTGGCGTATGGTCTCGACGACGGCGTAGACGTCCTCGCCCTCCTGGTCGCGCAGCACGTCGCCGAGCAGGCGCCCGAGCAGGCGTATGTCTTCCTTCAGCGGCGCGTCCTTGTCCGCCGCCGCGTTCGGAGCCTCGTTCATTGCTTCATTCGTTGCACTGTAGTGGTTTGCCATGTGATGAGATAAGCCGCAAAAATGGTGAAAGTCGGTGCATAGGCTGATGGCCGGTTCTGCAGGTAGGCGCGCATGATAAAATTTGTGATCTTAAACATGCACAGTAACTGGCCAACGCCGGTGAGCGTCCGCTACAGCGAAAGAACTGGTTTTGAAAACATCTGAATTGACAGTAACCGTCCCGTCCAGACTGGTGATCGCGTCGCGCGAGAGCCGGCTCGCCATGTGGCAGGCCGAGCATGTCCGCGCACGCTTGACTTTATTATATCCTCAGTGCGATGTCGTGATTCTCGGAATGACGACGCGCGGCGACCAGATCCTCGACCGCACCCTGTCCAAGGTCGGCGGCAAGGGCCTGTTCGTCAAGGAACTGGAAGTGGCGATGGCCGAGGGCCGCGCCGACCTGGCCGTCCATTCGCTCAAGGATGTGCCGATGGAGCTGCCGCACGGTTTCGCGCTGGCCGCCGTGCTCGAACGGGAAGATCCGCGCGACGCCTTCGTCTCCAACGACTACGCGACGCTGGCGGACCTGCCGGCCGGCGCCGTCGTCGGCACCAGCAGCCTGCGCCGGCAATCGCTGATCGCGGCGCGGTATCCGCAACTGGTCATCAAGCCGCTGCGCGGCAATCTCGACACGCGCCTGGGCAAGCTCGATCGCGGCGATTACGCGGCCATCATCCTGGCGGCGGCCGGCCTGAAGCGGCTCGGCCTGCCCGAACGCATACGCGCGCTGCTCGACCCGGACACCAGCCTGCCGGCGGCCGGGCAGGGCGCGATGGCGATTGAAATCGCCGAACAGCGCGCTGGACACATGAGCGGTATCGACCTGCACGCGCTGCTGGCGCCGCTGAACCACGAGGCGACGGCGCAGGCCGTGACGGCCGAACGCAAGGTCTCCAAGGTGTTCGGCGGCAGCTGCCAGGTGCCGCTGGCCGCGCACGCCACCGTGGTCGACGGCCGGATGCATTTGCGCGCCATGGTCGCCACGCCGGACGGCAGCCGCATGGCGCGCGCCGAAGTGCGCGGCGCCGCCGACCAGGCCGAGCTGCTGGGCGCGCAAGTGGCCGAGCTGCTGGCGCGGCAGGACGCGGTCGCCATCCTCGCCGTCTGCGTGGCCGAGGCCGCCGTCGCCGACGCGGATGCCGGCAGCGATGCCGGCGCGGCGCCGCCGGATGCCTGACACCGTCGTCATCACCCGCCCCCTGGCGCAAGCGCGGCCGCTGGCCGCGCGCGTGGCTGCGCTCGGCCGCACGGTCGAGCTGCTGCCGCTGCTGGAGATCTCCCCGCTGGCCGATCCGGCGCCCCTGCGAGCGGCGCTGGCCGCGCTGGGCGACTATGCGCTGGTGGCCTTCGTGTCGCCGAACGCGATCGACGCCGCCTTCGCCCACATCGCGCGCTGGCCGGCCGGCGTCACGCTGGCCGTGCTGGGCGAGGGCAGCCGCGCCGCGCTGGCCGCGCACGGCGTCACGCCCGACAACGCCCACATCGTCAGCCCGGCCGACGGCGCCCACAGCGATTCCGAACACCTGCTGCAAACGCTGGACCTGGCGGCGCTGCGCGGGCGCCGCGTGCTGATCGTGCGCGGCGAAAGCGGGCGCGAGCTGATGACCGACGGCTTGCGCGCGGCCGGCGCCGACGTCGCCGTGGTGGCGGCCTACCGGCGCGACGTGCCGCAACTGACGCCGGCGCTGAGCGCGACCTTGCAGCGTTTGCTGGCGCAGCAAAACGACTGGATCATCACCAGCTCGGAGGCGCTGCGCGGCCTCATGCTGCTGCTGGAGGAGCTGGCCTGCCGCCAGGCGGACGCCGCGCCGCGGCAGAGCGGCGTGCCGGCGCAGGACGCAACTGTTGCAAAAATGCAACGTCAGCATTTGATCGTGCCCCATGCCCGGATTGCCGAGACGGCGTATAAATTCGGTTTTACCCGCCTGACCCTCACCGGATCAGGCGACGAACGGCTGCTCGCCGCGTTACAATCACACCTATGAACGATTTGCCTACTTTATCCGACCCCGCCGTCAGCCCGGCCGCCGAGGCGCCGTCCGCGCCGCCGGCGCCGACCATCGCCACCCTCGCGCAGCAACCGCTGGTGATCGCCATCGCCATCGTCGCCATTTTGCTGGCGGCCGAAACCTGGTCCACCCACAACCACCTGCGCAATCTGCGTGAAGACATGGCCCACCGTTTGCAGCAGAACGACGCCTCGAACGCCGAAACCGGCACCATGGCGCGCGCCGTGCAGGAAACCAGCAAGGAATTGCAGGCCAAGGTCAGCCAGCTCGAAGGCAAGCAGGTCGAGGCGCAAAGCCAGCAACTGGCGCTCGAGCAGCTGTACCAGGATTTGTCGAAGAACCGCGATGAATGGGCGCTGACGGAAATCGAGCAAGTGCTGTCGACCGCCAGCCAGCAGCTGCAACTGGCCGGCAACGTGCCGGGCGCGCTGGTGGCGCTGGAAAACGCCGACCGCAGCCTGTCGCGTTCGGACAAGCCCCAATTCATCACCATACGCCGCGCCATCGCCAAGGACACGGAAAAACTCAAGGCCCTGCCCAGCGTCGACTCGACCGGGGTGGCGCTGCGCATCGACAGCGTGATCGGCCAGATCGACGCCCTGCCGATGCTGGCCGATGCGACGCTGCCGGCGCCGGCGCCGGTTCCGGCTTCGGCTGCGGCTGCGGCTGCGGTACCCGCGCCGGCCGCCAAGCCGGCCAAGGCCAGGGCCGGCGCCAGGAACGAAGTGGTCGGTCCGCCGGTGCCGCCGGCCAGCCCATGGCTGCAAAAAGTGCAGGGCGCGTGGACCGAATGGAGCGGCGACATGTGGAACGACGTGCGCCAGCTGATCCGCGTGCGCACCGTCGCCACGCCGGACGCGCTGATGCTGTCGCCGAGCGAAAGCTATTTCATGCGCGAGAACGTCAAGCTGCGCCTGCTGAACGCGCGCATGGCGCTGCTGTCGCGTAACGAAACCGCCTTCCGCGACGACCTGATCGCCTCGCAGGAGGCGCTGAACAAATATTTCGACACCCGTGCCAAGGCGACCCAGACCGTGCAAGCCCTGTTGCGCCAGGTCCAGGCCAGCAATCTGGCGATAGAAATGCCGACCTTGTCGGACAGCCTGAACGCCGTCCGCAACTACAAGGCGAAACCTTAACCATGCGCTTATTCCTCTGGTTACTCGCCTTGATGGCCGCGGCCATCGGTATCGCCGTGACGGCGCGTTTCAATCCGGGCAACGTGGTGCTGTTTTACCCGCCGCACCGGATCGACCTGTCGCTCAACTTCTTCGTGGTGCTGGAACTGGCGCTGTTCGCCGTCATGTACCTGGCCATCCGCGCCTTCCGCGCCACCATCAAAATGCCTGGCCGGGTGGCCGCCTATCGCCTGCGCAAGCGTGAGCGCGACGGCAACAAGGGTTTGCGCGACGCCTTGAAAGCCTTGTTCGAGGGCCGCTTCGGCCACGCCGAAAAAGCCGCGCTGCGCGCCGCCGACCTGCCGGAAAACGCAGGCATGGCCGCGCTGATCGGCGCCCGCGCCGCGCACCGTATGCGTCAGACCGAGCGCCGCGACCAGTGGCTGCACGGCTTGCGCGACGACGCCGCCATGAAAACGGCGCGTCTGATGACGATGACGGAATTGCTGGTCGACGACCATCAGCCGGAAGCGGCGCTGGAGGCCGTGCGCGAATTGAACGCCAGCGGCACGCGCCACATCCACGCGCTGCAATGGTCGCTCAAGGCGCATCAGCAGGCCAAGAACTGGCCCGAAGTGCTGCGCCTGGTGCGCTCGCTCGACAAGCACCGCGCCCTGCATCCGGCGCTGTCGGCGCGGCTGCGCGAGCTGGCCTATGACGACATGCTGTCCGACGGCGCGCACGATGCCGAATCGATACAGCGCGTGTGGGCCACGGTGCCGACGGCCGACCGCATCCAGCCCTTCGTCGCCAGCCGCGCCACCACGGCGCTCAACGCGCGCGGCCTGCACGACGAGGCGCGCCTGGTGGCCGAGGAAGCGCTGGCGGCGAGCTGGGACGAGCGCGTCGTGCGCGCCTATCGCGAAGCGGCGGCGCCGGCCGGCACGCCGGCCCTGCTGGCGCAGATCGAACATTGCGAAAGCTGGATACAGGCGCGCCCGACCGACGCCGAACTGGCGCTGACGCTGGGATCGCTGTGCCTGAAGCAAAAGTTGTGGGGCAAGGCGCAGCGCTACCTGGAGCAGGCGCTGTCCGACGCCAGCGACCCGCGCATGGTGCGCGAAGCCCACCTGAAGCTGGCGCAGATGCACGACGCCTTGCAGCAGCCGGACGAGGCCGCATCGCACTACCGCCAGTGCGCGCTGGCCACCATGCTGTAATTGCCGTATTGCTGTCATGCCGAAGCCCGTCCCCGTGACGGGCTTTTTTATTTATGTCCGGTTTTAATCAATACATCCAATTCGGCGAGCTCCCTGCGCATTTGTTCTTCCACAACGTCGTGCGGTATCCATACGCAGTTGGGGTCGTCCGCTTCGAGCAGGTCTTTATCGAGCTCATCAAGGAAGCGACGCTCCTCTTCTTCCTCGGTTTCTACGGTCTCTGCGTTCTCCGGCAAGGGAGTGGGGTCTTTTTGGTTCATGATGGCACCTGCTGGTAATGACGCTTCATTTTAGACCATCGGCGCGCGGCGGAAGTTCCGTCCGGCGCGACGGCGGCGGCGGCTTGCGCCGCCTGTTTTGCGTGCTGCGCCGCACAAGCGGCCGCGTCTTCGCTATAATGACGCGGTCAAAACACTGCTAGCATAACGAGGAACTCCCATGAGCCTGAATAAAGTATCGTCCGGCCGCGACGTGCCAAACGACTTCAACGTCATCATTGAAATCCCGATGAATGCTGATCCGATCAAATATGAAGTGGACAAAGAGTCCGGCGCGATCTTCGTCGACCGCTTCATGGGCACCGCGATGCACTATCCGTGCAACTACGGCTATGTGCCGAACACGCTGTCAGACGACGGCGACCCGGTCGACGTGCTCGTCATCACGCCTTTCCCGCTGTTCCCCGGCGTGGTCGTGCGCTGCCGCCCTATCGGCGTGCTGAAGATGACCGACGAATCCGGTGAAGACGCGAAAGTGCTGGCCGTGCCGGTCGACAAAGTGCTGTCGATCTACAGCCACTGGCAAAAGCCGGAGGACATCAACGAACTGCGTTTGCGCCAGATCCAGCACTTCTTCGAGCACTACAAAGATCTCGAAAAAGGCAAATGGGTCAAGATCGACGGCTGGTACGGCGTCGACGATGCGAAACAGGAAATCCTCAATGGCGTCGCCGCCTACAACAAGGAAGCCGCCAAGTAATCGCGGCAGCGGGCCATGAAAAAAGCGCATCCATCGGATGCGCTTTTTTTTGTTGCCAGCCCGCGTTTTTGCCCGCGATGTCAGGCCGCCCGGCGCAGCGCGTCTTCGATGATGCGCTTGGCCGTCAGCACCATGGGCCGGTCGATCAGCCGGCCGTCGAGCACGGCGGCGCTGCCGCGCGCCGCCTCGGCCGCCGCCAGCACGCGGTTGGCCCAGTCCAGTTCATTTTTCGACGGCACGAAGACGCGGTTGACGATGGGCACCTGGCCGGGGTGGATGCACAGCTTGCCGCCGAAGCCGAGGCGGCGCGCGTAGCCGGCGTCGGCTTCGATCCGCGCCAGGTCGTCGATCTCGGCGGTGACGCCGTCGACCGGGCTGAGGATGCCCGCCAGACGCGAGGCCAGCACGATTTGCGAGCGGAAGAACAGCAGCTCCTCGTGGTCGCCGTCGATGCCCATGTCGTGCTTGAAGTCGATGGCGCCGAACAGCAGGCGCTGCACGCGCGGCGCGCCGGCCAGTTCGGCCACGCGCGAAAAGCCGAGCGCCGTCTCGACCAGCGGGAACACCGGCGCGCCGGCCGAGGCGCTGGCGACGTCGTCGACGCGCTCGGTTTTCGGCAGCACGATGCCGGCCACGTCGGGCCGGCGGCAGGCGCGCAGGTCGTCGCCGAAGTGGCCGGAATGGACGCAGTTGACCTTGACCATGACCGGCACCTTGTTGGCGCAGCCTTCGCCGCTGGCGAGCCAGTTGCTGAGGTGGTCGCGCGCGGCGGCCTTGTCGTCCGGGCCGACGGCATCCTCGAGGTCGATGATGATGGCGTTGGCGCCCGAGGCGCAGGCCTTGGCAAACAGCTCCGGCCGGTTGGCGGGGACGAAGAGATAGGAATGGATGAAGGGGGATGCGGTGGTCATGGACAGTCTCCACAGAGTTTTATGCCTGGGCGGGTCGTCGTAGCGACGTGCTTGTATGCTGCCGTTCCAGTATTCCACAAAACCGCCGCCCGTGCCGCGACTGTCGTACTTCTTCCTCCTCAGTGGCGGAAGGGATTGCGTTCGTTGAGCTCGTCCATATACGAATCGATGCCGCCGTTTTCGCGTTCCAGGAAGCGTTCGATGGCGTCGGCGAACGCGGGATGGGCCAGCCAGTGGGCCGACCAGGTTTTTTGCGGCAGGAAGCCGCGCGCCATCTTGTGCTCGCCCTGGGCGCCGCCCTCGAAGGTGGCGATCTTTTGCGCGATGCAAAATTCCAGCGGCCGGTAGTAGGCGGTCTCGAAGTGCAGGCAGGGCAGGTGTTCCAGCGCGCCCCAGTAGCGGCCGTACAGCGTGTCCGCCGTGTGGATGACGAGCGAGGCGGCGATGGCGGCGCCGTCGCGCTCGGCGACGATCAGCAGTATGTTGTCCGGCATGGCGGCGCCGATGCGCAGGAAGAAGTCCAGGTTCAGATAGGGCGAGGAGCCGTGCTCGGCGTAGGTGTTGGCGTAGCAGCGGTGGAAGAATTCCCAGTCGGCGACGGTGGCGGCCGTGCCGCGCACCTGGCGCATCGTCACGCCCGCTTCGCGCACCTTGCGCCGTTCGGCGCGGATGTTCTTGCGCTTCTTGTGTTCCAGCGTGGCGAGGAATTGCTCGAAGTCGGTGTAGCCGGCGTTGATCCAGTGGAATTGCACGCCGCTGCGCAGCATGAAGCCGGCCTGCTGCAACTGCTCGGCCTGGGCCTGCGGCGGATACAGCACGTGGGTCGACGACATGCCGGACGCTTCCTGCTGCGCCACCAGCAGCGCGACCAGCGCGGCGCGGGCGGCGTCGTCGCGCGCCAGCAGGCGGCCGCCGGTGACGGGCGTGAACGGGATCGCCGACAGCAGCTTGGGATAGTATTCGATGCCGTTGCGGTGGTAGGCGTCGGCCCAGGCCCAGTCGAACACGTATTCGCCGTAGGAGTGGGCCTTGACGTAGAGCGGCAGCGCGGCGGCCAGCGTGTCGCCGTCCCACAGGGCCAGGTACTGCGGCTGCCAGCCGGTGTCGGCGCAGGCCGAGCCCGATTCGTGCATCGCATGCAAAAACGCGTAGGATAAAAATGGATTGGCGTCGCCTTGTTGGGCCAGCAGCGTAGTCCACGCCGTTTCGCCGATCTCGGCCAGAGAAGAAACGATACCCGTGCGATAATTCATTGTTGTTGGTTCCACCATCGTCGATCGGTTTTGAGCAGTCGTTGCGCATGCATTTTACGCATAAATGCCGGGCCGCGTCGGGTGGTGCATTCATGCCGCATCGGCATCTCCCCCGTAGGGAAAGTTCTCATGGCTAAAAACTTCTTCAATCTGTACGCGCATGACTTCGTGCGCGTCGCCGTCGCGGTGCCCGCCTGCCGCATCGCCGACCCGGCCTTCAACGCCGCCCGCACCATCGAAATGGCGCGCCAGGCGCAGCAGCAGGGCGCGGCCCTGGTCGCCTTCCCCGAGCTGGGCCTGTCGGCCTACACCTGCGACGACCTGTTCCACCAGCGCGCCCTGCTCGACGCCTGCGAACAGGCGCTGGCCGAGATCGTCGCCGCGTCGGCGCCGTGGCCGATGGCGCTGATCGTCGGCATGCCGCTGCGCGTGGGCCACCAGCTGTACAACTGCGCCGTCGTCATCGCCGGCGGCCACATCCAGGGTGTGGTGCCGAAAAGTTATCTGCCCAATTACGGCGAGTTTTACGAGGCGCGCCAGTTCAGCCGCGGCGATGACGCCGTCGCCACCGAGGTCGAACTGCTGGGCGCGCGCGTGCCGTTCGGCTCGCAGCTGCTGTTCCAGGTGGCCAACCTGCCGCTGTTCGCCTTCCACGTCGAAATCTGCGAAGACGTGTGGGTGCCGGTGCCGCCGTCGTCGTTCGCGGCGCTGGCCGGGGCCACGGTGCTGGTCAACCTGTCGGCGTCGAACGTGGTCGTAGGCAAGGCCGGCTACCGTCATCAACTGGTGGCGCAGCAGTCGGCGCGCTGCCTGTCGGCCTATCTGTACACCTCGTCGGGCAGCGGCGAGTCGTCGACCGACATGGCGTGGGACGGCCAGGCGCTGATATACGAGAACGGCGAATTGCTGGCCGAGTCGAAACGCTTCCTCGACGACGCCAGCCTGATCGTGGCCGACGTCGACCTCGAACGGCTGTCGCGCGAACGCATGCGCCAGACCACGTTCGGGCAGTCGGTGCAGCGCCACGCCGGTGAGGTCGGCCGCTTCCGCACGGTGCGCTTCGAGCTGGCGCTGCCGGTGGCGCAGGCGCTGCCGCTGCAACGGGCGGTCGAGCGCTTCCCCTATGTGCCGGCCGACAGCCGCCGGCGCGACGAGCGCTGCAACGAGGTCTATAACATCCAGGTGCAGGCGCTGGCGCAGCGGCTCACGTCGAGCGGCATCAAGAAGGTCGTCATCGGCGTGTCGGGCGGCCTCGATTCGACGCACGCGCTGCTGGTGTGCGCGCGCGTGATGGACAAGCTGCATCTGCCGCGCAGCAATATCCTGGCCTACACCATGCCCGGCTTCGCCACCAGCGGGCGCACGCTGAACCAGGCGCGCGCGCTGATGGCGCTGGTCGGCTGTTCGGCGGCCGAGATCGATATCCGGCCCAGTTGCGTGCAGATGCTCAAGGACCTGGGCCACCCCTACGCCGAGGGCAAGGACCAGTTCGACATCACCTTCGAGAACGTGCAGGCCGGCGAGCGCACCAACCACCTGTTCCGCCTGGCCAACCACCACAACGCCATCGTCTGCGGCACCGGCGACCTGAGCGAGCTGGCGCTCGGCTGGAGCACCTACGGCGTCGGCGACCACATGTCGCACTACAACGTCAACGCCAGCGTGCCGAAGACGCTGATCTCGCACCTGGTGCGCTGGGTGGCCGAGTCCGGCATCATCGGCCGCAACGACGCCCAGGTGCTGCTCGACATCCTGGGCACCGAGATCAGTCCCGAGCTGGTGCCGGGCACGGCCGGCGGCCAGCCCGAGCAGCGCACGGAAAGCACCATCGGCCCCTACGAATTGCAGGATTTTAATCTGTACTATGTGCTGCGCTACGGCTATGCGCCGTCGAAGGTGGCCTTCCTGGCGCTGTCGGCGTGGCAGGACCGCGAGCAGGGCAGGTGGCCGGACGGCGACCACGTGGCGCGCAACGAGTACGACCTGGCGGCGATCAAAAAGAACCTGGCCATCTTCCTCGACCGCTTCTTCCGCACCAGCCAGTTCAAGCGCAGCTGCGTGCCGAACGCACCGAAAGTGGGCACCGGCGGCTCGCTGTCGCCGCGCGGCGACTGGCGCGCGCCCAGCGATGCGCAGAGCGTGGTGTGGCTGGACGAGTTGAAGAATATTCCGGCGTGACGGGCAACTTTTAAATGCGCACGGCCGTAGGAGGGCCGCGCGCTGTCGTCTACAATGGCTACAGGATATTTTGCTTTTGCCGCATCTGCTGTTACAGCATCGCCGGTTTTCCAGGCTTACCATCAAGGAGAAATCATGAAACAGATTACCGCTGTCATCAAGCCGTTCAAGCTCGACGAGGTGCGCGAGGCGCTGGCCGAAGTCAACGTCACCGGCCTGACCGTCACCGAAGTGAAGGGCTTCGGCCGCCAGAAGGGGCACACCGAGCTCTATCGCGGCGCCGAATACGTGGTCGACTTCCTGCCGAAAGTGAAGGTGGAAGTGGTGGTCGACGATGGCGTGGGCGAGACCGTGGTCGACGCCATCATCAAGGCGGCCCGCACCGGCAAGATCGGCGACGGCAAGATCTTCGTGCAGAACGTCGAGCAGGTGATACGCATCCGCACCGGCGAGACCGGGCCGGACGCGGTGTGATGTTACCTGCGCGTCAGGCCCGGCCGACGCGCAGGTCGAATTTCCACGTCAGCAGCCGCAGCGACGTGATGAAGGCGGCGCTGGCCCACAGGGCCACATTGTCGGAGACGTCGGTTTCCTGCAGCAGGATGTAGAGCCAGCAGCCGAAGAAGGCGCAGATGGCGTAGGGTTTGCCGTCGCGGAACACCATCGGCACTTCGTTGCAGACGATGTCGCGCAGCACGCCGCCGAAGATGCCGGTGATGACGCCCATCAGCGAGGCGATGAACACCGGCATGTGCGCGGCCTGCGCCTGCGACACGCCGGCCACGGCGAACAGGCCGAGGCCGATGGCGTCGGCGATGACGATCAGGCGGTCGGATACGATCTGGCGCAGCGTGCGGATCAGCGGCGAGGCCACCAGGGCCAGCACGAAAATCAAGATCGCATATTCCTGGTGCTGGACCCAGAACAGCGGCCGCTTGTCGAGCAGGATGTCGCGCAGCGTGCCGCCGCCGAAGGCGGTGATGAAGGCGACCGTGAACACGCCCACCAGATCCATGCGCTTGCGCCGCGCTTCGATAAAGCCCGACAACGCGCCCACTAAAATTGCCATGATTTCGATGATGGTGATCAGCGAGACGTGTGGCAGGGGCAAGTGCTTCATCGTGGCGGTCGGTGAGTGGTCGATGCCCATAGGTTAACATGCGGCGGCCCGGAATGGGACCGGTTTCGTTGCTTATTTGTAAGTCTTGCCGTGGCTGGCGGCGCGCCGGCCGCACGATTGCGGCGGCGGCGGCGCGGCCGCTGGTCCGGCGCCGGGCCGACGCGGTAAAATAGCTCTTTTACACATAAGCACCTTCCCGATGACCACTTCCGCCACGCCCGTCCGCACCCGTTTCGCTCCCAGCCCGACCGGCTACCTCCACCTCGGCGGCGCCCGCACCGCGCTGTACGCGTGGGCCTACGCGCGCCACTTCGGCGGCAGCTTCGTGCTGCGCATCGAGGACACCGACCTGGAGCGTTCGACGCCGGAAGCGGTGCAGGCCATCATCGACGGCATGCGGTGGCTGGGCTTGAATCACGACGAAGGCCCGTTCTACCAGATGCAGCGCATGGAGCGCTACCGCGAGGTGGTGGCGCAGATGCTGCAAGAGGGCACGGCCTATCTATGCTATTCGTCGCCGGAGGAAGTCGAGCAGATGCGCGAGCGCATGCGCGCGGCCGGCGAGAAGCCGCGCTACGACGGCACCTGGCGGCCGGAGCCGGGCAAGACGCTGCCGGCCGTGCCGGCCGAGCGCAAGCCGGTGGTGCGCTTCAAGAATCCGCTGGACGGCGAGGTGAGCTGGGACGATTTCGTCAAGGGCACCATCACCATAGCCAACAAGGAGTTGGACGACCTGGTCATCGCCCGTCCCGACGGTACGCCGACCTATAACTTCTGCGTGGCCGTCGACGACTGGGACATGCGGATCAGCCACGTGCTGCGCGGCGACGACCACGTCAACAATACGCCGCGCCAGATCAACATCCTGCGCGCCATCGGCGCACCGCTGCCGCTGTACGGCCACTTGCCGATGATCTTGGGCGCCGACGGCCAGAAAATGTCCAAGCGCAAGGACGCCGTCAACGTCATGGATTACCCGGCCCAGGGCTACCTGCCGGAAGCGATACTGAATTATCTGGCGCGCTTGGGCTGGAGCCATGGCGACGATGAAGTGTTTTCGATGGAGCAGGTCTGCGCGTGGTTCGACGGCAGCCATTTGTCGAACTCGGCCGCCCAGTTCAACATCGAAAAGCTGAACTGGCTGAACAACCACTATATCAAGCAGGCCGACAATGTCCGCCTGGCCGCGCTGGCCCAGCCGCGCATGCTGGCCAACGGCGCCGAATTCGATGGCGGGCCGGAATTGCCGGCCGTGCTGGCGCTGATGAAGGAGCGCGTCAACACCGTCAACGAACTGGCCGACGCCGCCATGCTGTTCTACCGCACGCCGCAGCCGGACGCGGCGCTGCTGGCCCAGCACCTGAGCGACGCCGTCAAGCCGGCGCTGGCGCAGTTCGCCGACCGCTGCAAGACGGTGGAGTGGAGCAAGGAAGCGCTGGCCGCCATGATTAAGGAAGTGCTGGCCGCCAACACGCTGAAGATGCCGCAGATCGCCATGCCGCTGCGTTTGATCGTCACCGGCCAGCTGCAAACGCCGGCCATCGACGCCGTCCTGCAAATCTTCGGCCGCGACGCGATTGTGGCCCGTCTGGCACGTTTTCTCTGAGTTTGAGAGAAACTCGGGGCAAAGTTGCAAAAGGGTATTTGCATAGCGCTGTATCTTTGCTATACTCTTGTTTCTGCGCCAACGGGGGTATAGCTCAGCTGGGAGAGCGCTTGCATGGCATGCAAGAGGTCATCGGTTCGATCCCGTTTACCTCCACCAACATCTCCGGGAAATTCTGGTGATCGCGGTTCAAGCGCGCAGTGGTAGTGGTAGTGGTAGTA
>NZ_JANXMI010000295.1 GCF_025354735.1 Rugamonas sp.
CACCGCGCGATCGACGTGGAGCCCGGCGCTGTCCGCGCTGGACGGCGCCGCCGCCCGTGGGTCAGGACTTCTTCGGCGCGCCCTTGCCGGTCAGCTGCTGGATCGCTTCGAGCGCCTTGCCGACATTCGCTTCCGGCGACATGCCGCCGACGGTGGCGGCGACCTTGCCGTCCTGGGTGACGATGAAGGTGGTGCGCTCGGCCATGGCGTGGTCGATTTCGACGCCGCGCGTGTCTTTGTGGCCGCTGCCGATGTCCTGCACTTTCAGGTCGTAGGACAGGGCGATGGCGCCGCCGGCGTCGCTGGCGACCGGGAATTTGCTGGCGCAGAAATCGGGATCGGCCGAGAAGGTGTTCAGGCGCGTGATGCTGTCGAGCGAGACGCCGACCACGGTGGCGCCGGCGGCGACGAATTTGTCATGGCTGACGGCGAAGGCGTGGGCCTGGATGTTGCAGCCGTCGGTGAAGGCGGACGGGTAGAAATAAACCACCACCGGTCCTTTTTTCAGCGCGTCCTTGAGGGAGTAGCTGAAGGCCTTGCCGGCCATCGATGCCTGGGCCTTGAATTCCGGGGCGGTGTCGCCTGCCTTCAGTGCCGCTTGCGCCGGCAGGGCGAGGATGGCGCCGCAGAGGGCCGCGAGCAAAAGACGTTTCATGTATGACTCCTGTGTGTTGGTATATTTTTTTTGATGCCTGCATATAGTACCCTCAGGCGCCGATCTTTGCCGCCGCCTCAGCGCAGCCGGATCGCGAACGCGGAGACGGCCGACGGATAATAGTGCTGATACCATTTCCACAGCGTGCCTTTCGCCGCCTGTTGCAGCAATTGTTGCAGGGCGGCGCGGTCGGCCGGCGTCAGCGAGCGGCGCGAGATGTAGACCCCGCTTTCGCTCGGCGGCAGGCCGTCCAGCGGCGAAAACTGCACCTCGTCGCCGAAGGCGGCCATCGATGCGTCCTCGTACAGCGAGGTCAAAAATATCGACGGCGCGACGATGGTGAAGTCGGCGCGGCCGGCCTTGAGCATGCGCGCCACCATCAGCGGCCCGACCGCGTAGGACATGCGGTGCTGCGCTTCCAGGGCTGCCATCAGCGCGTTGTACTCGTCGCCGAAGACATAGCTGCGCACGGCCACGCCGGTCCAGGCCGGGTTGGCCAGCAACTGCGCGGTGCTGGCGGCCGGCACGGTCTTGTGGCGCAGGCTGACCATGGCCATCTTCAGCTTCATCATCGGCACGTAGTCGGCCTGGCGGTCGCGCACGGCGCTGCGCGACGCCGGCAGCAGCAGGTCGGCCTCGCCCGATTGCAGGAACATATACGACAGCCGCGCGCGCGGCACCACCGGGAACAGGAAGCGGCACCCCATTTTGGCGCCCAGTTCGCGCAGCGCGTCGGGGAAGGCGCCCGTCACCTGGTCGCCGTTGACGATGACGCTGAAGCCGGTCGGCGCCACCGGCACCGTGATCGCCCGCGAGCACGCCGCCGGCGCCGGCGGCGGCCAGGCCAGCGCGGCGGCGCACAGCAGCGGGCCGGCCAGGCGGTTCAAGGGTGGGGCGTGGGAAGGCAAGCGTACTCCGCAACACAAGTTGGGATCGGAGCACTGATTCTAACTCAATTGCAACTCGGCGCCGGCGCCGCGCCCTGCCAGTCGTAGATGTGATAGCGGTGCCAGCGCGCGCGCAGGCGCAGCTCCGGCCACTGTTGCAGCAGCGCGGCGTCGGGCAGGTAGAGGTAGATGACGATCAGGGGGCGCGGCTGGCGGCGCAGGGACGCGGCCACGTTGTCGATGTGCGGGGTCAGCGCGGCGCGCCGCGCTGCTTTATACTGCAATCGATCACGCATAGCGATTGGATAGAAGATGAAACTTATCGGCCCCTGGATGTCGGGATATACCCGCCGCGTCGGCATCACCCTCAACTTGCTCGGCCTGCCGTTCGAGCATCTGGACTGGAGCGGCCACGCCGCGCGCGACGCCATCCGCCAATACAGCCCCATGGGCAAGGTACCGGCGCTGGTGCTCGATGACGGCGACGTGCTCGTCGACAGCAGCGCCATCGTCGATTATTTATACGAGCTGGCCGGCGCCGGGCAGACGCTGCTGTCGGCCGCCGGCCCGCAGCGCCGCGCCGCCCTGTACTGCGCGGCGGTGGCGCTGGAAACCTATGGCAAGCACAGCCAGATCTATATGGAACTGTCGCGTCCCGCCGCCGGCCGCCATCCGGCCCGCATCGAGGCGCTGCTGCGGCAGGTGCTGACCGGCTTTCAGATGCTCGAAGCGCGCGCCGGC
>NZ_JANXMI010000309.1 GCF_025354735.1 Rugamonas sp.
CAGACCACGGTTTCGAGAGATTCATTCGAAACCGTGGTCTGACCCCGTTTTACGTTGGCGCCGTTTTACGTTGGCGGCCATTTTACGTTGGCGGCCGCTTTAAGGCGCCTTGGCCTTGGCTTCATCGCCCGCCATCACAACACTCAGCTTGGCCGGGTCGACCATCTTGCGGAACGCCGCGTTCACCTGCGCCACGGTGGCCGCTTTCAGCTTGTCCTCAAAGCCCTGGCTCCACGCGTAGCTGCGGCCGAGAAACAGATTCTTCGACCACCCCGCCGCCAGCACGCCATCCTTGGACCGATTCTGCACCCGCTGTTGCAGCAGCCCCGATTTGGCGCCCGCCACTTCGGCGGCCGTAAAGCCGTCCTTCACCGCGCGCTCGAGCTCCTGCCGGATCGCCGCTTGCAGCTTCTGCAAATTCTGCGGCGCGGCGATGGCGTTGACGCTGAAACTGCCGGCGCGGTCGGTTTCGCCCGCGGTAAGACCCGAGCCGCCGCCATAGGACAAGCCATCCTTCTGGCGTATGCGGTCCATCAGCCGCGATTTCAAACCGCCGTCGCCGAAGATGAAGTTGGCCAGTTCCAGCGCCGGATAATCGGCGTCGTCGACCTGCAAGTCGAGGTTCACGCGCGCCGTGTAAAAACCGTTTTCCTTGTCCGGCGTGTTGATCGTCTTCTGCAACGGCGCCTTGTCCGCATTGGTGTTCTTGATGATGGCGTAGTCCGCGTGGCTGTCCCAGTGGCCCAGCGTTTCATTGATCGTCCGGCCGGCGGCCGCCGCGTCGAAGTCGCCGACGATGGACAGTTCGCCATGCGAGGCGCCATAGAATTTCTGGTGGAAGGCCACCACGTCGGCCAGCTTGAGCGCCTTGATCGCGGCGATCTGCTGGTCCAGCGTCATGACGGCGCGCACGTCGCCACGCGGATAATGGTCGAAGTATTCTTCCAGCGCGCGCGAGGCCACGGCCTGCGGTTCGTTGCGCATCGATTCCAGCCCGACCAGCCATTGCTGGCGCAGCTGCTCGAATTCCTCCGGCGGGAAACTGGCGTCCTTGAGCACATGCGCGACCAGGCGCAGGGCCGGGTCCAGATTCGGGCCGGTGGTGTCGAAGTGATAGACGTTGCCCGAGATTTTCAGTTTCGAGAAGGCGTCGGCCAGCTGCTGGCGGCTGTATTGGTCGGTGCCGCGCATCAGCATCTCGTTCGCCGCCGCCGACACGGTGGCCGTATCGAACAGATTCTTTTCATCGCCCCAGTGCAGTTGCAGATCGACCGCCACCGCCGCGCCGCGATTTTTCTTGGTCAGCATCGCCACTTTCAAGCCGCCTATGGTGCTGACGACGGTGCGCCGGTCGATATTGGCCTGGCTGGGATCGAACACTTCGGAACTGAGGGTGCTGGCCTTGCCCTTGAAATCCTTCAGCACCTCGGCCACCGTCGGCGCGGCCGGGATGTCGGCGCGCTGCGGCGCGTCTTCCGGTTCGAAGATGCCGACGGTACGGTTGTCGCGCTTCAGGTAGCGCGCGGCGGCGGCCGACACCTGCTCGGGCGTGATCGCGGCCAGCTTGTCGCGGCCGTCGAACAGCAAACGCCAGTCGCCCAGCGCGATCTGCTCGGACAGCGCCACGCCGACCTGCTGCGGATCGTTGAGCGACTTCTCGATGCTGTTCGCTTCATTGCGGCGCACGCGCTCCATTTCGTCGGCCGTCGGCGGCGTCGCGGCCGCGCTTTCGACGGCGGCGATCAGGGCGTCGCGCACCGGTTCTATCGGCTGGCCGACCTTCACTACCGCGCCGACGATTTGCAGGCCGGGCGCATAACCGGTCTGGCCGAAACTGAATACCTCCGCGGCCTGTCCGGTATCGACCAGCGCCTTGTGCAGCCGTCCGTTGGGCGTGTCGCCGAGGATTTCGGACATGAAGGCCAGCGGATCGCTGTCGGCGTGCAGCGCGCCCGGCACGTGGTAGCCCAGCGCCACGATCTGCAAGTCGCCCTTGCGGCGCACCATGAAATTGCGCTCGCCGTCCTGGGTCGGTTCGACGGTCCAGAACGGCGGCAGGCTGCGCTTCGGTTTCGGGATCGCGCCGAACGATTTGCCTATCCACGCCAGCGTCTGCGCCGGGTCGAATTTGCCGGCCACCAGCAGCACCGCGTTATCGGGCTGGTAGTAGGTGCGGTAAAACGCTTGCAGATTCTCGATCTTGACGTTCTCGATGTCGCTGCGGTTGCCGATGGTCGAGCGGGCGTAGGCATGCCAGTCGAAGGCCACGCTGTGCATGCGTTTGAGCAGCACGTCGAAGGGGCTGTTCTCGCCGCTCTCGTACTCGTTGCGCACGACCGTCATTTCGGAATCGAGATCCTTGCGCGCGATGTAGGAATGGACCATGCGGTCCGCCTCCATGGCCAGCGCCCATTGCAGGTTATCCTTACCGGCCTGGAACACCTCGAAATAATTGGTGCGGTCGAAGGTGGTGCTGCCGTTGAACTCCATGCCGCGCTCGGAGAAATCGCGGGTGATGTTGCGGTGCTGCGGCGCGCCCTTGAACATCATGTGTTCGAGCAGGTGGGCCATGCCGGTTTCGCCGTAGTTTTCGTGGCGCGAGCCGACCAGGTAGGTGACGTTGACGGTCACGGTCGGCTTGGATGCGTCCGGGAACAGCAGCACTTTCAAGCCGTTCGGCAGGCGGTATTCGGTGATGCCTTCGACGGCCGGACCACGCACCACGCCGGCCGGCAAGGCCTGCGCCCACGCCGGGGCGGACGCGACCAGCGACATGCCGCACAGGATCAGGCCGGTACGGACGGCGGCGCGCGACGAACGATCAAATATTTTCATGGTTTTTTATGGGAATTATTACGATGGAGACAGGTGCAGCATAACCGCAAGCGCGCGCTCGCGCCGCCGGCTAAAAGTAAAATAGTTTTGCTGGGTTAGACCGGGGGAGGAAGGGGATGCCGCTGATGCGGCTACCCCTGCTGCGCGTTTCGCGACTATTTTTTCGCAGCGGCCGGGGTGTCCGGCATGGGGCAGGCGTCGACCACTTGCAAGCCGTTGTCCTTGGCGAACTCCAGCACAAAATGGTAGGCCAGCGGTTCGAGCGCGCGCAGCTTGGCGTTGACCACCACCGACTTGACGCCGTTGACCACCGTCGGGCACACATAGGGGGAATATTGCAGGTGGGCGTTGCGGCCGCCCGAGCCGGAACCTTCCGGGCGGAAGCCCGACATCACGCCGCAGAGCCGTTCGGCCCAGTCGCTGGGACGGAACTGTCGACCGTCGGCGGTGACGCCGAGGATGAAGAAACCGTCGCTGAAGCCGTCGGCCGGTTCTTTCTTGATTTGATCTGAGTCGGCCATAGGCTGCTTGTGGGTAACAAGTGTGCGTGGGTGATACCGGCAACACGCCGGATTGCTGATCCCTGTGCTTCGGATCTTAGGTATTATATCTTATAGAAGACATGAATATATAATCCATTGATTCGACAGGGATTTTTAGCGGGGACGGCGAAAACAGCGCAGAGCCGCACCAGTGCAGTGCGGCTCTTTTGCTGCCATGCGTCATTGTAGACCTGTTTGCCGGCCGAGGGGATGTTTCAAAAACAAGCTGGGGCTGGAGTCAAACAACTCATCCCAGCCAGACCGCGCCCGACAGCAGCAGCAACAGCATCATCCACAGCAGCAGCGCGCGCCAGACCAGGCCGACCGTGCTTTGCAGCGAACGCACGCTGGGCTCTTCGCCGGGCAGCACGTCGGGCTCGTCTTCGCTGGCGTCGACGGTGGCCGCGTCCAGCGGCAGCACCTTGGCCGCGTTTTCGGCCGGCGTGCCCAGGCGCACGCCCATGGCGCCGCCGCCGGCCGACAGGATGATGCCGATCGCTTCATCGGACCAGCGGTCGGCGAAGTTGCGCCAGGCGTAAATCGCGTCTTCGAAGTTGCCGACCACGGCGAAGGCCACCGCCGTCAGCCGCACGGGGATCCAGTCTATCCAGTAAAACGCGCGGGCGGCGAACTGGCCGAAGGCTTCGTTGCGCATGTGCTCGGGCTCGTTCCAGGCGCGCGCCAGGTGCTCGGCCACGCGGTACATGACGGCGCACGCCGGTCCCAGCGGCATCAAGAACCAGAAAAACACGCCGAACACATTGCGGTGCGTGGTGACCAGCGACTTTTCGACGGCGATGCGGGAAATCTCGGACACTTCCATGCCGACCGTGTCGAGCTTGGTCCACTCGGCCAGCAGCACGCGCGCGGTGGCGTCGTCGCCAGCGTTCAGGGCCAGCTGGATGGAGGTGAAATAGTGGCTGTAGTGGCGGAAGCCCAGCGTCAGGTAGACGATCAGGATATTCCAGGCGAAGGCGCCGATGAACCAGTTGTAATGCATCAGCACGCCGTAGATGAGGGCCGTCGGCACCATCAGGATCGCCATCATCAGGAACCAGCCCATGCGGCCGTGGCGGGGGTGGCCGGCATTGAACCAGGTCTCCATCCGTAACGCCAGGCTCTTGATCTCGGCGTAGATCGGATTGTCTGCCCGCAGCGGTTTGAGTTGTTCTATCAGTAGCGCGCAGAGTATGGAAAGAAATGTCATCAAACGTCCTTTTAATCAGCAACCGCTACGATAGCGCAGTGCAGTGCCGGAATCAAACTTATTGCAGCGAAACGCTATGCCCGCAGGAAATGAAAGAGGTTGCGCAGCATGCCCGCCGTCGCGCCCCAAATGTAGAAGCGATCATACGGCATTGCGTAGAAAGAGCGGCGTCCGTTCGGACCGGCGAAGGACTGGCGCCGGTGATGGGCGCCGTCCATCAGGAAGGCCAGCGGCACTTCAAAGATTTCGGCCACCTCGGAGGCGTCGGCGGCCAGCTCGAACGGCGGCGCCACCAGGGCCACCACCGGCGTGACGCAGTAGCCGGTGCCGGTCAGATAGTGCGGCAAGGTGCCCAGCACTTCGACATGGCGGCGCGCCAGGCCGATCTCCTCCTCCGACTCGCGCAGCGCGGTGTCGACGGCGTCGACGTCATAGGCTTCGGCGCGGCCGCCGGGAAAGCTGATCTGGCCGGCGTGGTCGGTCAGGTGGGCGGTGCGCTCGGTCAGCAGCAGGGTCAGGCCGGCGGGACGCTGCACCAGCGCGATCAGCACCGAGGCCGGGGTCGGCACCGGGCGCACGCTCATGCCCGCTTCCGGCGACTCGGACCGCCACTCGGGCGGCGCGGCGGCGAAGCGCGCACGCAGGGCGGCGGCCGTCAGGCGCTCGGGCGCGACGGCCGCTTCGCCGGCGATCGCATCGACCGGCAAATGTTGGGGATCGAACAGGGTCTTGGCCATCGACAGTCTCCGCAAACAAAAAAAGGGGCACCAGCGGCGCCCCTTTTATCCCAACCCAAGCGCGATTAAGCGCTTGCTTTCGCGACGACGCGACGGTTAGGCAATTTTTCCTTGATACGTGCCGATTTACCGGAACGCTCACGCAGGTAGTACAGTTTAGCGCGACGTACATCACCGCGGCGTTTCACTTCGATCGAAGCGATCAGCGGGGAGTACAGCTGGAAGGTACGCTCGACGCCTTCGCCGGACGAGATCTTGCGAACGATGAAGTTCGAGTTCAGGCCACGGTTGCGACGGGAGATGACGACGCCTTCGTATGCCTGGGCGCGCTTGCGCGTGCCTTCGACGACGTTGACGTTGACGATCACGGTATCGCCAGGAGCAAAATCAGGAATGGTTTTGCCCAGGCGAGCGATTTCTTCTTGCTCGAGTTGTTGAATCAGATTCATTTTAAGACTCCATAAACCATCGTGCTGGCGCGCAATGAGTGCTGTTCAAACACTCGCCCAGTAGAGGATGGGGTTAAACACGCGGCGCCACAGATGTGCTCGCCGCTCGGTGCTGCTGTACTACAAGGCGGCGGATTTACGAACCCGCCAAAAACTTTTCATCCTGCTTCGTGAGCAAACCTTGCTCGCGCGCCTGGGACAGCAAATCGGGACGCTTGCGCGCCGTCGCCTCCAGCATGCGCTGGCGGCGCCATTTGACGATCTCGGCGTGGTTGCCACCCATTAGCACCGGCGGCACGCCCACCCCCTCATACGTTTCCGGCCGCGTGTAGTGCGGCGAATCGAGCAGGCCGTTGACGAAGCTGTCTTCGACGGCCGACGCTTCGGTGTTGAGCACGCCCGGCAGCAGGCGGATCAGCGCATCCATCAAGGCCATCGCCGGCAGTTCACCGCCCGACAGCACGAAATCGCCGAGGCTGATTTCCTCATCGACGCAACGGTCGATCAGGCGCTGGTCGACCGCCTCGTAGCGGCCGCACAGTATCACCAGACCCGGTTCGGTTTTCAGTTGCTCGACGCGCGCATGCGTCAATTGCTTGCCCTGGGGCGACATGAACAGCACGCGCGGCGGCGGCAGGCCGGCATCGACCTGACGCTGTTTGGCGGCGTTGAGCGTCGCTTCCAGGGGCTTGGCCAGCATCACCATGCCGGGGCCGCCGCCGTAGGGGCGGTCATCCACGGTGCGGTGATTGTCGGTGGTGAAATCACGCGGATTCCACAGCGACAAGCCACATTTATTCTGATCGAAGGCGCGCCGGGTGATACCCGACTGCGTCAGCGCGGTGAACATTTCCGGGAACAGGGTCACGACGTCAAATTGCATGGCCGGCCTCACCGAAACTGTTTATACCGTTTATCTTATTGTTGTAACTCTTTGCGGGAGGATTAATAATCCAGGCCCCAGTCGACCGTGATCTTCTTCGCGTCCTTGTCCACCTTGATGATGAACTGGTCGACAAATGGAATCAGGCGCTCTTGCGCCGCGACGTCGGGTAGCGCATCGGCGGCGACGGCTGGCTTGATGCGCAAGATCGACTGCGGACCGTTGCTCATCATGTCAGTCACCTGCCCCAGGTGCTCACCTTGCAAATTCTCTACTTCCAGCCCGATCAACTCGGACCAGTAAAACTCGTCGGCCGACAGCGCTGGGAATTGACTGCGCGGAACGAAAACAGCGGCGCCCTTGAGCGCTTCTGCCATGTCCCGGTCGGTCACACCCGGCAACTGCGCACAGACATCGCCGCCGTGCAGTTTGACCCGCATGACGCCCACATCGTGCAAGGCCGGCTTGTCGATCCACCAGGTTTTGACACTCAGTAATGCATCGGCATCTTCCGAGAAAGGTCTGACCCTGACCCAGCCTGCCACACCGTACGCGCCGAAGACAAAGCCCACTTGCGTCAGGTCATCGGGGACTTGCACCCCGGATGCATTCATATCTGTCAAACCAGCGACCAGACTTAAGCCGATTTGTTGCTGGCGACCAGGCGAGCAACGGTAGGCGACAATTGTGCGCCAACCGATTGCCAGTGAGCCAGACGGTCAGCGGTGATACGCAGCGGCACTTCGCCACCGGAAGCCATCGGGTTGTAGAAACCGATGCGTTCGATGAAGCGGCCATCGCGGCGATTGCGCGAATCGGTTGCGACGATGTTGAAGAACGGACGCTTCTTGGCGCCTCCACGAGCTAAACGAATAACGACCATAATAGTTCCAAAAAGTGTTCTGAGACGGAAAAAAGCCGCAAATTATAGCGCGCCTGGCCGGGTTCCGGCAAGCGATACTTGAATAACTGGGCGAAGTTGGGCAATCGGCGATTATCACCCGATCCGGGCTGCGGGGCAAGTGCTGGTGTGCGAAAAAGCTGGCAGAGGCGCCGCGATATGACCGATACTGCCTGCTTCCCGGCTTTTCCCCCTATGAGAACGATCGAGACCATGAGCCAGACGCATAAAAATAAAACTTTCACCACCCTGCTCGCCTTCCTGCTCGGCGGCGTCGGCGCGCACCGTTTTTACCTGCGCGGCGCAGGCGACAAATGGGCCTGGCTGCACGTGGCCAGCGTGCCGGCCTGCGCGGCGGTGGCGCTGGCGGCGCCGCAGGCGGACCGGTTTTACCAGCTGCTGCCGCTGATCGTGTCGGTGCTGCTGGGATGCTTGCAGGCGCTGGTGCTGGGCTTGATGTCCGATGAAAAATGGGACGCCGCGTACAACGGCGGCAGCGGCCGGCAATCGGACTCGACGTGGCCGCTGGCGCTGATCCTCGTGCTGACCTTGGCCATCGGCGTCGGCGGCACCATCGCCGCGATGGCGCGCCTGTTCGACCTGATGTACACCGGCGGCGCCTACGGCTGAGCGCTTCGGCGAACAAGGCTGGCGCTTAGGTCCAAGTTAGGTCCACGACCAGGTCCACGACCAAGTCCACGGTGCGCCGGCACAGCAGCGCCCACCGTCACCGCGCCAAAATGCTAGACTGCTCCCGTCAACATTGAGGGAATCATCATGAAATTTCTGGTCGTGGGCGCCGGCGCGCTCGGTGGATACTTCGGCGCACGCCTGCTGGCCGCCCAGCGCGACGTCACCTTCCTGCTGCGAGCCGGTCGCGCCGCCCAGCTGGCCAAGACCGGCCTCAACGTCAAAAGCCCGCACGGCGACCTGTCGCTGCCTCCCCCGCCGCACCTGCTGTCCGAGCAGATCGCCGGCCACTACGACGTCATCGTCGTCGGCTGCAAGGCCTACGACCTGGAAGCGACCATGGAATCGTTCGCCGCCGCCGTCGGCCCGGACACCCTCATCCTGCCGCTGCTCAACGGCATGCGCCACCTCGACCAGCTCGGCGCCCGCTTCGGCGCCGAACGCGTGCTCGGCGGCCTGTGCATGATCTCCGCCACGCTGGCCGCCGACGGCACCGTGCTGCACCTGAACGACACCCACGCCCTGGTCTTCGGCGAACCGGCCGCGCACGCCTCGCCGCGCACCGACGCGCTGCTCGCCGCGATGGCCGGCGCCGGCTTCGACGCCAGGGCCAGCGCCGACATCGTGCAGGAAATGTGGGAAAAATGGATCTTCATCGCGGCCGCCGCCGGCGCCACCTGCCTGATGCGCGCCAGCATAGGCGACATCGTCGCCGCCGGCCACGCCGAGCTGCCGGCGGCGCTGCTGGAGGAATGCGACGCCATCGCCGCCCGCCAGGGTCACGCCGCGCGCGCGCCGTCCAAGGTCCGCGCCCTGTCGATGCTGACCGCGCCCGGCTCGCCGATCACGGCATCGATGATGAAGGATATGGAACGCGGCGGCGCCATCGAGGCCGACCACATCGCCGGCGACATGCTGGCCCGCGCCGCAGCGGGCGCCGCGCCGACGCTGACCATGGCTCACGCCCACATGAAAACCTATGAAGTGCGCCGCGCGCGCGAAGCGCGACAGCCGGCCGGCGCGCAGTAACAACTGAACGGCCGAGCGATCAACCGGCCGACGGACGGCCGGCGCGGCACCATCGAGCCATCAGCGATGGATGATACGATGGCCCGATGATGTAACGGCCCGCTATTTTCTTTCAAGCGGCGAGCGCCCGGCCGATTAAAACTGCTCGACGCTCAAGGCCAGCACACCGGCGCTGCCGTCGATGATCGCGCTGCGCAGGCCGGCCGACTGCGACAAAATATGATCGGCAAAAAAGCACGCCGTCGCGATCTTGGCCCGGTAGAAGCTGGCGTCGCCGTCGTTGGCGGCGAGCTTTTGCTGCGCGACAATGGCGGCGCGCGCCATCTGCCAGCCGCCCAGCACGATGCCGGCCAGCTTCAGGTACAGCACGCTGCCCGCGAACACGCCCTTGACGTCGGCCTTCACGTTGGCGACGACGTAGTCGACCACGGCGTCGAGGTCGCGGCTGCCGGCCGACAGCTGCGCCAGAATGGCCTTGAAGTCCGCGCCCGCGTCCCCGCCGGCATCGGCATCAACGGCGGCGGCCAGCTGCGCCTCGGTCTCACGCACCTGGGCAATGATGGCCTTGGCGACAGCGCCGCCGTCGCGCACGGTCTTCCGGCCGATCAGGTCGTTGGCCTGGATCGCCGTCGTGCCTTCGTAGATGGTGAGGATTTTCGCATCGCGATAGTGCTGCGCCGCGCCCGTCTCCTCGATGAAGCCCATGCCGCCGTGCACTTGCACGCCGTCGCGCGCGACGTCCTGCGCCATCTCGGTCGACCAGCCTTTGATGATGGGCACCAGATATTCGTAGACGGCCAGCTTGGCCTTGCGCACGTCGGCGTCGGCGTGGCTGTGGGCCACGTCGCTGAGGCCGGCGCCCACGTAGGCCAGCGCGCGCGCGGCCTCGGTCTGGGCGCGCATATTCATCAGCAGGCGGCGCACGTCGGGATGGTGGATGATGGCCACCGGTCCGGCCGAGCCGGCCAGGTCGCGCGACTGCACGCGGTCCTTGGCGAAGGCCACCGCCTTTTGATACGCGCGCTCGGCCAGGCCGATGCCCTGCAGGCCGACGCCGAAGCGGGCCGCGTTCATCATGATGAACATATATTCGAGGCCGCGATTTTCCTCGCCGACCAGGGTGCCGACGGCGCCGCCGTGGTCGCCGAATTGCAGCACGGCGGTCGGGCTGGCCTTGATGCCGAGCTTGTGCTCGATGGACACGCAGTGCGCGTCGTTGCGCGCGCCGGGCAAGCCGTCGGCGTTGACCATGAACTTGGGCACGACGAACAGCGAAATCCCCTTCACGCCGGCCGGCGCGTCCGGCGTGCGCGCCAGCACCAGGTGGACGATGTTTTCGGCCATGTCGTGCTCGCCGTAGGTGATGAAGATCTTGGTGCCGAAGACTTTATACGTGCCGTCGCCCTGCGGCACGGCGCGCGTGCGCACGGCGGCCAGGTCGGAGCCGGCCTGCGGCTCGGTCAGATTCATGGTGCCGGTCCACTTGCCGGAGACCAGATTTTCCAGGTAGGTGGCTTTTTGCGCGTCGCTGCCGGCCGTCATCAAGGCTTCGATGGCGCCGTCCGACAGCAAGGCCACCAGCGCGAAGGCGATGCTGCCGGCGTTGAGCATTTCGATGCATGGCGTCGCCAGCAGCTTGGGCAAGCCCTGGCCGCCGAACTCGACCGGATGCTGCACGCCCTGCCAGCCGGCCGCGCCGAAGGCCTTGAAGGCTTCCTTGAAGCCCTTGGCCGTCGTCACCTGGCCGTCGTGCCAAAAGCCCGGCTCCTTGTCGCCGACACTGTTAAGCGGCGCGATGACGTTGCTCACGAATTTGGCGTTCTCTTCGAGCACGGCTTCGGCCGTGTCCAGCGTCGCGTCCTCGTTGCCGGGCAGCGCGGCGACGGCGGCCAGGTCGGCCAGCTCGCTCATCACGAACAGCATGTCTTTCAGGGGGGCTTGATAGGGCATGTCTCTCTCCAAGAAAAAAAGCCACGGTGGCCCGGCAGTGACTGCCTTAACCAGCGTGGCTCGGATTGTGCGTTCGGTCGTGTGGACCTGATTAACCCAGTTCGGCGACCAGTTGCGGCACGATGTCGAACAAGTCGCCCACGATGCCGTAATCGGCCACCGAGAAGATCGGCGCTTCCGGATCTTTATTGATGGCGACGATGGTCTTCGAATCCTTCATGCCGGCCAAGTGCTGGATCGCGCCGGAAATGCCGACGGCGATGTACAGCGTCGGCGCGACGATCTTGCCGGTCTGGCCCACTTGCCAGTCGTTCGGCACATAGCCGGCGTCGACGGCGGCGCGCGAGGCGCCCATGGCCGCGCCCAGCTTGTCGGCCAGCGGTTCGAGGATTTTGAACGCCTCGCCCGAGCCCATGCCGCGGCCGCCGGAAACGATGACCTTGGCGGCCGTCAGTTCCGGACGGTCCGACTTGGCCAGCTCGCGGCCGACGAAGGCCGACTTGCCGCTGTCGGCGACGGCGGTCACGGTTTCGGTCGCGGCCGAGCCACCGCCGGCGGCGGCGTCGAAGCCGGTCGAGCGCACGGTGATGACCTTGACCTTGTCCGACGACTGCACGGTGGCGATGGCGTTGCCGGCGTAGATGGGACGCTCGAAGGTATCGGGCGCATCGACCTTGGTGATTTCCGAGATCTGGGCCACGTCCAGCTTGGCGGCCACGCGCGGCAGGATGTTCTTGCCGTAGGCGGTGGCCGGGGCCAGGATGTGGCTGTAGGCAGCGGCCAGCGCCAGCACTTGCTCGGCGATGTTTTCGGCCAGGCCGTCGGCGAAGTACGGCGCGTCGGCGACGATGACTTTCGAGACGCCGGCGATCTGCGCGGCGGCGGCGGCGGCGGCGCCGGCGTTGGAGCCGGCGACGAGCACGTGGACGTCGCCGCCGCACTGGACGGCCGCGGTGACGGTGTGGAGGGTGCTGCCTTTCAGGCTAGCGTTGTCGTGTTCGGCGATAACTAATGCGACCATGATTTTTCCTGTGTGTGCTTAACCCAAGAGGCAAGGACTGGGGTCTGACCCCGGGTTCGCCTCTGGGTTGAAATGAATTGAGCGACGGCGCCGCGCTTAGATGACCTTGGCTTCGTTGCGCAACTTGGCCACCAGCGTCGCCACGTCGGGCACCTTGATGCCGGCCGAGCGCTTGGCCGGCTCGACGACTTTCAGCGTCTTCAGGCGCGGCGTCACGTCCACGCCCAGGTCTTCCGGCTTGACCACGTCGAGCGGCTTTTTCTTCGCCTTCATGATGTTGGGCAGCGTCACATAGCGCGGCTCGTTCAGGCGCAGATCGGTGGTGATGATGGCCGGCAGCGTCAACGCCAGCGTTTCCAGGCCACCGTCGACTTCGCGGGTGACGGTCACTTTGCCGTCTTCCAGCACCACTTTCGAGGCGAACGTCGCCTGCGGCCAGCCCAGCAGCGCGGCCAGCATCTGGCCGGTCTGGTTGGAATCGTCGTCGATGGCCTGCTTGCCGAGGATGATGAGCTGCGGCTGTTCCTTGTCGGCCAGCGCCTTGAGCAGCTTGGCCACGGCCAGCGGTTCGAGTTCCGTCGCCGTCTCGACCAGAATGGCGCGGTCGGCGCCGATGGCCATACCGGTGCGCAGGGTTTCCTGGCACTGCGTCACGCCGCACGAGATGGCGACCACTTCGGTGACCTTGCCCGATTCCTTCAGGCGCATCGCTTCTTCCAGCGCGATCTCGTCGAACGGATTCATCGACATTTTGACGTTGGCGATATCGACGCCGCTGCCGTCGGTTTTGACGCGCACTTTGACGTTGTAGTCGACTACACGTTTGACGGGTACCAAGACTTTCATAGCTGTGCCTTTGGGAAAAAATAGGAAATAACGGGACTCAATGTGGGCTAGATTATAAGAGAAAATCCAGCGCCGGACGAAATTAAAGCACGATCGTGCGATTTTTAATTAGTGGAAAAGGTCTAAACCGCGACGGTTCGTCGGCGCTGCCACCATAAAGATTACCTGGGAGAACGGACCGGAGCGCTACCGCCTGCCCCGCCCGAACCAAAACAGATGACTAACAGATGATAAAACAGATGATAAAACAGAGGCTTAACAGAGGCTTATTTGCGCTGCATCAAAAACACGAATTCATGACCCATTTGCACGTGCGACAGCAAGGCATTGCCGGTCTGCTTGGCAAAGGCCTGGAAATCGCGTACCGAACCTGGATCGGTGGCCATGATACGTAGCACTTCTCCACTTTGCAGCTCAGACAAGGCTTTTTTCGCCTTCAGAATCGGCAGCGGACAATTTAAGCCGCGTGCGTCGAGTTCTTTGTGGAATTCCATAATCTCGGTTTCAAATAGTGTGTCGCTCATCAATATCCCGCTTGATATGTTGTACTGATTTTCGACATACTACTCCAAAATAGATAGATTGACGCGCTGCACCAAAATAGTTCACGGTTGTTGTGTGAGCGCAACGAGAAATTACAATCGGGAAACTAAACATGCGGCCCTACACTTGCGCGGGCCGCATGTTTGCTTTAGGAACGCTGCTGCACCCAAGCAACGACGCCGGCCAGCGCGGCTGGCAAGCCGGTCGGATCGGTACCGCCGGCCTGCGCCATATCGGGGCGTCCGCCGCCTTTTCCGCCCACTTGTTGTGCAACGAAGTTGACCAACTCTCCGGCCTTGACCTTGGAGGTGGCGTCCGCGGTGACGCCGGCGATCAGGCTGACCTTGCCGTCGGCGACGCTGGCGAGCACGATGGCGGCCGTCTTCAGCTTGTCCTTCAGCTTGTCCATGGTCTCGCGCAGGCGCGCCACGTCGGCGCCGTCCAGCGTGGCCGCCAGCACCATGATTCCGTTGACGTCGACCGCCTGCGTCAGCAGTTCATCGCCCTGGCCCGACGCCAGTTTCGACTTCAGGCCGGCCAGTTCTTTTTCCAGCGCCTTGACGTGGTCCTGCACCTGGGCGATGCGCGACGTCAGTTCTTCCGGATTCGACTTCAGCGCGGCCGACGCTTCGAGCAGGCGGCGGTTCATGGTCTGCACCAGCGCCAGCGCGCCCTCGCCGGTGACGGCTTCGACGCGGCGGATGCCGGCCGCGACGCCGCCTTCGCCGATGATCTTGAACAGGCCGATGTCGCCGGTGCGGGTGACGTGGACGCCGCCGCACAGCTCTTTCGACGTGCCGATATCGAGCACCCGCACCTCATCGCCGTACTTCTCGCCGAACAGCGCCATCGCGCCGTGCTTGACGGCGTCGTCGAAGGACATATTGTGCGACTGGGTGGCGTGGTTTTCCAAAATCTCTTTGTTGACGATGGCTTCGACGGCGGCGATCTGCTCGGCCGTCATCGGCGCGTTGTGGCTGAAATCGAAACGGGTTTTATCCGGATCGACCAGCGAACCTTTTTGCGCCACATGGCCGCCCAACACTTCGCGCAGCGCCTTGTGCATCAAGTGCGTGGCCGAGTGGTTGCGGATGGTGCGGCCACGCTTGGCCTGGTCCACTTCGGCCGACACGCTGTCGCCGACCTTCAGCGTACCCTGTGCCAGCACGCCGTGCTGGCCGAAGACGTCGGCCTGGATCTTGAGCGTGTCTTCCACTTCGAAGACGCCGGCGCCGGCCTTGATGACGCCCTGGTCGCCGACCTGGCCGCCCGATTCGGCGTAGAACGGCGTGGTGTCGAGCACCACGATGCCCTGCTCGCCGGCCTTCAATTCCTGCACCGAGGCGCCGTTCGCGTACAGCGCGATCACCTTGCTGTTAAAGAGCAGATTGTCGTAGCCGACGAATTTGGTTTTCTCGCCCGTGTACTCGACGCCGGCGGCCATCTTGAATTTGCCGGCCGCGCGCGCGGTCTTCTTCTGCAATTCCATGGCCGCCGTGAAGCCTTCTTCATCGAGCGTGATATTGCGTTCGCGGCAGATGTCGGCGGTCAGGTCGAGCGGGAAGCCGTAGGTGTCGTACAGCGTGAAGGCGGTGGCGCCATCGAGCTTGGTCGCGTCCTTGGCCAGCTGCGCTTCCAGGATCTTCATGCCGTTTTCCAGCGTCTCGCCGAAGCGCTCCTCTTCCTGCTTGAGCGTCTGCGCCACGCGCTCCATCGCCTCCGTCAGCTCGGGATAGGCGGCGCCCATTTCGATGTTCAAGTCCGCCACCAGCTTGTAGAAGAACGGCTTGGTCTGACCGAGCTTGTGGCCATGGCGCAGCGCGCGGCGGATGATGCGGCGCAGGACGTAGCCGTGGCCTTCCGGGCCGGGGATGATGCCGTCGACGATCAGGAAGGAGGCGGCGCGGATGTGGTCCGCGATCACGCGCAGCGATTTCGATTCCAGGTCGGTGGCGCCGGTTTCGCGCGCGGCGGCCTTGATAAGCTGCTGGAACAGATCGATTTCGTAGTTGCTGTGGACGTGTTGCAGCACGGCGGCCAGACGCTCCAGGCCCATGCCGGTGTCGACGCAAGGCTTCGGCAGCTTGTTCATATTGCCCGCTTCATCGCGGTTGAACTGCATGAAGACCAGGTTCCAGATTTCGATGAAACGGTCGCCGTCTTCGTCCGGCGAACCCGGAGGGCCGCCCCAGATGTCGGCGCCGTGGTCGTAGAAAATCTCGGTGCACGGGCCGCATGGGCCGATGTCGGCCATCTGCCAGAAATTGTCCGACGCGTAGCGCGCGCCCTTGTTGTCGCCGATGCGGATGATGCGCTCTGTCGGCACGCCGATTTCATTGGCCCAGATGTCGTAGGCCTCGTCGTCCTCGAAGTAGACGGTGACGGTGAGTTTGTCGGCCGGCAGCTGGTAGACCTTGGTCAGCAGCTCCCACGCGTAGTGGATGGCGTCGCGCTTGAAGTAGTCGCCGAAGCTGAAGTTACCCAGCATCTCGAAGAAGGTGTGGTGACGCGCCGTGTAGCCGACGTTTTCCAGGTCGTTGTGCTTGCCGCCGGCGCGCACGCAGCGCTGCACGGAGGTCGCGCGCGAATACGGGCGCGTATCGAGGCCGAGGAAGACGTCCTTGAACTGCACCATGCCGCTGTTGGTCAACAACATGGTCGGGTCGTTACCCGGCACCAGCGGACTGGAACGGACGATGGAATGACCCTTGGATTCGAAAAACTTGAGGAATTTGTCGCGGATTTCAGATGATTTCATGTCGTAGTGTCAGTCGTATTGTCAGTGATAGCTGCTGGCGCAAAAGGGGGATTATACGTGATAGTTGAGGCCATTTAGAGCGGAACGCAAGCCTCGCCCACGGCTGGCCGGCTAGGCGAAGCCCGGGCCGATCAGGTCGATGCGGTCGGTGCAGAAGCCGTCCACGCCCCAGCCCAGGATTTCGCGCGCGCGGCCGGCGTCGTTGACGGTGTAGCAGAACAGGCCGAAACCGGCGTCCCTGATGGCGCGCGCCTGCGGCGCCGTCAGGTGCTTCTGGTTGGTGTGGACGGCGACGGCGCCCAGCGCGCGCGCCTGCGCTTCCCAGTCGTCGGGGATGCGGTCGACCAGCCAGCCGCGCGGCAGCTCCGGCGCGGCGTCGCGCGCGGCGGCCAGCGCCTCGACGCTGAAGGACGACAGCAGCGGCAAGGCGGCGGGGTCGCGCGCCGCGCCGCCGTCGCCCAGCGTATCGGCCAGCACATCGGCGAACAGCTCGCGCGTGGTCGCGGCCACCCAGCGGCCGGTCTGCGCCTCGAAACCGTCCGTCGGCTTGATTTCGATATTCATCCAGATGCGCTGGGCGCGGCAGTAATCGACGAACTGAGTGAAGAACGGCACCGGCTCGCCGGCGAACTGCGGCCCGAACCAGCGGCCGGCGTCCATGATGGCGAGGGCGGCGGCGTCGGTGGCCGCCACGCTGCCGACGCCGGCGACGGTGCGGCCGAAGTCGGGATCGTGCATCACCATGCCGATGCCGTCGCGCGACAGCATCACATCGAATTCGACGGCGTGGAAACCGTGGGCCAGGCCGGCGCGCAAGCCGGCGATGGTGTTTTCCGGCGCCAGCGTGCCGCCGCCGCGATGCGCGACAATTTTAGGATAGGGCCACATAAAAAAATCCGCTCAAAGTTATATCGACGCCGCAGCGACGCCAGCGCCGTGGCGTCGGGGTCAAGATTTCCAACCCTACCACGAACCTGCACCGCCGAACATCTTCGCCATCCGCACAACGTTGTAAATTATATAAACCACTAGCGGCCACGCCGCCGCAGACGGTAAGCTAGCGGCCTATCCGTTCGTCCGAGACCCGCCATCATGACCACCGCCCCCCCCTCCTCCGCCCTGCCCACCGCGCTCGGACATATCCGCGTGCTTGATCTGAGCCGCGTGCTGGCCGGGCCGTGGTGCTCGCAGAACCTGGCCGATCTCGGCGCCGACGTGATTAAAATCGAGCGCCCCGGCAGCGGCGACGACACCCGCGCCTGGGGCCCGCCCTACGCCCGCGACGCCGACGGCAACGACACCACGGAGGCGGCCTACTATCTGTCGGCCAACCGCGGCAAGCGCTCCGTCACCATCGACATCGCCAGCGCCGAGGGCCAGCAGCTGATCCGCGAACTGGCGCGCGAGGCCGACGTGGTGCTGGAAAATTACAAGGTCGGCCAGCTGAAACGCTACGGCCTCGATTACGATTCGCTCAAGCAGCTCAAGCCGGACCTGGTCTACTGCTCCGTCACCGGCTTCGGCCAGGATGGTCCCTACGCCCACCGCGCCGGCTACGACTTCCTCATACAGGGCATGGGCGGCCTGATGTCGGTCACCGGCGAGCGCGACGACCTGCCCGGCGGCGGTCCGCAAAAAGCCGGCGTGGCGCTGACCGATCTGATGACGGGGATGTACGCCACCATCGCCATCCTCGCCGCGCTGACGCACCGCGACCGCAGCGGCGAAGGCCAGTACATCGACATGGCGCTGCTCGACGTGCAGGTGGCGATGCTGGCCAATATGGGCAGTAATTATCTGAACAGCGGCAAGGCGCCCAAGCGCTGGGGCAACGCGCATCCGAACATCGTGCCGTACCAGACTTTCGCCTGCGCCGATGGCCACATCATCGTCGCCACCGGCAACGACGGCCAGTACCAGAAATTCGTCGAAGTGGGCGGCGAGCCTGAACTGGCGGGCGATCTGCGCTTCGCCACCAATCCGCAGCGGGTGAAAAACCGCGACGTTCTGGTGCCGCTGCTGGCCGCGATGGTGCTGGCGCGACCGCGCGATTTCTGGATAGCCGAGCTGGAAAAAGTCGGCGTGCCGTGCGGGCCGATCAACGACATCGGCGAGGTCTATCAAAACCCGCAGGTGCGGGCGCGCGGCGTCGTCATCGACGTGCCGCATCCGACCGCCGGCAGCATGAAGCTGGTGCGCAGTCCGATGAAGATGTCGGTGTCGCCCTCGACCAGCGACAGGGCGCCGCCGCTGCTCGGCCAGCACACCGACGAAATTTTGAGCACGGTGCTGGGCCGCAGCGCCGCCGATATCGCCGCGCTCCGCGCCAAGGGCGTGCTCTGACGATGGCGCCGGCCGCCGCGATGGTGCGCACGACGGGACGCATGACGCAGCGTGCGCCGGCGTGCGCGCGGAGTCACACGAGGGGGCGCGCGACCGGGCGTGCGACGGCGCGCGTTTCCACGCATCGCGCGCCGCGTTTGGCGCCGCCGCCACGCGGTTTCGTCGCAGCGCCCTTGCGCGCCGGCGCGACAGCGGCGACGATGGCGTCATGAACCCCGTATCCCACGCCACCATGACCGCCTGTTCCGCCGACGCCCCCACCGGCTTTCCGCTGCGCCGGCTGCTGATGGACTACCGCTACATCGTGCTGCTGAACCTGGGCTGCGGTCTGGCGGCGAGCTATGTTTTCAACAGCACCGCGCCGCTGCTGTCGAATCTGATCGAGGCGATGTGCATCGGCACCCTGGCCTACCTGTTCATCTTCGGCACGCGGCTGGCGCTGTGGCGCGGCGCGCAGCGGCCGCACTGGCTGACGATGACGATCATCGCGGTGCTGGGCGGCGCGCTGGGACAGGTCGCCGGCCTGACGCTGAGCCGCATGGCGACGCACCGGCAGGTGCCGGCGCTGACGGCGCTGCACGCGTGGAATCCGCTCGTCACGCTGATGATTACGGCCGGCGCGGCCTACTTCTATTACAACCGCGGACGCATCGCGCGCCTGCAGGCGACGGCCGCCGAGGAGCGCGCCCGCACCGAGGTGCTGGCGCGCCAGGCGATGCAGGCGCAGCTCCAGATGCTGCAAGCGCAAATCGAGCCGCACATGCTGTTTAATACGCTGGCCAATTTGCAGGGACTGATCGCCATCGATCCGCCGCGCGCGCAGCTGCTGCTGGACCATTTGATCCAGTATCTGCGCGCCACGCTGGGCGCCTCGCGCGCCGGCCACGCCACGCTGGCCCAGGAGTTCGCGCTGATGCAGTCCTACCTGCAGGTGATGGCGGTGCGCATGGACGCGCGGCTGTCGTTCAGCCTGACCCTGCCCGATGCGCTGGGCGCGCTGCACGTGCCGCCGATGCTGCTGCAACCGCTGGTTGAAAACGCGATCCAGCATGGTCTGGAGCCGAAGGTAGAAGGCGGCCATGTGACCGTCAGCGCCGCGCGCATACACAACGACGGCGGCGATGGCTATGGCAGCGGCGATGTACTGCGGCTGACGGTGAGCGACACGGGCCTCGGCCTCGATCATCCCGACCAGCCGGGGCACGGCACGCGGCTGGCGCTGTCGAACATCCGTGCGCGGCTCGACGCGCTGTACGGCCCGCGTGCCAGTTTCACCCTGAGCGCCGGCCAGCCTTGCGGCGCCGTCGCCGTCATCACCCTGCCTTTGGAGAGCGCATGAGCGATCACCCGGACCTCCCTGCCCGCGCCCTGATCGCGGAAGACGAACCGATACTGGCCACGATACTGGCGCAGTCCCTGCGCCGGCTGTGGCCGCAGCTGGAGCTCGTCGCCACCTGCGGCAATGGCATCGACGGTTTGAAACAGGCGCTGACCACGCTGCCCGATGTGCTTTTCCTCGACATCAAAATGCCGGGCAAGAGCGGCTTGCAGATGGCCGAGGAATTGGCCGAGCAGTGGCCGGAGGAGTCGCCGTTTCCGCAGATCGTGTTCGTGACGGCCTACGATGAATTCGCGCTGGCCGCCTTCGACCACGCGGCCGCCGATTACGTGCTCAAGCCGGTCAGCGATGCGCGCCTCGAACGCACCGTCGCGCGCTTGCGCGAACGCTTGCAAGCGCGGGCGCACGATGATCGCGCGCCCGCGCCGGCCGCGCCGCCGTATCCCGACAATCTGGCGCAGCTGATGTCGCAACTGCGCGCGCTGATGCCGCCGGCCGACAAGCTGACCATGATACGCGCCGCCGTCGGCAACCAGGTGCGCATGATTCCCATCGACGAGGTGCTCTACTTCGAGGCGCTCGATAAATATCTGAACGTGGTGACGGCCGCCGGCGCGGCGCTGATCCGCACCAGCTTGAAGGAATTGCTGCCGCAGCTGGACGAGCGCCACTTCTGGCAAGTCCACCGGGGCACCATCGTCAACGCGCGCTGCATCGCCGGCGCCGTGCGTGACGAGGCGGGCAAGCTGTCGCTCACTTTGCGGGACCGGCCGGAGCAGTTGCGCGTCAGCCCGCTGTACGCGCACTTGTTCCGGCAGATGTAAAGCGATGGCAAGCGCGGTCGCCAAGCCGGCGGCGCGGCGGCGGTGGCGGCGCCTGGCCTAATGCACCTGGTGCTTGAGTTCCGACAGCTCGTCGTGCATGTGCAGCACGGCGCTGCGCATCTGCGGCGTCAGCGTGGCGCCGCTGGCGCAGACGCGCTTGGCGCGGTCGCCCAGCTGCTCCAGATCGTCGACCATTTTGCGGATGCGCGGTTCGTCGCGGGTCTGGATCACCTGCCGGACCAGATCGGACTGCCGGTCCAGCCGCTGTATGCAGTCGCGCAGTTCGCTGGGCACGTCGCGCTCGGCCGAACACGCTTGCGCGGCCTGCCCTATCGCCTGCTCGACGCTGTGAAATCGGCGCTGTATTTCATTCGCTTGCAACATGATGATTCCCCTCCATGAATAAAGGAGCACGCTCTGGTGCCCGTCCATCTTGGACTGGCGGCCGAAGGCGAAGTTGCGGCGGCCGGGCCCGCGTTTGAGCGCTCTCAAGTTTTGCGTCCGCCGTGGCCGCGCCGTGGCTGCTGCGCGACGGCGGCGCATCAGCCGCCGCACAGTGGCAAGGCCAGCGCCTGCAGCACCTCGCCCTGCTCCGACTGCACGAAGGCGCTCACGCCGAGATTGCCGCTCAGCGCGCCGGCCGGCAAGACGAAGGTGCGCGTCACGCCGGCGCCGTTCTTGCCGCTCTTGGCGTCGGCCGCCAGCGCGACCGGTTCCAGCCATTCCCGCACGACGAAATCATGGCGCAGCAAGCGGCCGCGATTTTCGCCGGCCGTCACCGCGCTGGCGACCCCGCTCTGCACCAGCGCCACGTACAGCTTGCCGTCGCGCGCCGAGCTGGCGCTCACTTCGACCGGCAAGCCGGCCGCGCCGGCCTGGCCGAGCGCGATGCTGATGTCGGCCGCCGCCGGCTGCGCGTTGATGCGCTGCACGGCCGCCGGCACGCCGCCGCCGGCCCAGCTGCGCAACTCCTTGCCGTCCATGAAAATTTCCGGCGTGTAGATGGTGCGCGTATGGGCCAGGCCGCTCAGCCAGCGCTGGCGGTCGGTGAAGGCGGCGCGCGAGTACGGGTCTTTCCAGCCGATGTCATTCCAGTAATCGACATGTTCCGACAGCAGCACCGCCCGCTCGCCGCTCACGCCGGCCGCGCGCAGGCCGGCGACATATTGATCGGCCGGCGGACAACTGCTGCACCCTTCGGAGGTGTACAGCTCCAGCAGAGCGACGCGGTGCGCCGGGCTGTGCGCGCGGCAGGCGCCGGCGGCGGCCATGGCCGGGTTGGCGATCATCGCGGCGGCGGCCAGCAGGCAGGGGAACAGGGATTTCATGGCGCGTCCTATCAGTGTGGGAGTGTCGCTTGGTCGCGCCGCGCCGGCAAACCTTACACGGACGCGGCGCTCATCACGCGCCACCCGGCGCTGGCCTGAGCTCGGCCGCCACCCGGACTGGAGCGGGCTCAAGCCTTAGCCGGCGCCGGTGACAGCGGCGCCAGCGTGCGCAGCCGCAGCGCGATCAGCAAGGCCAGCGTCAGCACCACGGCCAGCATCGCCACCACGCCGGGCCAGGCGGCGCGCGTCCACATCAGGCCGGTGGCCGAGCCGATCACGCTCGATCCCATGTAATAGAAAAACAGATAGAGCGCCGAGGCCAGCGCTTTCGGCGCGGCGGCCCGCCGGCTGACCCAGCTGCTGGCCACCGAGTGGCTGGCGAAGAAGCCGAAGGTCAGCAAGGCCATGCCGGCGACGATCAGCGCCAGCACGTTGAACAAGGTCAGCAGCAGGCCGGCGCCCATCACCGCCATGGTCAGCCACAACACGCCGCGCCGGCCCAGGCGGTCGGCCAGGCGGCCGGCCCAGACCGAACTGAAAATGCCGAGAAAATATAAAAACGAAATCGCGCCGACGACGCTGGGACGCAGGCCGAACGGCGCGTCCAGCAACCGAAAGCCGATGTAGTTGTAGACGCTGACGAAACAGCCCATCAGCAAGAACGAGATCGCGAACAGCCACGGCAGGCCGGCGTCGGCGAAATGCAGGCGCAGGCCGGACGGCAGCGTGCGCCAACCGTCGGCGCTGGCCGTGAAATGGCGCGAGCGCGGCAGGCTGCGGCTGAATTCCCAGGCCGACAGCAAGCCGGCCACGCCCATCGCCGCCAGCGCCGCGCGCCACGACAGCCAGTCGCTGAGCACCGACGTGAGCACGCGCCCGGCCATGCCGCCGAAGGCGCTGCCGCTGATGTACAAGCCCATCGACAGGCCCAGCGAGGCCGGTTCCATTTCCTCGCCCAGATAGGCCATGGCGATGGCCGGCATGCCGCCCAGCGCCACGCCGAGCGCGGCGCGCAGCAGCAATAGCTGGGTGTAGCTGTGGGCGCCGGCGCACAGCAGCGTGAACACGGCGGCCAGCACCAGCGCCGCCGTCATCATGGGCTTGCGGCCGAGGCGGTCGGTCAGCGCGCTCGACACGAGCATCGACATCGCCAGGGCGGCCGTCGACACCGACAGCGTCATGCTGCTCTGCGCCGCAGTGAGCGCAAACTGGCGCGACAGCAGCGGCAACAGCGGCTGCACCGAATACAGCAGCGCGAAGCAGGAAAAGCCGCCGAAAAACAGCGCCCGGTTGCTGCGCTTGAAATCGGCGTCGCCGGCGGCGATGCGCGGCGGCCCGGGCTGATCGGGGCCGGCGGTGGCGGGCGGCGCGGCGATGTCAACGACAACATCGGCGGCGACGGAGGGAACGGCGTTGGCAAACATGGCAAGTCCCGAATGCGGATGGCGAACATTCATCTTAGGATTGCGCCCTCTTACTGTCCAATATATATTTGAGGCGTTACTTATACTTTAAAACGATTACTCAATATGGAATTACGCCATCTGCGCTATTTTGTCGCCGTCGCCGAGGAACTCAGTTTTACGCGCGCCGCCTTGCGGCTGCACATCGGCCAGCCGCCGCTGAGCCAGCAGATCCAGGCGCTGGAAGCCGAAGTGGGCGCCCAGCTGCTGGAGCGCAACAAACGGTGGGTGCGCTTGACGGCGGCCGGCGCGCTGTTCCTGGCCGACGCCCGCCGCATCCTGGCGCTGGCCGAGCAGGCGGTGCAGACGGCGCGCCGGGCCCAACGCGGCGAGGCCGGCGAACTGCGCATCGGTTTTACCTATTCGACGCCGTTCACGCCGCTGTTCGCGTCGCTGATTAACCGCTACCGGCAGCGCTATCCCGGCGTGTTACTGACCTTGCACGAGATGGCGACGCTGCGCCAGCTCGACGCCATCGGCGCGCGCGAAATCGATCTCGGCTTTGTGCGGCCGGCCGAGGAGCCGACGCCGGCCACGATCCGGCTGACCACGCTGCGCCGCGATCGCTTGCTGGTGGTGCTGCCGGTCGCCCACCGACTGGCGCGGCAGGACAGCGTGGCCGTCGGCGAGTTGCAGGGTTCGCCGCTGGTGATGTATCCGAAGGACGCGGGGACGGGGATTTATCCGCAAATTTTCCGGCTTTGCCGCGGCGCCGGTTTCGAGCCGCAGATTGCCATGGAGGCCGGCGAAGTGTCGACCATCATCGGCCTGGTGGCGGCCGGCTGCGGGATTTCGGTGCTGCCGGGATCGTTCGATTCGATACAGATGGAGGGGGTGTGTTTCCGGCCGCTGTCGGACGAGGGGGCCAGCACCACGCTGCTGCTGGCGCAGCGCGAGGAGCCGGCGTCGCCTCTGGTCGAGGCTTTCGTCACGCTGGCGCGGGAAGCGGCGGCGTCGGCGCGGGGCGCTTGAGGCGGCCCCGGGTAATCGGGGTCCGCTTCCGACGGCCACGCTGCGGACTAGGAATAATCGGCGTCCAACTCGGAACCGGCATAGTTTTCCAGCTCGGCGAACAGGGTTTTCATCGCCGTGCGGCCGCCGATGTGCTGGATCACCGTGCAGGTCTGGCGGTAGTTGTCGATGCGGTCCAGCAGCACCGGGTGGTGCTGGACCGGCACCTTGGCCACCAGCTCGGCCCAGCCGGCCTCGAAGTCGGGCTTGTTCTTGCGCACCGATTTGACGAAGCGCTCGAACTCCTTCTGCCCCGTGCGCGCGACGATGCGGCCGCCGCCTTCGATGGCGAAGATGACGGCCAGCGCGATCACGCCTTCGGCGTTCAGGTCGGTGTCGCTGACCGGGCCGGCACTGTGGTGGCGCCGCAGCCAGCCGGCCAGGCGCACGATGGCTTGCACTTCCTTGCGCTGCTTCAGCTGCGCTTCATAGCGCTCGGGACCGGACCAGTTCTGGTTCGGGTCGGCCTGGCACAGGTCGATGAACAGGTCGCGCAGGCGGCGCTGCACATACACCGGGTCGACGTCGTATTCGCCGACGAGCGCGTCCTCCGGCAGCGCCGACAGGTCGCGGATCAGGCGGAAGCCGATCTGGAACGCGTGCTCGGCGCCGTGCTCGATGAGGAAGTCGAGCGCGGCCTGGTCGCCGTCGTGCATCAGCGCGTGCTCCAGGCCCAGCGAAACGCCGCCCACCGTCAGCTGCAAGGCTTTCTGGATGCCGTCGGCGGTGCGGTCGTTGGTGAACTTTTCGGCCACCATGGCGGTGATGCCGGTGAGCTCGTCGGCCAGGCCGGTGGCGGCGTCCGGGTCCGGCTCGGACACCAGCAGCTTGATGGCGCGGATCAAACGCGGCAGGTTTTCCGCGACGATGGCCGGCAGCGCGAATTCGGCTTGCATCGACGCGGCCATCACGAGAAGATGCCGGAGCCGAGGCTGCGGCGGGCGCCAGCCCGGGCCACGCCGCTGCGCGTCGACGGCACTTGCTTGCGCAGGCGGTACAGCAATTCCTTGGTCGAACGCTGTAAAAAGGCCGGCTCCTCGTCGGGGTCGTCGCTGAACTCGGCGTCGGCCAGGTCGGCGCTGTGGCGGAATTCGGGGAACAGCTCGAACAGCGCGCGGTCCCAGCCGTCCTCGGAGGCCTGGGCCAGCGCGATGGCCAGGGGCACCACGTCGTTGTCGGACGAGGTCTGGCCGGTCAGGTACGGGCCCTTCGCGATGATTTCGCCGGCCACTTCGAGGATTTCCTTGGGCGCCATCGAGAACAGGATGGCGAAGATGGTGGCGCCGTGGTCGCCGGCCGACGCTTCGGTCAGCAGGTCCTTGCGGCGCTCCTCGTCGTCGGTGGCGAACACCACGCCGTGGATGTGGGCGAACAGCGATTCGGCGATGCGCTCGGGATCGTCCTCGATCTGGTCGTCGGGCCAGGTGGCGGCGAAGAAGGCCAAGCTGTCGGCCCAGGCCTTGGGCGGCACCAGCAGGGTCGCCAGCGACATCTTGCCGCCGTCGAAGCCGGCCAGGTGCAGCGCCGTCACCTGCGGCGGGATGTTGGCCAGCACTTCGACCACGGCCAGGTCGCCATACTGGTCGGCGGCGTCGGAAAAAGCCTGTTCGGCGTGGCCCAGCGAGCCGGCCAGCACCAGCTCGGTCACTTGCTTGCTCAGCGCGGGCAGATTGCTTTTATCCGACATATTATTCTCCATCCTGATCGAACATCTGGGCGAAATCGTCGTTGACGTCGTCGTCGTCGTGGGCGTCGTCGCCGTCGTCGTTGGCCGACAGCTGTTCCAGCGACTGGTCGTCGTCGTCCCACTTGCGCGGATTCTTGAACAGGAAGGCGGTGATGATGGCCTGGCGCGCCAGGTCGGGATAGCTGTCCTGCAAGGCCGCGTACATCTTGGCCGGCTCGTCGCCGGCACAGGAGGCCATGGCGAACACGCGCGACGGGTCGCCGAATTCATAGTCTTCCGCCTCGGCCAGCAAGCCTTTCGGGTCGCTGAAACTGATGTGGTCGACCAGCGCGAAGGCCAGCATGTTGACGTCTTCGATGCCGCCGCCGCCGGCGTACTCGGCCACCAGGGTGTCGGTCATCAGCTTATAGTTCTTGCGGTCCGGCGGGTCGCCGAGGATGCCGTCGATCTGGCCTTCGAGTTCGCGCGATTGATAGGCAAATTCGGGATGTACTTTTCTCATTGCGTGCTTTCTGTATCGGTGCTGCGGTCTGGATCTTGAAATGGGGCGCGGCGCCTCGTGGGCGCCGGCGAAATCGGGTCGGATCGGAAGGGGGCGCGGACCCGGCTCAGGCCGGCGGCAGCACGGTGCCGTGCAGGCCGAACACCGAACGCCACAGCTGGTAGGCCTCCGCTTCGGAGTCGATGATGATGCGGTGGTTCACGCTCTGATTATATTCCTCGCGTTTGACCGGGTCGGACAGGATTTCGTAGGCCTTGGTGATGCTTTTGAAGCGGGCCTCGGCGCCGGGGGCGGGATTGCGGTCCGGGTGGAAGCGCATCGCCAGCGAGCGGTAGATCTTCTTGATTTCGTCGTCCGTGGCGTTGGGGGCGACACCGAGCACATTGTATAAATTTTCCATAAGGAAACTCCGGCCGTCTGCCTGAACATTAAAGACGAATTATCCTATAGAAAGCGGGCGGCGTCCTGAAACGCGCGGAATTGACGCCGGAACGGCGGTTTGCTCAGCCGGCGTGGGCGCGCCGTTCGACGCCCGGCGGCGGCGCGCTGCGGCGCCGCATCTGCCACACCGGCGCCGCCGGCGGCGTCAGCGGCAAGCCGGCCAGCGCCAGCAGGTAGTCGCGCACGAGGGCGGGATGGGTGGTGAGGTTTTTCATGATGGCGCTCCGGTCGGAATCCAGCCGCGAGGCTGCGGACAGGAAGCCAGTCTGCGCCTGAAGACGGCGCGCTTCCGTGCGTTGACATACATAGCGCAGCCGCCGCCCAGGCAGGCGGCCGCCCTGCCGGGGGCGCGCGAAAACCGGGCCGCCCGCCGCGCCGCGGCATCCGATCGCGTCTGGCCGTGGGGATACGGTAAAATGACCGCAACTTTACTTCCACGCAATCAGACCAGATGAGCAACGATAAAAACAGCCCCGCCCCGGCTCTGCCGTCGAACTTCCTGCGCGCCATCGTCGAATCGGACCTGGCGGCCGGCACCCACGTCCGCCCCGGCCTGCCGCCGGTCATCACCCGCTTCCCGCCCGAGCCGAACGGCTACCTGCACATCGGCCACGCCAAGTCGATCTGCCTGAACTTCGGCCTGGCGCGCGACTACCAGGGTCGCTGCAACCTGCGCTTCGACGACACCAATCCGGCCAAGGAAGAACAGGAATACGTCGACACCATCATCGACAGCGTCAAATGGCTGGGCTTTAACTACGACTATCCGGCGGCCGACGGCGGCGTCGAGCACCACCTGCACTACGCCAGCGACTATTTCGACCAGCTCTACGCGATGGCCGAATACCTGATCGAACAGGGCCACGCCTACGTCGACAGCCAGAGCGCCGACGACATGGCCGCCCGGCGCGGCAACTTCAACACGCCGGGCACCAATTCGCCGTTCCGCGACCGCCCGCGTGCCGAATCGCTGCAACTGTTCCGCGACATGAAGGCCGGCAAGTTCGCCGACGGCGAGCACATCCTGCGCGCCAGGACCAGCGACGACGCCATGGCCTCGCCCAACATGAATCTGCGCGACCCGGCCATCTACCGCATCCGCCACGCCCACCACGTGCGCACCGGCGACGCCTGGTGCATCTACCCGATGTACGATTACACGCACCCGATCTCGGACGCGCTGGAAAACATCACCCATTCGATTTGCACCCTGGAATTCCAGGACCACCGGCCATTCTACGACTGGCTGCTGGCGACCCTGTCCGGGGGCGGCTTCTTCACGCTGCCGGTGCCGCGCCAGTTCGAGTTTTCGCGCCTCAATCTCAGCTACGTCGTCACCAGCAAGCGCAAGCTGCGCCACCTGGTCGACGAGCACATCGTCGACGGCTGGGACGACCCGCGCATGCCGACCATCGTCGGCCTGCGCCGCCGCGGCTACACGCCGGAAGCCATCGGCCTGTTCTGCGAGCGCATCGGCGTGACCAAGTCGGACGGCTGGATCGACATGAGCACGCTCGAAGGCTGCCTGCGCGAAGACCTGGACCCGAAGGCGCCGCGCGCCACGGCCGTGCTGCGCCCGCTGAAACTCATCATCGACAACTACGACGAGCATCTGAGCGAGGAATGCACGTCGCCGGTCCACCCGCACCACCCGGAAATGGGCGTGCGCACCTTCCCCATCACCCGCCAGTTGTGGATAGAGGAAGACGATTTCATGGAAGTGCCGAGCAAGGGGTATTTCCGCTACGCGCCGCCGGTCGACGACAAGCCGGGCAGCCGCGTGCGCCTGCGTCACGGCTATGTGACCGAATGCACGGGCTATGACAAGGACGAGAACGGCAAAGTCATCGCCGTCCACGTCAACTACTTCCCGGACAGCAAATCGGGCACGCCCGGCTCGGACCATTACAAGGTCAAGGGCAACATCCACTGGGTCTCGGCCGCCACGGCCGTCGAAGCCGAAGTGCGCCTGTACGACCGCCTGTTCACCGACCCGCAGCCCGACGCCGGCGGCAAGGACTTCATCGCCGCGCTGAACCCGAACGCCAAGGAAGTGGTCAAAGCCTATCTGGAACCGGGCATGGCGGCGGCGCTGCCGGACCAGCGCTACCAGTTCGAGCGCCACGGCTACTTCGTGGCCGACCGCGTCGACTCGACGCCCGGCAAGCCGGTGTTCAACCGCATCGTGACGCTCAAGGATAGCTGGGTCGCCAAATAAGCGACCGGGAAGCCGGAAAAACCGCCTGCGGGCGGTTTTTTTACGCCCATAAGATTTACCGTTGAACAACAATCATACCAATTAGGCAAATGCTGCTTGACTGCACTTAATGAAACTTTATATATTTGAATATATTTTAGATTTCAACTAATTTGAGAGAGCTGCCGCTCAGCCACTGACAATGCCAGCCTTCTACGTACAAAAACCGCCGTCGTTTCCCAAAAAACCCGTGCTGTGGAGCGGCTTGCTGCTGTCGCTGGGCGTCGGCGTGGCGTTTTATTTCGCCGCCGCGCTCTCGATCGAGCACGATGCCGACGAACGTTTCCGCAACCAGGCCAGTTCCGCCCGGTACAGCATCGCGGCCGGCGTCAAGGCCTACACCGACGTGCTGCGCGGCGTCACCAGTTTTTTCTCCGCCTCCGGGCATGTCAGCCGCGCCAGCTTCCATGCCTATGTCGCGGGACTGGACTTGCCGCACCGCTTTGTTGCCATCGACGCCATCACGTTCGGCAGCTATCTCACCGACGAGCAGCGCGACGGGTTTGAACAGCGCATGCGCGGCGGCCCCGACGCCGTTCCCGGCTTCGCCATCGAACCGGCCGAGCGGCGCCCGGAATACACCGTCATCACGCTGATCGAGCCGCTCACCTTCGCCGACAGACTGGGCGTCGACCTCGCCAGCCGCGACGTCGCGCTGCGCATGCTGGCGGCGTCGCGCGACAACGGCAGCATGATTTCGTCCGGGCGGCCGATCGCCGTGTCCGGCCATCCCCTGCACGTCGACCTGGCCTTGCGGCTGCCGGCCTACCGGCTGGGGGCGCCGCTGCAAACGGCGGCGCAGCGCCAGGCCGCCTACCTGGGCTCGGTCGGCATCGGCCTCAACGTGCAGCGCCTGGTGCACAGCGCGCTCGACGCGATGCCCTGGCACCATGTGCGCCTGACCTTGCGCGGCGCCAACAACATGCCGCCGCCGGCGCCGCCCCGGCTCCTGTTCGACAGCCAGGAAGGCGCGGCCGCCGGCGCCCGGTCCAGCGAGGAATTCACCATCGTGCTGCCCATCGATTTCAACGGCTATCTGTGGCAAGCCCGCTTCAGCGCGCCCAAGGCCGAGATCTATTCGCGCTTCGACGCCTTTTTGCCGTGGCTGGCGATGCTGGCCGGCTTCATCGGCAGCATGCTGATGTCGGTGCTGTTCCACACGCTGGCCTCGTCGCGGCTGCGGGCCATCAAGATGGCCAAGGCCATGACCAAGGAATTGCGCGACAGCCAGTCCAAGCTGCAGCTGTCGCACCACAAGCTGCGCCGGCTGGCGGCGCACGCCGACCAGATCAAGGAAGAGGAGCGCAAGCGCATCGCGCGCGAAATCCACGACGACCTGGGCCAGAACCTGCTGGTGCTGCGCATCGAGGCCGACATGCTGGCCACCCGCACCGGCGCACGCCACCGCCTGCTGCACGCGCGCGCCCGCAGCACCCTGGGCCACATCGACAGCACCATCAAGAGCGTGCGCCACATCATCAACGATCTGCGGCCGACCGTGCTCGACCTGGGCCTGGGCGCCGCCGTCGAGTGGCAGATCGCGCAGTTCCGCCAGCGCTCGGGCATGGTGTGCGAGCTGATCGAGCACCAGCAAGACATCGTCATCGACGACCACGGCGCCACCGCCCTGTTCCGCGTGCTGCAAGAGTCGCTCAGCAATATTTTGCAGCACGCCAAGGCCAGCATGGTGCGGGTCGAGCTGCGCCAGCAGCAGGGGCAGTTGACCATGACGATCAGCGACAACGGCATCGGCATCGGCGCCCACAGCCGCAGCAAGGTCGGCTCCTTCGGCCTGGTCGGCATCGAGGAGCGCATCAGCATCCTCGGCGGCCAGTGTTCGATCAGCGGCAGCCCGAAAGCCGGGTCGGTGGTGAGGGTTTCCGTGCCGGTCAGCTACCGGCCCGGCATGGCCGATCCGGCGGACGCGGCGGCGGCGGTGATGGCGGGGGCGGCGGCGGCGGCGGCGGTGGCGGGCTAGGCCGATGCGTCAGGCCGGTGTCGGAATTCGCGGCGCGGTTGAGGAATCTACTGAATGAAGTTTGATATTAATCAACAAGCGGCCGCGGGAGACGGACCAGAATAGCCTATGTTTTTTTGTCAACCACCACGAAAGGATAGGCCGCATGAACACATCCCACTATCAAGCGATCGCCGCACTGGATCTGGAACCGATCAAAGTCAAGCTGATGCACCGCGAGTCGGGGAAGGCTGGCCGCTGGAGCGGGCCGACGCGGTCGAGTTTGAATATCGCCGCTTCCTGATCCTGATGAAACAATTTCCAGCCGAGCATGTCGCGCCCCTGGTCGATGTCGATACCTTCTGGCACTACCACATCCACGACACGATGAAATACGCGGCCGACTGCCAGCAGGTGTTCGGCTACTTCCTGCACCACTTCCCCTACGTCGGCCTGCGCGGCGAGGCGGACGAGGCGCTCCACGCCAACGTCGGCGAGCGCATGAAACAACTGTATGAAACGACATTCGGCGTAGCCTATGTGCGCAGCGCAAGGAACGCGCCGGCGGCCGACGACAGCCAGGCGGCGTGGTCGGTGGTGGTGCCGGTCGATGCCGCTCCGGCGCAAGCGGCGTGGTCGGTGGTCGTGCCGGTCGATGCCGCCCAGGCGCTGGCGGCGATCGGCAATGCGCGACGGTCGAGTTTCGACAGCCTGCGTCCGCGCTTGAGCAATTAGGCGCCGCCCACGGGCCTGGCGTGCCGCCGTTCGAGGCTGAACTGTTGCGGCACGGCCACAGCCTCGCCGGCGCCACCTTGCGCCTGCTGTATGGAGTGATTGTCAGCAACAGCCCACGGCCGGGAGGACTCCGGCGGCGCTCGCCTGCCACTGGACGATAGCGCACCGTGGCAACGGACGCCGGATCGGCGCGGCCATGCGGCTTATCCGAGCACTGTGGCGCAAAAAATGGCATACTCTGTGGCACTGGTGCACAATTGCGCGCCGGCCGCCCCTGCCACTCAGCCGCACGCGATCCGGCCCTGGAGCGACCATCCGGCATCAGCATCCGCAGCGGCGGATCGGCGCGCGCACCTCCCGCGCCGCGAGTTCAGGCAGTCTCTATCGATTGGAGCACATCATGACGGTCAACTCCGTTTCATCCAGCAACGCCGTAGTGCAAGCGACGCCGACCCGGCAACCCGATCCGCCCAAGCAGATTGACAAGCCTGCCGAGCGCGTCGCCCCACCGCCGCCGCCGACCGCGTCCACGCCGTCGGTCAACACCAGCGGCCAGAAAATCGGCACCACGATCAGCACTTCCGCCTGAGCAGTCCGGGCGGCATCGACAGACCCCGCGGGCCGACGGCCGGCGCGGTCTGTTTTTTTGCGTCCGACGCCGCCGCAGGGCGAAAAAAAACGGCGCGAGCCAAGCCCGCGCCGTTTTTGCGTGAGTCGCGGGGACTCAGGCAGCCATCAGTTCGCGCAGTTCACGGATGCTGAAATCGCTGATTTCATGCATGCGGATCAGGATGGTGGCGCCGATAGGCAGCGTGTTGTGACGGATTTTACTGATAACCGGCGGCGCCACTTCCAGCGCGCGCGACAGGGCCGCATCATTTTTCAGTTGCAGCTTCTCGATGATGGCATCGAGAACACGGTTAGGGTTGTACGTAGGCGACGCGGTGAGTTCTTTGATAGACATGATAGTTTCGTGTAAGTGTCAGGCCATTTTGGAAAAAAAACGACACTGAAATTAAAAAATATTTAGCTGTATTACCAAGGCTGCACTACGAAACACGGTCGTTTAATGCCGGTTTTTAGCGCACAAGCAACATAATACACGATTTCGTTAACGTTAGACTAACTGGCTCGTAATTTTGTGAGATTTTGATAGATTGTACGCCCAATTCTTGTGCTACGAATATTATCCATGCGAAAAGGCGGTCGGAATCAGTGGGAAAGACGGACTCCGGCGGCTAGAAATAGCCATTCGACGGCAAGTAAAGTTGCCAATTGAGCTAGACTACCGGGGAGGGTGAGGCAATAATCGGCGGCGTACAGGCTGCGGCTGTGGCCGGCCTCGCCATACCAGCCGAGCTGGCGCCGGATTTCATCGGGCGCGGGCGGCGGACGGCGCGCCATCTCACGTTGATGCATATAAGCACGGACCTGCTCTTTGCTGGGATGCGGTATCGTTTGCATGCGCTCTCCTGGGGGCAACGCCGGCCATGGTGGCCGTCCAAACTCGCGGCCATCATCGTCGACGAAGGCTTACGATACGCCGCGAACGGCGCTGGCGCTTGATCGCCGTCAAATGCCGTTCATGCACCAGCATACAACTACTGGCGCGGCGCAAACCATTTTTGTCGCCGAGAAAGCAATGTGTTGCTTTTTAGGCTGGAACGAGGCCGCGCCGCAAGTCCGGCGCTTGCTCCGGCGCTCAGCGCGATATTGCGACCGGGCGCTTAACCCGGCTTCTTTTGACGCACGCGCAACTGCTGCTTTTTCTGCGTCTGCACCTTGTTTTGATTTGCTCGTACAGGGCGACGGCGTCCTTGCCGGCCTGCACGGCCGTGCGCAGATCGTCCACTTCATCATGCTTGATGAAATAACCGTCATCCTGGGCGTCGACCACCAGCTTGATGGCGGCCGAGTCCTCCAGTTCGTACAGTTCGGTGAGGAGGGTCGTCACCTCGTCCAGATATTCTTCATATGTCATGGTGCTCATGCTGATTTCCTTGCTCGGCTTCAATCCGCCATTTTAACGCAGGCGGCCAGGGTCGAGGCCACCGTCGGATAACGCAGCCGCACGCCGAGTTCGCCGGTCAGCCTGTCGTTGCGCAGGCGCCGCGATTCCGACATGAACGATAACAGGGCCGGCGTCACCACCCGGGCCAGCTCGGCGCGCGCCAGGCGCGGCGGGCGCGGCAGCGCGAAGGCGTCGGCCACGGCGTCGAAATAGTCGGCCATCTTCATGTCGCTGTCGTCGACGGCGTGATAGACCCGGCCCGGCCGGCCGCGCCACAGCGCGCGCGCAATGATGGCGGCCAGGTCATCGGCGTGGATGTGGTTGGTGTATACGTCGTCGGCCTCGGCCAGCGCCGGCGTGCCCTCGCGCAAGCGCTTGAGCGGCAAGCGGTCGGCGCCGTAAATGCCGGGCACGCGCAGGATGGCGACGCGGGCGCGGGCGCCGACGGCCCAGTGCCGCAACACCTGTTCGGCGTCGACGCGGCGGTGGGCGCGGGCGTTGGCCGGCGCGACCGGACGGGTCTCATCGAACAGCGCGCCGCCGCAGTCGCCGTAGACCCCGGTGGTGCTGACATAAACCAGCCGCGCCCGCTCGGGTAAAATGGCGGTCAGGCGGCGCGTGCGGCGGTCCAGCGCGCCGTCGCCCTGCGGCGGCGCCAGGTGGACGATGTAGCGCGCCAGGCCGGCCAGCCGGCGCAGCGTGGCCGGCTGGTCGAGGTCGGCCACCAGCGGCACGGCGCCGGCCGCGCGCAACTCGGCGCAGCGCTCCGGCCGGCTGGTGACGGCGTAGACGCGGAAGCGCGCGCGCAACAAGGGCAGCAGGCGCAGGCCGGCGTCGCCGCAGCCCAGTATCAGCAAGCGCGGCCGTTTGATTTTTTGACTGTGAGTGTTTTTCATCTGAAAGATTGTATGACGTTCCACATAACTGTACAGCCCAGCGGCCACCAATTCGACTGCGACGCCGATGAAACCGTGTTGTCGGCCGCCATGCGCGCCGGCGTCGGCCTGCCTTACGGCTGCAAGAACGGCGCCTGCGGCTCCTGCAAGGGCAAGGTCGTGTCCGGCGCCGTCAGCCACAAGGCGCACCAGCAGCGCGCGCTGACGCCGGAAGAAGAAGAACAAGGTTGGTCCCTGTTCTGCTGCGCCACCGCGCACGGCGACCTGGTGATCGAGGCGCGCGAAGTGGCCGGCAGCGGCGACTTCCCGATCAAGAAAATGCCGTCGCGCGTGAGCACCATCGAAAAAGTCGCGCCGGACGTGGTCGTCATCACCCTGCAATTGCCGGCCAATGAAAAGCTGCAATACCGCGCCGGCCAGTATATCGAATTCATGCTGCGCGACGGCAAGCGCCGCAGCTACAGCATGGCCACCGCGCCCGACGGCGACGCGCCGATTTCGCTGCACATCCGCCACATGCCGGGCGGCCTGTTCACCGACCAGGTGTTCGGCACCATGAAGGAGCGCGACATTTTGCGTTTCGAGGGGCCGCTGGGCACCTTCTTCGTGCGCGAGGATGGCGAACAGCCGATGGTGCTGCTGGCCTCGGGCACCGGTTTCGCGCCGATCAAGGCCATCGTCGAGCACATGGTGCACACGCGGTCGACGCGCGCCATGACCTTGTACTGGGGCGGACGGCGGCCGCAGGATTTGTATATGGACGCGCTGTGCCGCCAGTGGGCCGCCGAGCTGCCCAACTTCACCTATGTGCCGGTGGTGTCGAACGCGCTCGACGAAGACCAGTGGCGCGGCCGCAGCGGCTTCGTGCATCAGGCGGTGATGGACGATCTGCCGGATTTGTCCGGCCATCAAGTGTATGCCTGCGGCGCGCCCATCGTGGT
>NZ_JANXMI010000328.1 GCF_025354735.1 Rugamonas sp.
TATCCCGGTTCGTCGATCGGCAATTTCTCGCCGGAGCAGGCAGTCGACTTCCTGCGCGGCCTGCGCGCCAACGCGGGCGCGGACGGCGGCCTGCTGATCGGCGTGGACCTGATCAAGGACACGGCGGTGCTGGACGCTGCCTACGACGATGCACTGGGCGTCACGGCGGCCTTCAACCTGAACATGCTGCGCCACGTGAACCACCTGATCGGCGCCGACTTCGACATCGGCCAGTGGCAGCACCGCGCCTTCTTCAACGCCGACGCCAGCCGCATCGAAATGCACCTGGAGGCGCGCGCGCCGCTGACGGTGCGCTGGCCCGGCCATGAACGCCACTTCGCGCGCGGGGAACGCATCCACACCGAATGCAGCTACAAATACACGGAGGCCGGCTTCATCGGCCTGCTCGAGCAAGCCGGCTTCGCCGCCGCCCGCGTCTGGACCGACGCCGCCGGCTGGTTCGCCGTCATCCACGCCAACGTCAACGCCGACTGAACGGACCGCCCATGCAGATGAACGACACCGCCCTGTGGATCGCCCGCTACGAGGCGGTGCGCCGCCGCTCGCTGGCGCTGGCCGAGCCGCTGACCGACGAAGACTGTGGCGCCCAGTCGATGCCGGACGCCAGTCCCGTCAAATGGCATCTGGCGCACACCACGTGGTTTTTCGAAACCTTCATCCTCGAGCACCTGGAGCCGGCGTTCACGCCCTTCCATCCGGCGTTCCGGGTGCTGTTCAACTCCTATTACAACGGCATCGGCGAAAAGCACCCGCGCGCCCAGCGCGGCCTGCTGACGCGGCCCGCGCTGGCGCAGGTGCGGGCCTACCGCGCCGACGTCGACGCCCGCGTCGCCCGTTTGCTGGCCATGGCCGGCGAACTGCCGCCCTCCGATCGCGCGCAGCTGGCCATGCTGCTGACGCTGGGCCTCGAACACGAACAGCAGCACCAGGAGCTGATGCTCACCGACGTCAAGCACCTGCTGGCGCAAAGCGCGCTGCTGCCGGCCTATGTCGACGCGGCGCTGCCGGCGGCCGCTCCGGCGCCGGCGCTGGAATGGATAGCGCTCGATGGCGGCCTGACCGACATCGGCTACGACGGCGACGGCTTCAGTTTCGATAACGAGCTGCCGCGCCATCGCCAGTACGTGGCGCCGTTCAAGCTGGCCTCGCGGCTGGTGACCAATGGCGAATATCTGGACTTCATCAATGATGGCGGCTATAGCAATGCGTCGCTGTGGCTGGCCGAGGGCTGGGATTGGGTCAGGACGCAGCAGCTGCGCTGTCCGATCTACTGGCTGCGGGGGGAGGACGAGCAGGGCGGCGGCGCGCGCTGGCGCGAGTTCACGCTGTTCGGCGCGCAGGCGCTGGACTGGCAGCGGCCCGTCACGCACTTGTCGCTGTTCGAAGCCGACGCCTATGCCCATTGGGCCGGGGCCCGGTTGCCGACCGAGGCGGAGTGGGAAATGGCGGCGCAGGTATCGGCCAGCGCGGCGCGCGACAGCGGCCATCTGCACCCGGCCGGCGACGCCGCCGCGGGACTGACGCAGATGTTCGACCATTGCTGGCAGTGGACCAGCAGCAGCTACGCGCCGTATCCCGGCTACGAAACGGCGCCCGGCGCGCTGGGCGAATACAACGGCAAGTTCATGCTGAACCAGTACGTGCTGCGCGGCTCCTCGTGCGCCACGCCGGCCGGCCACGCGCGCGCCAGCTACCGCAACTTCTTCCCCGCCGGCGCCCGCTGGCAATTCACCGGCGTGCGCCTCGCGCGGCAGTGACGCGTAAAACGGGGGCAGGGACGCGGGCTATTCCACCGCGATAGAAGCCGCCACCACGGTCGCGCCGTCGGTCGCCTTCAACTGCCGGTTCACCGCGCTCAACACCGCCTTGAACGACGCCGTCACGATATTGCTGTCGATGGCCGCGCCGAACAGCGTCGGCCCGTTCGCCAGCCGCAGCTCGACATAGCACGCCGCGCGCGCATTGGCGCCGGAGCCGATCGAGTGCTCGTGATAGTCCATCAGCTTGATGTCCAGTCCCAGCGCGTTGACGAAAGCATCGATCGGCCCATTGCCGCCGCCTTGCAGCGCGAGCGGTGTGGCGCGATGCGTCAGCGCGATATCGATCTGCACCGCTTCGTCGCTGCTGGTGTCCTCCACCATCCGGTGCGAGTGATAGGCATACGGCGCCAGCTGCTCCAGATACTCGCGGCGGAAGATATCGTGTATGCCCTCGGCCGTGATTTCCAGGCCGGTGGCGTCGGCCACCGCCTGCACGGCGCGGCTGAATTCAATCTGCAGGCGGCGCGGCAGCACCAGGCCATAATCCTGCTCCAGCAAATACGCCATGCCGCCTTTGCCGGACTGGCTGTTGACGCGGATGACGGCGTCGTAGCTGCGTCCCAGGTCGGCCGGATCGATGGGCAGATAAGGAATCTCCCAGACCGCGCCCGGCTGCCGCTGCGCGAAGCCCTTCTTGATCGCGTCCTGGTGCGAGCCCGAAAACGCCGTGAACACCAGGTCGCCCACATACGGATGGCGCGGATGCACCGGCAGCTGGTTGCACTCTTCGACGCACTTGCGCACTTCGTCGATGTCGGAAAAATCGAGGCCGGGATGGACGCCCTGCGTGTACAAATTCAGCGCCAGCGTCACCAGGTCCACATTGCCGGTGCGTTCGCCGTTGCCGAACAGGCAGCCCTCGACGCGGTCGGCGCCGGCCATCACCGCCATCTCGGCCGAGGCGACGGCGGTGCCGCGGTCGTTGTGCGGGTGGACGCTGATGATGAGGCTATCGCGGCGCGCCAGTTTGCGCGACATCCACTCGATCTGGTCGGCGTAGACATTGGGCGTGCTGCATTCGACCGTCGACGGCAGGTTGATAATCATCTTGCTGTGCGGCGTAGGCTCCCAGATCGCGCTGACGGCGTCGCAAATGTGCTTGGAAAAATCCAGTTCCGTGGTCGAGAAGGACTCCGGCGTGTACTCGAAACCCCAGTCGGTCTGCGGGTGCTGTTTTATCAGCTCCTTTACCAGCCTGGTGCCGTTGGTGGCGATGGCCGTGATCTCTTCGCGCGACATGCCGAAGACGACCTTGCGGAACACCGGCGCCACCGAATTGTACAAGTGGACGATGGCGCGTTTGGCGCCGGCGGCCGACGCTATGGTGCGGCGGATCAGTTCATCGCGCGCCTGCGTCAGCACGATGATGGTGACGTCGTCGGGGATGCGGTTTTCGTCGACCAGCTTGCGCACGAAATCGAAGTCGGTCTGCGACGCCGACGGGAAGCCGACTTCGATTTCCTTGATGCCGATCTTGACCAGCAGCTCGAAGAAGCGCAGTTTTTTCTCGGCGCTCATCGGCTCGATCAGGGCCTGGTTGCCGTCGCGCAGATCGGTGCTCATCCAGATCGGCGGCTTGCTGATGACACGGTTCGGCCACTGGCGGTCGGTCAACTGGACGGGCGGGAAGGCGCGATACTTCGCTGCTGGGTTCTGCAACATCATGGGGTGCTCCGATATTTTTCAGGTACTGAGTCCGTAGGGACCGAGGGGGATGGCCGGGAGGGCGCTGCTGTGGCGACGGGCTGCCGGGCGGCCACGTTACGCTAGGCCAGGCAACCGGTCGGTAGCGATAGCGGTAGGCGTGGCAGCGCGCGCACGGCGGCGGCCGACGCGGGCGCGGTGGCGCGGGCGTTGACGGTGCTGCGGGCGATACGGGTGGCCGGAGTGAACATCGGTGCAATCTTTCCTAGGGAGTGGAACACGTGCGGCTTGTGGCCGGGCACGGAGCAATGCGATAGAAGTGGTCGAAACTTTTAAGCGCGTGCTGGTAGTAGCGACGTTAGCGATAGGGCGCCAACGTGCGACAGCAGGAAAGAGGATAGGTGCAGATGCGAGGTCATGGCTTCAATGTAAGTGATGGCGCGCGGGCTTGTCAAGCGAATTGATACGCGACAGGGCGGGCCGCCTTTGCAATGCCATCATGTCAGCGATATGATGATTTTAACGGCAAGCGCTGGGAGGCAGTCATGGCACACAGTTTAACGGTCCGCAATCTCGCCCCGGAGATCGTGCGGGCATTGAAGGAGCGCGCCGCGTCCAACGGACGCAGCGTGCAGGCGGAACATCGCGATATTCTGGAGGCGGCGCTGCGGCGTCCCAAGCGCCGCTCATTTGCCGAGGTTTTGGCGAGCATGCCCAACGTGGGCCGGGACAGCGATTTCGACCGGCGCGAGTAGGCGGCATGGCCCTGTTTCTGGTGGATACCAACGTTATCAGCGAGGCACGCAAAGGCCGAAAGTCGAACGCCGGCGTGCAGGATTTTTTTCGAAGCGAAAGTGCCGGAACGCTGTTTCTCTCTGCCCAAACCATCGGAGAAATCCGTCGCGGCATCGAAAATTTGCGCTGCCGCAGGGACTTGTCGCAGGTCCGGGCGCTGGAGCTGTGGCTCGATTTTCTGCTGAAAGAATACGCCGACCGGATACTGGCATTTGATCTGGAGTGCGCCCAGCATTGGGGCCGTTTGATGTCACCCGACGCGGCTCATGCGGTCGATAAGCAGATCGCGGCGATCGCGCTCATGTACGATATGACCATAGTGACCAGGAATGTCGGCGATTTTCGGGATGCGCACGTCAGGGTGCAAAATCCGTTCGCCTGATCCGGCACTTTTCCCCACTAGCGAAGGATGTTTAATGAGTAAGCGTTTGCTGATTTGTTCGATGCTGTTGTTGGCCGCCCAGGCGCGGGCGGAAGATGTGGCGATCCACGCCGGCACGCTGATCGACGGCAGCGGCGCCGCGCCCCGCAAGCAGGTCACGATCCGCGTGCACGACGATAAAATCGCCGGCATCGACGCCGGCTACACGGCGCCGGCCGGCGCCCGCATCATCGACTTGACGCAGGCCACCGTGATGCCCGGTTTTATCGACAGCCATATCCACATCTCGGCCAAGCTGCCCAGCCGCGTCAACGCCACCGAAGACTGGCTGACGCACTCGAACATCGACCGCGCTTTCGACGCCGCCGTCAACGCGCGGGCCATGCTGCAACAGGGTTTCACGAGCGGGCGCGATGTCGGCGGCGGCGATGAAACGGTGGCGCTGCGCGAGGCCATCGACGCGCGCAAGGTGCCCGGTCCGCGCCTGTGGGTGTCGCTCGAACCGCTGGGACCGACCGGCGGCCACGGCGACCCGCGCAGCGGCCTCGATGGCGGGCTGTCCCACCCCGAATGGAATTACGGCCGCGTCGACTCGCCAGAGGAGGCGCGCCTGCGCGTGCGCGAACATCAGCGCCGTGGCGCCACCGTCATCAAGATCATGCCGTCCGGCGGCATCGCCTCGACCGGCGACGACCCGCACGCGCAGCTGATGACCAACGATGAAATCCGCGCCGCCGTGGAGACCGCGCACGCGCTCGGCCTGAAGGTCGCGGCCCATATCTATCCGTCGCCGGCCATCGACAACGCGGTGCGCGCCGGCGTCGATTCGATCGAACACGGTTCCTTCGCGTCGGCCGAAACGCTGGCCCTGATGAAGGCCCACGGCACCGTGCTGGTGCCGACGCTGACCGTCTACGAGGTGTATTACAAGGCCGCGCTGGAGCATCCCGAACTACTCAGTCCCGGCACCGCGCCGAAAGAGCTGGCCAACGATCCTCTGCCCAAGCGCAACCTGCCGCTGGCGATCAAGTCGGGCGTGAAGATCGCGTACGGCACCGACATCGGCGAGGGCGATCATGCGATGGAATTCGTCCTGCTGGTCGCCAACGGCATGACGACCATGCAGGCGCTGCTGGCCGCGACGAAGGAATCGGCGGCGCTGATCGGCGCGGCTGACCGTATCGGCTCGGTGCAGGCCGGCCGCTACGCCGACATCGTCGCCACCGACGGCGACCCGCTCCAGGACGTCCAGCGTTTTAGCTGGATCAGTTTTGTGATGAAGGGCGGCGTGGTCTATCGCAGCCTAGGCGTGCCGACGACAGAGCAGTAGGGAGCGGGATTTAATCGGCCGGCTGGTCGGCGCTGCGCACGTAGCGCCGTTCGCCGCTGGCCGGGTTGTAGTGCACTTCCATAGGCTCGCCGCTTTCCGGATCGATGAAGCGCTCGCCGGTGATTTGCCAGGAGCCCTGTTGCGCGCTGGGCTGCTTGCGATAGCGCCAGCGCTCGAACAGCACCGCCAGCAGCAGGACCACGCCCCAGATGGTGGGCGGCCACGCCTGCGCATGGCCGGTCAGCACGCAGGCCGCGCCGGCGACGCTCATGAGCGCCGCAACCATCAACAGGGCGGTGCGCAGCATGTCAGACCTTTTCGATCACCACCGCCGTGCCATAGGCGACGATCTCGCTCATGGTCTGGCCGATCTCGGACGAGTCGAAGCGCATCATGACGACGGCGTTGCCGTTCATGAGTTTCGTGTTCCGTACCATGCGGTCGACGGCGTGGCGGCGCGCTTCTTCCAGCAGCGAGGTGTACTCGGTGATCTCGCCGCCGAAGATGGAGCGCAGGCCGGCCATCAGATTGCCGGCCAGTCCGCGGCTGCGCACCACCACGCCGAACACCTGGCCCTTGACCTCGACGACGCGGTAGCCGGGGATGTTTTCAGTTGTCACGATCAGCATGGTGGGCTTTCGTTCTTCAGGCGGCGACGTGCACGTGCGGCGCGCCGGCCGTCATCTGGCCGATCACGGCGGCGTCGGCGAAGCCTTCGCGCGCGAACAGCGCCAGCACCTCGTCGACGCTGGCCGGATCGCACGACACCAGCAGGCCGCCCGACGTTTGCGGGTCGGTCAGCAGCATGTGCTGCGCCTGCGAGATGCCGGCCGCCAGCGTCACGTCCTGGCTGTACGCTTCCCAGTTGCGGCCCGAGGCGCCGGTGAAGTAGCCGTCGTGCGCCAGCTGCTCGACACCGGGCAGCAGCGGAATCTGCGCCATGTTCAGTTGCGCCGTCAGCTTGGCGCCGCGCGCGATTTCCAGCAGGTGGCCGAGCAGGCCGAAGCCGGTGACGTCGGTCAGCGCGTGCACGCCGGCCATGTCCGACAAGGCCTTGCCGGGCTTATTGAGCTTGGTGGTGTTGGCGATCATGGCGGCGTAGCCGTCGGCGTCGAGCTTGTCCTTCTTCAGCGCGGCCGACAGCACGCCCACGCCGAGCGGCTTGCCGAGGATGAGCACGTCGCCGGCGCGGGCGTCGGCGTTGCGCTTGACCTTGGACGGGTGCACCAGGCCGAGCACCACCAGGCCGTAGATCGGCTCGACCGAGTCGATGGTGTGGCCGCCGGCGATGGGAATGCCGGCCTCGGCGCAGAT
>NZ_JANXMI010000031.1 GCF_025354735.1 Rugamonas sp.
ACCACGGTTTCGAATGACTCTCTCGAAACCGTGGTCTGACCCCGATTTAGTTTGCTGGTCCGCTTAGTTTGCTGGCCCGCTTAGTTTGCTGGTCCGCTTAGTTTGCGACCCCGATGTAGTTTGCTGGCCCGATTTGGTTTGCTCAGCGCACCGGCAGCAAGGCCGCGCGCAGCAGCACGACCAGCGCGCCGTCGCCGCCGTCGGAGGGCCGCGCGACGCAGAAGGCGATCACTTCTTCCTTTTGCACCAGCCAGCTGTGCACCATCGATTTGAGCACCGGCTCCTGGCTCTTCGAGCCGAATCCCTTGCCGTGGATGACGCGCACGCAGCGCAGATTGCGCAGCGCGGCGTTGCGCAAAAAAGCGCCCAGGCCATCGCGCGCCTCGTCGCGGCGCATGCCGTGCAGATCGAGGTCGTCCTGGATTGGCCAATGACCCTTGCGCATCTTGCGCACCACGTCCGGACCGACGCCGGGCGCCGCGTAATTGAGCGCCGGGTCTTCTTCCATATAGTGATCGACCTCGAACAGGTCGGACAAGGGGGCCGACAGCGATTCGCGCAGCACCGCCGCGTCATCCTCGGCCTGGGTGCGCGCGCGCGTGGCCGCGGCGGGCGCGGCGCCCGACGTCTTCGGCACGCCCGGCACGTAGCGGTCCACCTGCGCCATCTTCTTGACGCCGCCGATGCTGGCCTTGAACAGATTGGCCTCGACCGCCTGCACCTGGTCGCGCTTGGCGCGCTCGGCCTGTTCGACGGCGCGCGCGTCGGCCTGCTCCTTGAGCTGCCTGGCCAGCGATTTCAGGTCGGCGAAGTCTTTCAGTGCCATCGTCGCTTATTCCTGCGATTCCAGGTAGCGCTGGGCGTCGAGCGCCGCCATGCAGCCGGTGCCGGCGCTGGTGATGGCCTGGCGGTAGATGTGGTCCTGCACGTCGCCGGCGGCGAACACGCCGGGGATGCTGGTGGCCGTGGCCATGCCTTCGGTGCCGGTCCTGGTCTTGATGTAGCCGTTGTGCATATCGAGCTGGCCTTCGAAGATGCCGGTGTTGGGCTTGTGGCCGATCGCCACGAACAGGCCGTGCACCGTGATGTCGGTGATGGCGCCGCTGTCGGTCGACTGGATCTTGACGCCGGTGACGCCGCTGTCGTCGCCCACCACTTCGTGCAGCGTGTGGTTGTATTTCAGTTCGATCTTGCCTTCGGCGACCTTGGCGTTGAGGCGGTCGATCAGGATCGCTTCGGCGCGGAACTTGTCGCGGCGGTGGATCAGCGTGACCTTGTTGGCGATGTTCGACAGGTACAGCGCTTCTTCGACGGCGGTGTTGCCGCCGCCGACGACGGCCACTTCCTGGCCGCGGTAGAAGAAGCCGTCGCAGGTGGCGCAGGCCGACACGCCCTTGCCCATGAAGGCCGCTTCCGACTCCAGGCCGAGGTACTGGGCCGAGGCGCCGGTCGAGATAATGAGCGTGTCGCAGGTGTACTCATGGCTGTCGCCGATCAGGCGCATCGGCTTTTCATTGAGCTTGGCGGTGTGGATGTGGTCGAACACGATGTCGGTGTCGAAGCGCTCCGCGTGCTGCAACAGGCGCTGCATCAGTTCCGGTCCTTGCACGCCCATCGGGTCGCCGGGCCAGTTTTCGACGTCGGTGGTGGTCATCAGCTGGCCGCCCTGTTCAACGCCGGTGACCAGCATCGGTTTCAGGTTGGCGCGGGCGGCGTAGACGGCGGCGCTGTAGCCGGCGGGGCCGGAACCGAGGATCAAAACGCGCGCGTGTTTGGTAGTGGTCATGGGAGGCTTCTTAATAGAGGAGTGGTTACAACCGATTTGGGGCCATTTGCGTGAGGCGCAAGAGAAGGTTGCACCGGGCAACCTATTGCGCTGACGCAATCAATACGAGATTATAGTCCAAGCGGCGATTCCGCATGAATCAGCCCCGCTGTCGGGGGCCAGATGCCTTAGAATATCCAATTATGCCCGCCCGGGCCGCAACGACGCCGTTCCCACGACCCTATATGAGTAGCACATGAGCAGTAAAGCGAGCAGTAAAGCGAGTAGTAAAGCCAGCAGCAAAGCCTCCGAGCGCACCGTCAAAACGGGGTCGACGCCGTCCAGCTATACCCGCAACGTGGTCGAACGCCAGCCGCTGCCGAACCGGCTGGTGCTGCTGCTGTCGGAGGCGCGCTGGCTGGCGCTGGCGGCGCTGGCCGTCTATTTCGTGATGATTTTGATGAGTTTTTCGGCCGTCGATCCCGGCTGGTCGCATTCCAATCCGGTACCGCGCATTCACAACCTGGGCGGCCGCGCCGGCGCCTGGCTGTCCGATTTGCTGCTGTTCGTGTTCGGCATGTCAGCCTGGTGGCTCTGCGTTTACCTGTTGCGCAGCGTGTGGAACGGTTATCGGCGCCTGACCCAGAAGTTCGTCTGGTCGACCCAGGACGAGCCGGAGCACCGGCAGGAGGGCTTGATACGCGCGGTCGGCTTCGTGCTGATGTTCGTCGGCAGCGTCGGCCTGGAATACCTGCGCATGTGGAGCATGCACGCCCAGCTGCCGCGCGCGCCGGGCGGCGTGCTCGGTCAGCTGATCGGCCACGCGGCCCATGTGGCGCTGGGCTTCACCGGCGCCACGCTATTCCTGCTGCTGTTGTTCGGCCTCGGTTTCAGCCTGTTCTTCCACGTGTCGTGGCTGGCCGTGGCCGAGCGCATCGGCGGCGCCCTCGAACTGGCCATCGACTGGTTCGTGCAGCGCTACCAGTACCGCGAAGACCGGCGCCAGGGCGAAGTGGCGGCCGTCAAGCGCGACGAGGTGGTCGTCATCGAGCGCGCCAAGCACGTCGAAAAACACGTGGCCGCGCCGGCCGTCAAGATCGAGCCGCAGATCGTCACCGTCGTCAAGTCCGAGCGCGTCGAAAAAGAAAAGCAGGCCAGCCTGTTCCAGGACCTCAGCGGCGACTCCATCCTGCCGCCGCTGTCGCTGCTCGACGAGCCGCCGCCGGTGCAGGAAACCGTGTCGATCGAGACGCTGGAATTCACCAGCCGCCTGATCGAGAAAAAGCTGTCCGACTTCGGCGTCGACGCCAAGGTCGTCGCCGCCTTCCCGGGCCCGGTCGTGACGCGCTACGAAATCGAGCCGGCCACCGGCGTCAAGGGCAGCCAGATCGTCGGCCTGGCGCGCGACCTGGCGCGCTCGCTGTCGCTGACCTCCATCCGCGTGGTCGAAACCATCCCCGGCAAGAACTACATGGCGCTCGAGCTGCCGAATCCGAAACGCCAGATCGTGCGCCTGAGCGAGATCGTCGGCTCCAAGGTCTACAACGACAATCCATCGAGCCTGACGGTCGCCCTGGGCAAGGACATCGCCGGCAAGCCGGTGGTGGCCGACCTGGCCAAGATGCCGCACCTGCTGGTGGCCGGCACCACCGGCTCGGGCAAATCGGTGGGCATCAACGCGACCATTTTGTCGCTGCTGTACAAGTCCGATCCGGCCGACGTGCGCATGATCCTGATCGATCCGAAGATGCTGGAGATGTCGGTCTACGAAGGCATACCGCACTTGCTGGCGCCCGTCGTCACCGACATGCGCCAGGCCGGCCACGCGCTGAACTGGGCCGTCAACGAGATGGAGCGGCGCTACAAGCTGATGTCGAAACTGGGCGTGCGTAACCTGGCCGGCTACAACGCCAAGATCGCCGAGGCGCAAAAGCGCGAAGAGCACATCCCGAACCCCTTCAGCCTGACGCCCGATTCGCCGGAGCCGCTGGAAAAACTGCCGACCATCGTCATCATCATCGACGAACTGGCCGACCTGATGATGGTGGTCGGTAAAAAGGTCGAGGAGCTGATCGCGCGCATCGCGCAAAAGGCGCGCGCCGCCGGCCTGCACCTGATCTTGGCGACGCAGCGGCCGTCGGTCGACGTCATCACGGGCCTCATCAAGGCCAACATCCCGACCCGGATCGCGTTCCAGGTCTCGTCCAAGATCGACTCGCGCACGATTCTCGACCAGATGGGCGCCGAAGCCCTGCTCGGCATGGGCGACATGCTCTACATGCCGCCGGGGACCGGCCTGCCGGTGCGGGTCCACGGCGCTTTTGTGTCGGACGAGGAAGTGCACCGCGTGGTCAAGCACCTGAAGACGACGGGCGAACCGAATTACATCGACGGCATCCTCGAAGGCGGCACCCTGGAAGGCGAGGGCGGCGCCGAGGGCGGCGCGGCGCCGGGCGAGGGCGGCGGCGAGGCCGACCCGATGTACGACCAGGCGGTCCAGGTGGTGCTGAAGAACCGGCGCGCCTCGATCTCGCTGGTGCAGCGCCATCTGCGCATCGGCTACAACCGTGCGGCGCGTCTGCTCGAACAAATGGAAAATAGCGGCGTCGTCTCGCCCATGCAATCGAACGGCAACCGGGAAATCCTGGTGCCGGCGGCCAGCGCCGAATAATAAAAAGGGTATAAACAGTATGGTCCGTTTTCAACATCACATCAAAACAATCACGCTGGCGTGCGCCGTGGGCGGCCTGCTGTTCGCCGGCGCCGTCCACGCCAGCGCGCTGGAGCAGTTCAAGTCCTTCGTCGCCAGCACCAAGTCGGCCAAGGGCGACTTCGTCCAGCGCCAGGTCAAGAATATCGACGGCGTGGCGAAAACGTCGACGCCGTCGAGCGGCACCTTTGTGTTCGCGCGTCCCGGCAAATTCATCTGGACCTATCAGAAGCCCTACGACCAGCTGTTGCAGGCCGACGGCGAGCAGCTGTTCATCTACGACAAAGACTTGAACCAGGTGACGGTCAAGAAGCTGGGCGACGCGCTGGGCTCGTCGCCGGCCGCCATCCTGTTCGGCAGCAACGACCTGGAAAAGAATTTCACGCTGGCCGAAGCCGGCACGAAGGATGGCCTGGAGTGGCTGAAGGCGACGCCTAAGTCCAAGGACACCAGCTTCGAGCTCATCAGCATCGGCCTGCGCAACGGCCAGCCCGAGGCGATGGAGTTGAAGGATTCCTTCGGCCAGGTGTCGACGCTGACGTTCAGCAAGTTCGAAAAAAATCCGGCGCTAACGGCCACTTACTTTAAATTCGTCATGCCGAAAGGCGCCGACGTCTTTAATAATTGATGACTCAAGCATCTCGCTTGAACAGTCGATCTTAAAGAAGCGGCGGACAGCATGGCAGACCTTTTCACGACCGAACCCCAACAGCCGCTGGCCGAAGCGCTGCGTCCGCGCACGCTCGCCGACGTCATCGGCCAGAGCCACTTGCTCGGCGAGGGCAAGCCGCTGCGGCTGGCCTTCGAGGCCGGCAAGGCCCATTCCATGATTTTGTGGGGGCCGCCGGGCGTCGGCAAGACCACGCTGGCGCGGCTGATGGCCCACGCCTTCAACAGCGAATTCATCGCGCTGTCGGCGGTGTTCGCCGGCGTCAAGGATATCCGCGCCGCGATGGAGCAGGCGCAGCACAATCTCGACCAGCTGGGCCGCCACACGCTGCTGTTCGTCGACGAAATCCACCGCTTCAACAAGGCGCAGCAGGACGCCTTGCTGCCCTTCGTCGAATCGGGACTGGTCACCTTTGTCGGCGCCACCACCGAGAATCCCAGCTTCGAGGTCAATTCGGCGCTGCTGTCGCGCGCGCAAGTGTATGTGTTGAAATCGCTGGACGACGCCGAGATGCGGCAGTTGCTGGACAAGGCGCGCAGGGCCGCGCTGCCGCATTTGAGCTTCGACGAGGTCGCCATCGATACGCTGGTCGGCTTCGCCGACGGCGACGCGCGCCGCTTCCTCAACCTGCTGGAGCAGGCCGACACGGCCGCCTCGTCTACCGGCACCACCAAGATCGACGGCAAGTTCGTCGAGAACGCGCTGACCCTGAACGCGCGCCGCTTCGACAAGGGCGGCGACAATTTCTACGACCAGATTTCGGCGCTGCATAAATCGGTGCGCGGCTCGAACCCGGACGCGGCGCTGTACTGGTTTTGCCGCATGATAGACGGCGGCGCCGACCCGCGCTACCTGTCGCGCCGCATCGTGCGCATGGCATGGGAAGACATCGGCCTGGCCGACCCGCGCGCGCTGACCATGGTGAACGACGCCGCCGCCACCTACGAGCGTCTCGGCTCGCCGGAGGGCGAGCTGGCGCTGGGGCAGGCCGTGGTCTACCTGGCCATCGCGGCCAAGAGCAACGCCGGCTACAACGCCTTCAACGCGGCCATGGCGTTTGTGAAACGCGACAAGTCGCGCGAGGTGCCGGTGCACCTGCGCAACGCGCCGACCAAGTTGATGAAGGAGCTCGGCTACGGCCACGAGTACCGCTACGCCCACGACGAGCCGGGCGCCTACGCCGCCGGCGAAACCTATCTGCCGGACGGGATGGCCGAGCCGGGCTGGTATCAGCCGGTGCCGCGCGGGCTGGAAAGCAAAATCGCCGACAAGCTGGCGTATCTGCGGGAACTCGACCGCCAGGCGCGCGAGGCGTGAGTACGGCGACCAACCTGCCCGGCAAGCCCGCCGCCGCGGCCGTGGGCGATCCGCACGGCGACGGCGCGACCGGCGTGACGACCTTGCGCATCGGCGGCGTCGAGGTGCATATCGAAGGCGCGGGCGCCGAAACCATCGTCATGATCCACGGCTGGCCCGATACTTACCGTTTGTGGGACGCCCAGGTCGAGGCGCTGAAGGCCGATTATCGCTGCGTGCGCTTCACCTTGCCCGGCTTCGATATCGACAAGGAGCGCCGCCCGTATTCGCTCGACCTGACGATGCGCATGTTCGACAACATCATCCGTCACGTCAACGCCGGCCAGCGCGTGATCCTGATGGTGCACGACTGGGGCGCGTTCTTGGGCTACCAGTTCGCGATGCGCTTTCCCAAGCTGGTGTCGCGCATCATCGGCGTCGACATCGGCGACGTCGGCACGCCGCAATTTCGCCGCTCGCTGTCGCTGTCGGGCAAGGTGCAGATGGCGTGGTACCAGATCTGGCTGGCGGCGGCCTGGCGTATCGGCGGCGACATGGGCGAACGGATGACGCACCATATGGTGCAAAAGCTGAAGGCGCCGTCCGACCCGCAGTACATCAGCTCGGCGATGAATTATCCCTACTATATCCAGTGGACCGGCGCCCACGGCTCGTATCAGCGCGCGCGGGCCTACGCGCCCAAGGTGGCGATGCTGTTCATCTACGGCAGCAAGAAGCCCTTCATGTTCCATTCGCCGCAGTGGCTGAAGGCGCTGATGGCGCGCAAGACCGGCAAGGTGCTGGCCTTTAAAACCGGGCACTGGCCGATGGTCGAGCAGGCCGACTTGTTCAACCGCGAAGTGGGCGGCTGGCTGCGCGCAACGCGCTCGAAGGCGCTGGTGGCCGCCGAAGCCGCCGCGGCGGCGGCGGAAGCGCGAGCGGCGGCGGAAAATGACGATGCCGAGGATGCGGCTTGAGCCGCGCCGGCGTTGATTGCTTGATTTGTACCAATGGTCTTGCACGCGCTTGCGCCTTATGACTAAACTACGTGTTTTGGCGCATAGAGGCCGACGCCGTAATCGGGTAATTTTGCCAAGGTTGCACACCACGAGAGAGATGCCGACATGCCCCTGCCGCCCGACTATCCGCCCAGCCACTGGCGCCTCGCCGACATCGCTTACGATCAGATCGACGTCACGCTGGCGCGCGACGATTCTTTTTTGTTTGAAACGCTGGCCAGCGCGTCCTTTGTGGAAATCATGTCCGAGATGTACAGCGCCAACCTGGTCGAGCATTTCGAGGGGCGCAACGACGTCACGGCCTGGTTGCGGGATTCCTGGCAGCACGAGGAAGTGCAGCACGGCGAGGCGCTGCGGGCCTATGTGCAGAAAGTATGGCCGGAGTTCGACTGGGAGCGCGGCTTCGCCGCCTTCCGTGCCGAGTACAGCGCCGTCTGCACGGTGGAACTGCTCGAGCCGCGCCGCGCTCTGGAGCTGGTGGCGCGCTGCGTGATCGAAACCGGCACCGCCACCTTTTACCGCGCCATGCACGACTATGTGCGCGAACCGGTGCTGCGCCAGTTGCTCAGCAATATCAAATCGGACGAGGCCGCGCATTACGCGCACTTCCGGCGCCACTACGAAGTGGCCAACGCCGTCGAACGCCACGGCGCGTTCGCCGTGCTGCGGACGATCTGGCGCCGCGTGCTCGACGTGCGCGGCGAGGATGCCTATATCGCCTTCAAGCACGTGTGGCTGGCGCGCCATCCGGGCCAGGAGTTCCCGGCGGCCGAGTGGAAGCGCTATAACGGCACGGTGCGCAGCCTGGCGCGCCACTACTATCCCTTCGGCATGGCGCTGACCATGCTGGTCAAACCGGTGCCGCTGGCCGAACCGCTCAAGCGCATGATCCTCGCGCCGCTGCGGCTGCTGGCGCGCTTCGCCTCGGCCGGCTGACGCCGACGCTGATGTCGATCCGGAGCCGCGCCGCCATCGCGCGCGCCGCGGACCTCCCGTAACGGCCGCCATAGCCGCCACCGGCGCGCCCGACAGCGGCCCCGGTCCCTCATTCGCGCACTTCATGCCGCGTTTTTCGCGCTCCATCGCAGGCCGATGGCGGCGCCCGCGTGGGCTGGTTACAGTAGCACCATACCAAGCCGCCACACCCACCCAGGAGCGCATCATGAACATCAGCAAAAACATGGAATTCATCTTCTCGGCCGTCGTTCTGCTGGCCGCCGCCACCAACTTCGCCACCGCCGGCATCCCGGCCCACGCGGTGTCGAAAGCGGCCGTCGCCGCCGTCGCCGACCTCCACATGCAAGTGGTCAACGTCAGCGCCAAGCGCCTGACCGCCGCCGAAAAAGCGGCCATGATCTGATCGGACGCGCTGTCTTCAGGCCGTGACGCGGCGCTGACGTGGCGCCGACGCGCGGGCCCCGGCGCCGCACGGCGCGGCGGCGCGGTCCATCGACGACGCGCCCGGCCCGAAACTCGCAAGGAATCGCCCACGTCTTGGTACAATTGCCGTTTTCGACCTAGCCGGCAATTCCTCCATGATAGATATCCAACTGCTCCGTAAAGACATCGCCACCGTCGCCGCCCGTCTGGCGACGCGCAAGTTCCAGCTCGACGTCGACGGTTTCAACGCCCTCGAAGCGGAACGCAAGGCGATCCAGACCCGCACCGAAGAACTGCAAGGCAAGCGCAACACGCTGTCCAAGCAGATCGGCATGATGAAGGGCAAGGGCGAGGATACCTCGGTCGTGATGGCCGACGTGGCCGGCCTCGGCGACGAGTTGAAAGCCAACGAAACGGCGCTGTCGGCCGTGCAGACCAGGCTGGCCGACTTCATGCAGGCGATTCCCAACCTGCCGCACGAATCGGTCCCCGTGGGCCTCGACGAAAGCGGCAACGTCGAAGTGCGCAAGGTCGGCGCGCCGCGCAGCTTCGCGTTTGAAGTCAAGGACCACGTCGACGTCGGCGCCGCGCTCGGCCTCGACTTCGACGTCGCCACCAAGCTGACCGGTTCGCGCTTCTCCGTCATGAAGGGCGGCATCGCCCGCCTGCACCGCGCGCTGGCGCAGTTCATGCTCAACACGCACACCGACGAGCACGGCTACACCGAATGCTACACGCCGTATATGGTCAACGCCGATTCGCTGCGCGGCACCGGCCAGCTGCCGAAATTCGAAGCCGACCTGTTCTCGGTGAAAAAAGGCGGCGTCGAAGGCGAGGGCGAAACCTTCTATCTGATCCCGACCTCGGAAGTGACGCTGACCAACCTGGTGCGCGATGAAATCGTGGCGGCCGAATCGCTGCCGCTGAAGATGACGGCGCACACGCCATGCTTCCGCTCGGAAGCGGGCAGCTACGGCCGCGACACGCGCGGCATGATACGCCAGCACCAGTTCGACAAAGTAGAAATGGTGCAGGTGGTCCATCCCGACACCTCGTACGGCGTGCTGGAGGAAATGGTCGGCCATGCGGAAACCATCTTGCAGCGCCTCGGCCTGCCGTACCGCGTGATGTCGCTGTGCACCGGCGACATGGGCTTCGGCGCCACCAAGACCTATGATCTGGAAGTGTGGCTGCCGGCGCAGAACACCTACCGCGAGATTTCGTCGCTGTCGAACTGCGAATCGTTCCAGTCGCGCCGCATGCAGGCGCGCTTCCGCAACGCCCAGGGCAAGCCGGAGCTGCTGCACACCCTGAACGGTTCCGGCCTGGCCGTCGGCCGCACGCTGGTGGCCGTGCTGGAAAATTACCAGCAAGCCGACGGCAGCGTCGAGATTCCGCCGGCGCTGCGCCCGTACATGGGCGGCTTGACGCATCTGCGCGCGGCCTGATAGCGGCTTGATTGTGGCCGGGGAGGGGGCGGGTGCGAGGTTTTTCGCATTTGGCACTTCCATTTTCCGGCTGACCTGCTATAATTTTGTTCCCGCCGCAGCAGGACTAAGGCAGCGGGTGTAGCAAGACCAAAGGAAAGGTGGCAGAGTGGTCGAATGCGCTGGACTCGAAATCCAGTGTACATCTTTGGTGTACCGTGAGTTCGAATCTCACCCTTTCCGCCAGTATTTTGAAAAACCCGCCATGGCGGGTTTTTTTATTTCGGCGCCGGTCAAGGAGTGCCGCGCCTGGCATTGCTTGAAATGGTGGCGCCGGCGCCGCTGCTGGCAGACAAGGCCCACCATGCCTATGCCTGATTGGCCTGCATCGCCAACAAACCAGCCCAGGCGGTGATCCCGCCGAAAACAACCGGGCAATTCCAGCGTCAATTCGACCGCCATCACTATCGCAACCGCAATGTGATCGAGCGTTTCTTTGCCCGAATCAAACGTTTTCGTCGCGTGGCCACGGCTACGACAAACTCGCGTCTCGTTTTGCTTCTTTCGTCGCGTCGACCGCCGCGCCGCTTTGCTTGCAGTAAATGTCAACAGACCCTGGCACTGATTTATTCCTGAAGCGCGCCTGGCAACGGGCGCAGCTGGCGCAATACGGGATCAAATTTTCCACGACAAACGCCATGCAATCGAGTTTTCCGATGCCGGTACGCCCGTAAGAAAAAGCGGACGCGGCGCGATCGTTTTCTTGCCGAGACCGAAGCGGCAACGCCATGGCCGGCGCCGATGCTGGACCAACACCGTCTCCGGCCGCACACCATCGAATTCTGCTGGATCGGTCGAACCCGTTCGTCGACGGCGCCGGTCGGCGACCTCTATTGCGCCATGCGGGTGCGTTGATGGTAAAAGGCGTCGCGCAGGTGGCGTCGCAGCGCGTCACCGTCCCACGGCTTGCTCAGGTATTTGTAGACCGCGCCCTGGTTTACGCTGTCGGCCACGGCGTTGAAGTCGGTGCTGGCCGACAGCATCATGCGCACCGTGTCCGGATACAGTTCCTTGACCAGGGCCAGGAACCGGGCTCCGCTCATGCCCGGCATGCGCTGGTCCGACAGCACCACCTGCACCGGATTGAGCGCCAGCAGCTCCAGCGCCTCCTCGCCGCCGGCCGCCGTCAACACGCGGTAGCCCTCCTGGCGCAGCAGCCGTCGCAACGCCATCAGGTTGATCTCCTCGTCATCGACGATCAGCAGCGTGTCCTCCTGCTGCACCGCCTCCGGTGTCAGCGCCAGGCGGCGGCCCTCGGCCAGCAGCGCGGCGAAGGCGTCGGCGGCCAGCGGCCGGCTGAAATAATAACCCTGCAGCTCGTCGCAGCGGTGCCGCCGCAGGAACTGCAGCTGGCCTTCGGTCTCGACGCCCTCGGCCACCACGCGCAGGCCCAGGCTGTGCGCCATGGCGATGATGGCGGTGGCGATCGCCGCGTCCTCGGCGCTCTTGGTGACGTCGGTGATGAAGGCGCGGTCGATCTTGACGAAGTCGAAGGGGAAGCGCTTCAGATAGGCCAGCGAGGAATAGCCGGTGCCGAAGTCATCCAGGGCCAGCTTGACGCCCAGGCCCTTGAGCGCCTTCAGGTCCTGCGCGGCCTGCTCCGGGTCGGCCATGACCACCGACTCGGTCAGCTCGAACTCGATCTCGTGCGGCGCCAGACCATGGCGCGCCAACGCCGCGCGGATCACGCCCTGCACCTGGCCGCGCCGGAACTGCACGGCCGACAAATTGATCGCCACCGGCACCACGCGCAAGCGCCGCGCCTTCCACGCGGCCTGCTGGGCGCAGACGGTGTCGATGACCCAGCTGCCGATGACCACGATCAGGCCGGTCTGCTCGGCCAGCGGAATGAACTCGGCCGGCGCCACCATGCCCCGCTCGGGATGGCGCCAGCGCACCAGCGCCTCGGCGCTGACGACACGGCCGCTGGTCAGGTCGACCCGCGGCTGATAGTGCATGCTCAACTCGCCCAGCGGCAGCGCGGCGCGCAGGTCGGCTTCCAGCCGCAGGCGGGCCTGGCTGGACTGGTTCATGCGCGCCGCGTAGAACAGCAGCCGTTCCCCCCCGGCCTGGGCCTGGGCCAGCGCCGACTCGGCCTGTTCCAGCAGCGCGGCGGCGTCCGCGCCGTCTGGCGGCGCCAGCGCGATGCCGGCGTGCGACGTCACCCGCACCAGCTGCTGTTCCAGCTGCACGCCCAGGTCCAGCAGCGGCAGCACCACCGCCTCGAGCGCCGCGGTGGCGACATCGGCGTCGGCTCCGGCCGGCACCGGCAGCGCCAGCGCATAGCCATCGCCGTCGAGCCGCGCCACGCAGAGCGCTCCGTCCGCGTCGCCGAGCAGCTGACCGACGCGGCGCAGCACGGCGTCGCCGGCGGCGCGGCCGACCGCGTCGTCGAGCTGGGAAAAGCGTTCGACGTCGATGACGGCGACGGCGACACCGCGGCCGGCCGGGAGGGCGGCGACGCGGTCGAGGAAGAGCGCGCGGTTGGGCAGGCCGGTGAGGGCGTCGTAGTAGGCCAGGTACTGCAGGCGCGCCTCCTTGGCGAGGAACTGCATTCCGAACGACAAGTCGCCGGTCAGCTCGTCGAGCAGGGCGCGCCGCCCTTCCTGGCCGAAGAAGCCGGCTTCGGCGGCGAACAGCACCAGCACGGCGCAGGTGCGCTGGCCGTCGTGCAGCGGCAGCGCGGCCACCGCCCGCAGGCCGTGACCGAGCAGCTCCTCGCGCAGCGCGGCCAGGGCGGGGTCGGCGCCGATGTCGTCGCTGAGCACGATGCGTTGCTCGCGCGCCGCCACGCTGGCCGGGCGCTCGGCGCCCACGCCGCCGGGCGCGCCGGAAAAGCGGATCTGGGCCGCGTAGCCGGGCGGTCCGCCGCTCGACGCCAGCACCGTGCCGGCGCCGGTGTCGGCGTCGAGCACGCCGGCCCAGGCCATGCTGAACGCGCCCTGGTCGACGGCCAGGCGGCACACCTCCTGCAATAGCGCGTCGCGCTGGCCACAGCGGATGATGGCCGCGTTCACGCCGCTGAGCATGGCGTACAGCTGGCCCAGTCGGTTCAGCCGCTGGCTCTGGGCGTGGTGCTCGGTGACGTCGGCGGCCAGCCCGGCGATGCGGTAGACGCGGCCGTCGGCGTCGCGGATGGGGAAGCCGCGGTCGTGGATGTGGCGCAGCTGGCCGTCGCGGCGCACGATGCGGTAGTTGTATTCGAAGCCCTGGGCGCGGCCGGGGTCGCCGGCCCAGTCGCGTTCGAGCGCGCGCACATGGGCCACGTCATCCGGATGGATGGCGTCCATCCACGAGTCGGGCTGCGCGTACAGGCTGGCGCAGCTGCGGCCCCACACGGTTTCGTACGCGGGGCTGATGTAGAGCAGCTGGCGATTGCGCAGGTCGATCAGGAAAAACACTTCGCCGATATTGTCGGCCAGCTGGCGGAAGCGCGATTCGCTGTCGAGCAGGCGCTCGGCCACGGCCTGGCGCTGCTCAAGCTCTTCCTGCAGCACCTCGACATCGTCCTCGATGCGGCCCACCATCAGCAGGTTTTCATAGGCCACGGCCAGCTGGGCGCCGACGGTGGCGATGGCCCGTTCGTCGATCTCGCTGAACTCGCTGAAATCGAGCTTGTCGGCCAGGTAGAGCCAGCCGTAGCAAGCCGTGCCGCCGACCACCGGCACGGCCAGCAGCGTGTGCAGCGGGGGGGCTCGGCCGGCAGGCCGGCGCCGGCGCCGCTGCCGCCGAGATTCTTGAGGCGCACGCAGCGGCGCTGCGTCAGCACCTCGGCCAGCACGCCGGTGGCCGGCGCCATGGACGCCAGGCTGTCGAGGGCCTCGTCGTCGAGGCCCTCGACGGCCAGGTGGCGCAGCGCGCGGCCGCTGTCGTCGGCGATGCCGAGCACGGCGTAGCGGGCCACGCCGATCTGGCGCGCCACCTTGCACACATACTGTAGCAGCGCGGCCGGTTCGCGTTCGGCCGACATGCCGATGCCCATGTCGATCAGTGCCGACAGCCGCAGGCTCACGTCCTGCAGCGCGGCCAGCGCTTCGGCGCCGTCGCCGCGGGGCTGCAGCGGGTTAGGCAGGATGGCGGCCAGGTCGGCCAGCCGCAGCCAGGCGCCCGGCTGATCGGCGAACGGGGCCGGCGCCGCGACCGGCGGCGGCGGCGGCGGCGACGTCGGCGGCGGGAGGCCGAGCGCCTCGTGCACGGTGCGCAGGATCTGGGCCGGCGGCGTCGGCTTTTGCAGCACCCAGCGCACGGCGCAGCGGGCGGCCAGGCCGGCCGCGTCGCGCGTGCTGTAGGTCGACGTATAGAAAATCACCGGCGTGGCGGCGATGTCGGGGTCGGCGCGCAGCGCCAGCGTGAAGGCGTAGCCATTCATGCGCGGCATCAGGATGTCGGTGATGACCAGGTCCGGTCGCTCGTCGCGCGCCAGCGCCAGGCCCTCGACGCCGTCGGCCGCCAGCAGCAGCCGGTGGCCGGTGAAGCCCAGCATGGCGCTGAGGAATTTGCGGTTCAGCACGTGGTCGTCGATGATCAGGATGGTGGCCATGTCTAGACCCGGGCCGCCGGGCGCGCGGCCAGTGCGCCGGCCAGCGCCTCGGCCAGCAGGTCGACGTCGACCGGTTTGGTGATGTAGCGGAAGAAGCCGGCCGCCAGCCCGGCCGCCACGTCCTTCGGCATGGCGTTGGCCGTCAGCGCGATGACGGGGATGGCGGCCGTGTCCGGGTCCTCCGCCAGCCTGCGGCGCGCTTCGGCGCCGCTCATGCCGGGCAGGTTCAAGTCCATCAGGATGACGCTGGGCCGGTGGCGCTTGGCCATGGCGATGCCGCTGGGCCCGTCGGCGGCGGCCAGCATGCGCAGGCCGCTGCGCATGCGCAGGATTTCCTCCATCAGGCGCAGATTGGCCGGGTTGTCTTCCACGTACAGCACGCAGCCTTCGTGGCCGATGTCGGGCGGCGGCCCGTCCTGGGCCGGCGGCGCCTCGGCCTCGGCCGCCGGCAGCTCGATCCAGAACACGCTGCCTATGCCCGGCGAGCTGGACACCCCGATGGCGCCGCCCATCAGTTCGACGAGCCGCTTGGTCAGCACCAGGCCGATGCCGCTGCCCTCCTGGACGCCGCCCTCCTGGCCGAGGCGGTTGAACGGCTGGAACAACTCGGCGACTTGCTCGGGCCGCAGGCCGGTGCCCGTGTCCTGCACGGAGATGCGGACCCGGGCCCCGGGCACCGGCGCGCAGTCGACCACCATGGCACCGATGTCGCGGTTGTACTTGATGGCGTTCGACAGCAGGTTGAGGATGGCCTGCTTGAGCCGGGTGCGGTCGGCGACGACGCGGCAGGCCACCCGGGGCGGGAAGATCATGCGGATGTTGCGCGCGTTGCCCAGCGGCTCGACCATCGTGCGCAGCTCGGCCACCAGCTCGGCCAGGCCGACCGGCTCCAGCGACAGCGTCACCGTGCCGGACTCGATCTTGGCCAGGTCCAGCGTCTCGTTGATCAGGCTCAGCAGATGCTGTCCGGCCTTCAGGATGCAGTCGGTGAATTCGCCGCGCTGTTCCGCCGTGACGGGCAGGCTGGTGTCGGCCAGCAGCTGGGCGAAGCCGAGGATGGCGTTCAGCGGCGTGCGCAGCTCGTGCGACATGCTGGCCAGGAAACGGTCCTTGGCCTGGTTGGCCCGCTCCAGCTCGACCGTCTTGTCCTGCAGCGCGCGTTCGACGCGGCGCCGCGCGCTGATGTCGCGGATGGCGCTCGACACCAGCGTCTCGCCCTCGACTTCGAGCGGACTGAGGCTGATTTCGACGGGAAACTCGCTGCCGTCGCGGCGCAGGCCCAGCAGCTCCAGCCCGGCGCCCATGGCGCGCGGCTGCGGGTGCTCGAAGAAGCCGGCCCGGTGGCCCGGGTGCAGGGCCGCGTAGCGCTGCGGGATCAGCACCTCGACGCGGCGCCCCAGCAGCTCGGCGCGCGGGTAGCCGAACAGCTGCTCCGTCTGCGAGTTGACGAGCACGATCTCGCCCTGGCGGTTGACGATGACGATGGCGTCCGGCGCCGCCTCCAGCAGGCCGCGGAACTTCTGTTCGGCCTTGCGGCGCGCGCTGGTGTCGCGGATGGCGCTCATGACGAGCGTGCCGTCCTCGGTGGTGATGGGGCTCAGGCTGATCTCCAGCGGGAACTCGACGCCGTCGCGGCGCAGGCCGTACAGCTCCAGCCCGGCGCCCATGGTGCGCGCGCGCGGCTGGCCGAAATAGGCGCTGCGGTGGCCGACGTGGGCGGCACGGTAGCGCTCGGGCAGCAGCAGTTCCAGCGGCTGGCCGCGCAGCGTGCCGGGGCCGTAGCCGAACAGGCGCTCGGCATGGCCGTTGGCCAGCACGATGCGGCCGCTGGCGTTGGCCATGATGATGGCGTCCGGCGTCGATTCGAGCAGCTCGCGGTATTTGGCGTCGGCCTGCTTGGCGTCGCGCAGCGCTTTTAAATGGGTAATATCCTTTTTGCTGAACAGGATATATTCGATCTGGCCGGCCGTATTATATATGGCCTTGCTGGTGGCATCGATATACACGGGGGCGCCGTCTTTGCGGCGGCGCAGGCATTCATAATCGTAAATACCCTTGTCGTTCAATTCGTGGATCACGTCGTCGCGCCCGCCGCGCAGATGCTCGAGCTCGATCAATTCGGCCAGTGGGCGGCCGATGGCTTCCTCGGCGTCATAGCCGAAAATCACTTGCGCGCCGCGCGTCCAGTGCACCACTTGGCCCAGGCGCGTCGTGACGACGACGCCGCCGGGCGCTTCCTCGAGGATCAGGCGATCGAAATCGGTGGCCATGCGCTGAACCTTGCTGGCGCCATGGGGCGCCGTTGATTGAACCAATAAATCGGGATCACTATCATGAATTAAGTAAGCCGTCTGGAATTGGGCAGGGTCGGGGCCGCGGAATTACCAGGTCGAGTATAGAGCGCGGGCCACGGTTTTAACAAGCGCAGAGTTATTTTAAAGATATCGGCGTGGTATTTTCCGGGCCACGGTTTATCCGGCGCGCTTATTCCCGATGCGCTGTGCCGATAACCGCCGCTTGTCCAGGACGATATTAAATAATCTGCAAGACGCCGCCGTTCCGACCCCGCGCCG
>NZ_JANXMI010000068.1 GCF_025354735.1 Rugamonas sp.
GCGCGGCGGCGGCGGCCGGACCGGCGGCGGCGCGCATCGACGGCCTCGCCTGCCTCGTCATCGGCGCGGCCGACGGCCTGCCCGAGCATATCGCCCGCTATGCGGCCCACGCCGGCGCCCGCGTCGAACGCGCCGGCGACCTGGCCGGGGCGGACGCCATGATGGCCCAGCTGCCGGCCGGCCTGTGGATATGGATTATCGATTGCGCCGCCGTCAGCGCGCCGCCGCATCAGTTGCGCGCGCTGGCCGACGGTCACGCGGCGCACGAAATCCGTTTCATCGCCGTCCAGCGCGGATCGCGCCAGGCGGCGCACGGGCACGACCATGGCTACGTTTCGATCAGCGGCAATGTGCTGACGCGGCGGCGCCTGTTGAACGCCATCGCGGTGCTGGCCGGGCGGCCCGGGGACGACGAGCGCAAGAGGGAGCAGGGCAAGCACGCGTCGGCGTTCAAGGCGCCCTCGCGCGAAGAGCAACTGCGCTGCGGGCGCCTGGTGCTGGTGGCCGAGGACAACGAAACCAACCAGCGCGTCATCCTGCTGCAGCTGGCGCTGCTCGGCTTCGCCGCCGACGTGGCCGACAATGGCCAGGTGGCGTTCGAGCTATGGCGGCGCGGCGCCTATGCCCTGCTGCTGACGGACCTGCACATGCCGGAGATGGACGGTTATGCGCTGGCGGCCAGGATCCGCGCCGAAGAGGAGGGCCGGCGACACATCCCCATCCTGGCGCTGACGGCCAACGCGCTCAAGACCGAGGCGGCGCGCTGCCGCGCGGCCGGCATGGACGATTACTTCAGCAAGCCGCTGCTGCTGGCCGACCTGAAAACGATGCTGGAAAAGTGGATCCCGGCCACGCTCGCGGCGGCGGCCCCGCCCGGCCTCCGCGACGCCGACGCCCTGGAGGCGTTGCCCACGGCCTGGGTCTGCGGCCCGGCCGCGGCCGCCGCGCCGGTGCCCGGCTTACCCGTCGACGTGCGCGTGCTGGCCGCCCTGATCGGCAGCGACCCGGTGGTCATCCGCAAATTTCTCGACAGTTTCCGCGCCGGCGCGGCGCGGGCCGGCGGCCTGCTCGCGCGCGCCTGCGCCGATGGCCACGCACAGGCGGCGGCGGCCGAGGCACACAAGCTCAAGTCGTCCTCGCGCGCGGTCGGCGCGCTGGCACTGGGCCAGCTGTGCACCCAGCTCGAAACGGCCGGCAACGACGGCGGCCTGCGCGCGCTGGCCGCGCTGCTGCCCGTGTTTCAAAAGGAACTGGTCGACGTCACCAGTTTTATCGACGCGCTGTAGGCGGCACACGCCCGATAGTGGGCGACAATATCGGGGGCCGCGATCCGGCGGCGCCCTGATGGCGCTTACGCGCCGATTTCAATAAGATGCAATTTATTTTTGGATGAGTGATATGTCGGAAAAAACCTTAGCGGCGCCGCAAGCTCCGGTGACCTTGGCCACCTTTCAACAACGGGTTGCGCCGTGGGTGGTGGCGTGTTTTGGCCCGCAGGCGGCGCTTGATGGTGAAGAACGCAACCACCGCTTTCTGGAAGAGTCGATCGAGCTGGCCCAGGCTTGCGGCGCCACGGCGGAGCAGGTCAAGGCCATGGTCGACTATGTGTACTCGCGCCCGGCCGGCAAGGTGGAGCAGGAGGCCGGGGGAGTATTGGTGACGCTGGCCGCCTTGTGCGAGGCACGGAAGGTCGATATCCATGCCGCCGCGGAAACGGAGTTAAGCGCCATCTGGCAAAAAGTCGATGCCATTCGGCAAAAATGGCAAGTCAAACCGGCACACATCCGGGCCGGTTGAAGACGTGGCTTCGTTCGACTATGGGGACGCGACTCGGTGCAGTGAGACAGAAGTCATATTCTTGCGCAGCATATGAACCATGTTTTTGCGTTTTCAGCGCAAAATTGGTCGATTTTTTCGTGTGACAGGCAGCAGTAAGAATCATATTATTGCACCTTGTCCAAAGAGGAAACATATCGCTGCACTTTGTCAAAATTGATGCAAAGTGCTGATTTAGCGCAAATGTTCAGTTTAACTTAACAGCATTACGCCCATCGGCAGGTTTTTTTATTGGCGCATCCGAATCTGTGACGATGTGCGTAGATTGCGCTGCATAGGGCTTGCTATCATAATTCGGATTGCCGAAGAGAGAAGCCCTTGCCCGCCTGGTTGCCCCCGCCCGATCCCTTGCATGATGCCGTCGCCTGGCTGTGGAAGGACGCGTCCATTCCCGCCTTTTCGCGCGCTGCGGTGGCGGTGGTCGACCGCCACATCTGGCTAGTCGGCGACAAGGTGCTGGTGCGGCCGGGTGCGCACCCGCGAGCGCTCGCGCGCGGGACCACAGTGATCCCGGTCGTGCACGTCGAGATCGACCCGCTGCATCCGCCCGCCAGCCTGCGCCCGGCCGAACCCGTCGTGCTCGATGCGATGCGGTCGGCGGCGCGCGCCAGCACCTCAGGTTGGGTTCAGCTCGACCTGGAAGCGCGGCCCTCGCAGCGTGCCGACTACCGCGAACTGGTGCAAAGAATCCGCACGACGTTGCCGCGTGAGATGAAATTGAGCGTGACAGCGCTGGCCTGGTGGTGCCGCTCGGGCGCCTGGCTGGACGGGCTGGCCGCCGACGAGGTCGTGCCCATGTTTTTCCGCATGGGCCGCGAAAACGCGCCACTGCGCGACATCGTGACGCGCCAGCCGGTCGCGCTGCACCCGCTGTGTCGCGCCAGCAGCGCGGGCTTCTCGCGCCAGGAGACATTCCCGCGCGAGGTGATATCTCGCTACCGGCGCACCTATTGGTTCGACGAAACAGGATGGAAGGACATCGAATGAAACGCACGTTTGCGGCCACGTTGGCCGCCACGCTTCTGTTGGTCGGTATTGTGAGCGACGCCAGCGCCAGCGGCGACTACGGTCCCAGCTACACCATGTTCAAGGCCTGGACCGCGCCCGATATTCCGCTCGACCGCTTCCAGGCGGGAGATATCGGCGTGATCCAGCCGGGGATGCGTCGCGTCTACCTGTACACAGCCTGGCGCGCCTTCTCGCTCGGCCCGCGCGTGACGGCCTCGCCCGGGACGCTGGGCGGGCTGGCGCGCGCGGACGGCAGTGCATTCGACCAAGGTTGGACGCAGGACGACGATTCGCCCTACGAGTCGCTGCTCGCGCGCGTGGCGGAGCTGCAGCACCAGCCCATCAATGAACACTCGGTGCGCCTGATGATGGCCTGCCCGCGGCCCGCCACGCGCTATGCGCTGGAGGTGTTCAACAGTGCGTCGGCACGGCCCGACGCCACGCCGGCGCGCGTGGAGGCTTGGGTCAAGGCGCAGTACAAAGTTGCGCTGGCCTGCCAGGCAGCAGAGGACACGCGCTACAGCTACGGCGAGCGCAAAGCGCCGCAGCTCGTCGCGCCGGCGCCGCCGGCCGCCGACGAACCGCTGTATTGGCGCCAACTAAACGAATACCAGCGCGCGGCCTGGGCCTTCCAAGCCGCGCACTATGCCGACAGCACGCAGCTGTTCGAGCACATTGGCGCCACGCCCGGCCATCCGATGCATGAGCTGGGTGCCTACCTGGCCTTACGTTCCGAAGTGCGAGCCGCACTGGACGGCGGTATCAAGGGCATAGACTTGGCCCGCCGCGAGGCGCAGGCGCGCGCGCTCGAGCAGCGTGGTGCCGTGCTTCTGGCCGATGCCTCGCTTGCGCCCATGCACGAGCCGACCCGCGCGCTGCTGCGTGCGATGCGCGCCCAGCTGACGCCGGAAACCCGCCTCAACGAATTGAGCCGCGATCTGGACGATCCGGCCGTCGATCCCTTCGTGCAGGACCGCGTGGGCGATTGGTCCGTGCTGATGAACGACGTCAAGCCACAAGATGCACAGGCCCTGCGCCCCAGCCATGAATTCATTGACTGGATCGAGACCTTGCGCGGCTGCAGCAGCCTGGCTCCGAACCCGGCCTGCGAGCCCGCAGGCGTGCATGCGCTTGCGCGCTGGCGCGCGGTCCATTCGCGTCCCTGGTTGGTGGCGGCATTGATGCTACAGCAATCAGCGCTGCCGGACCTGATGCAGGCCGGCCTCGCGCTGCCGTCCGACGATCCGGCCTACATGACCGTTCGCTACCACCTGGCACGCCTGAACCGCTTGGACGGCAAGTCGCTTGAAGCACGAGCGATCTCCGACGGCGTCATGCAGCGCCAGCTCTCGCCCGGCACACGCAACCTGCTGCGCGAAGAACGCTTCGCGGTTTCGACCTCGGTGTCCGACGCCACGCGCTACCTGCTGCGCACCAACGTCGACTACGCGAAGAGCGTGGCGACAAGCGAGCAGCCCAATGAAGCCATGCGCGACACCGCGCGCGAGATGATGCTCAATGACGACGGCCTGGCTTGGGTGAACCTGGGCCTGTCGGTCGCTGACTTAGTTGAGCTGGCGCGCCAGCCGCACCTGCCACCGGCCCTACGCGCGCGAGTCGCGGGCGCGGCCTGGATCCGCGCCGCACTACTCGACAAGCCGGCCGAAGGCAAGCAGGCCGGCGCGCTGCTGGCGCAACTGGCACCCGCCACAGCGAATGCCGTCACGCGCTACGATCGCGCCGGCTCCAAGGTCGAGCGCCGCCACATCGTGCTGGTCGAGGCGGTGCGGGTCGACCTACAGGCGCAACTGACGATGTACGCCCAGCCGGTCGCGCCAGTGGACGCGGACGGGGCCACCGCGTCGGCCTGGTGTTCGTTCAAAACCGGCGATGCCGCCAGCGAACCGCAAGTGTATAACGAGTTCAGGATGCAGGCCTTTGCTTGGCAATTCCCTGCGATCCCAGACACCGGCCACGCCGACGTGCGGCGTGATGAGCTGGCCCGGCTGGGCGCCATGAAAACCGCCACCGGCGTGACGGGTGAGGACGTGCTGGCCTGGGGAGCTGCTCATCCCCAGGATCCCGATCTGCCCTGGCTGCTGCACGTGGTCGTCATGTCCACGCGCGGCGGCTGTCGCGATCCGGATGCCAAGACCTTATCGCGCACCGCTTGGAATCTGCTACACAAACGCTATGCGAACAGCGCGTGGGCGGACAAGACGCCGTATTTCTACTGATTGTTGATTTACATGAGCTGCTTACCCAACCTCAGGTGAGCTCTAATAACTCGATTTTGACGGCGTAAAGCGGTGAGCAGGCCGCTTGCCCAATGTCGGCGGTTGTAACGGCCGATCCGGCGACGCGTGGGAAATGGCAAGGCAAGGAACAAACTGGGCGATCTGGGGGCGGTT
>NZ_JANXMI010000079.1 GCF_025354735.1 Rugamonas sp.
GGAGCGGCCGATGCGGGGGCGGCAGCGAAAGATGCCGGCGCGGCGGCGCGCGGCGCCGGCGCGGCACGTGGCGCGGCCGGCGCGGCCGATGCGGCCTCGCCGTCGCCATTGTCGACACGGATGCGCAGCATCTGGCCGGCCACCTTGAGCGTACCGAGATGCTGGATCACATCCGTCGGCAAATCGTTCGGCATATCGAGCACGCTGTAGTCGTCGTAGATTTCGATGCGGCCGATGTACTTGGAATCGATGCCGCCCTCGTTGGCGATGGCGCCGACGATGTTGCCCGGCTTGACGCCGTGCTGGTAGCCGACTTCGATGCGGAAGGTCAGCATGCCGGCGTCCGGCGCGCGCACGATGCGTTCCTTTTTAGGGAAACGGTCGCTGCGCTCGGGACGCTCGCCACGCTCCGGGCGGTCGCCGCGGTCGAAACGGTCGCCGCGGTCATTGCGGTCGCCGCGCTCCATGCGCTCGGAGCCGATCTGTCGGCCCGGACGCTCGTCCCACTGCACCGCCGCCGTCTGCGATTTTTTATCGAGCAGCAGCGGCACGTCGCCGCGCGCCATCTTGGCCAGCGCGGCCGCGATTTCGATGGCCGGGATATTCTGTTCGCGCTCGAAGTCTTCGATCAGCGACTGGAACTGTTCCAGCTCGCCCAGCGCCAGCGTTTCGCTGATCTGCGATTTAAACTTGGCGATGCGGACGTCGTTGACGGCCTGGATGGACGGCAGTTCCAGCATCGAGATCGGCTGGCGCGTGGCGCGCTCTATCGACTTGAGCAAATTCTTTTCACGCGGCGTGACGAACAAGATCGCCTCGCCGCTGCGGCCGGCCCGGCCGGTGCGGCCGATGCGGTGGGTATAGCTTTCCGGATCGTGCGGCACGTCGTAGTTGATGACGTGGCTGATGCGTTCCACATCGAGGCCGCGCGCGGCGACGTCGGTGGCGACCAGGATGTCGATCTTGCCGTCCTTGAGCTGCTGGATGGTGCGCTCGCGCTGCGCCTGCTGGATGTCGCCGTTGATGGCGGCGGCCGAGAAGCCTCTCGCTTGCAGTTTGCCCGCCAGTTCCTCGGTCCCGAGCTTGGTGCGCGAGAAGATAATCATGCCGTCGAAGTTTTCCGCTTCCAGGATGCGGGTCAGCGCGTCGAGCTTGTGCATGCCCGACACCAGCCAGTAACGCTGGCGGATGTTTTCGGCGGTGCCGGTCTTGGCGGCGACGGTCACTTCCTTCGGATCGCGCAAATAAGTATTGGCGATGCGGCGGATGGCCGACGGCATGGTGGCCGAGAACAGCGCGGTCTGGCGCGTGTCCGGCGTCTCTTGCAGGATGCGTTCGACGTCGTCGATGAAGCCCATGCGCAGCATTTCATCGGCTTCGTCGAGCACCAGCGTTTTCAGTTTCGACAGGTCGAGCGAACCCTTGTCGAGGTGATCGATGACGCGGCCCGGCGTGCCGACGACGACGTGCACGCCGCGGCGCAGCGCCGACAGCTGCGGGCCGTAACTCTGGCCGCCGTAGATCGGTAGCACGTGGAAGCCGGGGATGTGCGAGGCGTAGGTCTGGAAGGCCTCGGCGACCTGGATCGCCAGTTCGCGCGTCGGCGCCAGCACCAGCGCCTGCGGCGAGGTCTGTTTCAGGTCGATGCGCGACAGGATGGGCAGCGCGAAGGCGGCCGTCTTGCCGGTGCCGGTTTGGGCCTGGCCCAACACGTCGCGGTTATCGAGCAGCAGCGGAATCGTCGCGGCCTGGATCGGCGACGGCGACTCGTAACCGACATCTTTCAGCGCCTGGATAAGCGGGGCGCTGAGATTCAAATCGGTGAAAAGGGTAATGGGGGTATCAGACATGGCGTCACTCACAAGTATGTTCGAATCGCCTAATTGCGAAAGAAATTTGCACGTAGTTTACTCCCTCCGGCCGATTCAGGCCCGAAGTTGATCGAATTTACGCCGATTTGTCTATAAAAAAGGCGGATCGCACGCGCCGGCGCGCTGAAATGAGCTAAACGATATGTTTCATGATTCCTGAACGGGCCGTCAAGCGTGCGGTCCTTGATGGCGGCGCCGCGGCGGCGCATATTGGCGGACCATGCGGTAGCACCGCCGCCGCCACTTTCGATTTGGAGTTATCAGCATGTCCCGCACCCTGTTTAAACTGTTCGCCGGCACCGCGCTGGCCACCGCCGTCCTCGCCGCGCCGGCCGGCGCCGCCGACGCGCCGGTCTACGGCATCGAACTGCAAGGCTTCGACTATCCGCATCCCTTGCGGCACTTCCAGTTCACGCCGCAGGGCCAGGACCTGCAAATGGCGTATCTGGATGTGGCGCCGTCCGGCGCCGCCAATGGCCGGACGGCGGTCCTCATGCACGGCAAAAATTTTTGCGGCGCGACGTGGGACGACACCATCACGGCGCTCAGCGCGGCCGGCTACCGCGTGGTGGCGCCGGACCAGATAGGCTTTTGCGCGTCGACCAAACCGGCCCGCTACCAATATACCTTCCAGCAGCTGGCCGACAACACGGCCGCGCTGCTCAAGCAGATCGGCGTCACGCGCGCGGTCGTTGTCGGCCACTCGACCGGCGGCATGCTGGCGGCGCGCTATGCGCTGATGTATCCGGAGGCGGTGTCGCAACTGGTGCTGGTCAATCCGATCGGGCTGGAAGACTGGAAGGCGCTCGGCGTGCCCGCCCGCAGCGTCGACCAGTGGAACGAGCGCGAACTACAGCTCTCGGCCGCCAGCGTGCGCGCCTATGAAAAATCGACGTATTACGTGAACCGCTGGAAGCCGGAGTACGAGCGCTGGGTCGACATGCTGGCCGGCCTGAACGCGGGTCCGGGCCACCGGCTGGTGGCGTGGAATTCGGCGCTGATCTACGACATGATCTTCACCCAGCCGGTGTATTACGAGCTGCCGCTGCTGACGGTGCCGACCACGCTGATGATAGGCACGTCCGACACCACCGCCATCGGCAGCGACGTCGCGCCGCCGGCCGTGAAGGCCGCGATAGGCCATTACAATGTGCTCGGCAAGGTCAACGCCCAACGCATACCGCATGCGACGCTGATCGAATTCGAAGGCCTGGGCCACGCGCCGCAGATGGAAGATCCGGCCGTTTTCAACCGCAAGCTGATCGCGGCGCTGGCGGCGACGCGCTGACGGCCCAAAGCGGGGTCTCACCCCGATAAGGCCGACCATGGCCGGAGCAAAAAAAAAGACAGGCGATTGCCTGTCTTCTCTGGCCCCGCCACCGGCTTACTTGGTGGCTGCCGGCGCGGCCGCCGGTGCGGCCTTGGCTTCGGCTTTCACCGTGTCGGCATGGGCGTCGGCCTTGGCCTTGGCTGCCTTGTGATGCGCTTTGACCTTGGCGACTTTCTGATCGGCCTGGGCCTTGGTCACGTCTTCTTTCGCGTTTGCCGCGACGGTGGCTTCCTTGGCGTCGGCCTTGACGACGGCTTTGGTTTCTTTTGCGTCGGCCTTGGCGACGGTCTTGGTTTCCTTGGCTTCAGCCTTGGCGACGGTCGGCGTCGGCGTTGGCGAGCTGGCGACCGGAGCCTGGGCGAATGCGGCGCTGGCGAACAGGGTGGCGACGAGTGCGGTGATGAGCTTGTTCATGGTATAATCCTTTTATATGGTTTATATCGTTTATACGGTTCTTGTTTCAGCTTACTTGGCGACGCTGGCTGCGGGAGCCGAAGCTGCCGGCGCGGTTTCCGGCGCCACTTTCTTGACCTTGTGATGCTTGGCTTTTTTCGCCACCGGCGCTTCCACACTGGCGCTGGCGCTGGCGCCGGCCGATGCTGCCGGTGCGCTCACTGGCGTCTTGACGGCCGGTGCGCTGGCGGCGGGGGCTTGTGCGAATGCTGCGGTAGCGAACAGGCCGGCGATCAGGGTAGCGATAATTTTGGTCATGGTATTTTCCTCTTTTGCTTTATCAGGGCACCGGGACAATTCCCGTGTCACTGAGCAGAAAACGGCGCCCGGGGTGCTATCGTTGACCTGCATTACATCCGCTTACCGAGTCTTACATCCGCTTACATGTGGCGCGGCGATGCAGTAAGATAGCCAGCCACACGATCCCTCACCTATCGGAGTCTCCATGCGTCTTCCTTCGTACGCGCTCGCCGCCGGCCTGGCCATCGCCAGCGGCCACGGTGTCGCCCAGCAGCAGCCCGTCGTCACCGAAGCGCCGCTGCGCGCCCACCTGTCCTTCCTGGCCGACGACCTGTTCGAGGGACGCGGCACCGGCCAGCGCGGCGGCGACCTCGCCGTGAGCTATCTGGAAACGCAGGCGGCCGTGATGGGACTGAAGCCGCTGGCCGGCGGCGGCTACCGGCAGTCGGTCAAGATCGAAGGCAGCAAGCTGCTGCCGGGCAGCGTGCTGCGCTTCCAGGCCGGCGCCAGGACCATCGCGCCGGTGCTGGGCCAGGACATCGTCTACGGCACCGCCAGCGGCAAGGCCGACGTCAAGCTCGACGCGGCGCTGGTCTTCGTCGGCTACGGCGTGCGCGCGCCGGAAGAACGCTGGGACGATTACAAGGGCGTCGACGTCAAGGGAAAAATCCTGGTCATGATGGTCAACGATCCGCAGCCGACGGCCGAGGAGCCGGACCGCTTCGCCGGCAAGGCCTACACCTACTACGGCCGCTGGCTGTACAAGTACGAGGAGGCGGTGCGCCAGGGCGCGGCCGGGGTGCTGCTGATTCACACCACGCCGTCGGCCTCGTATCCGTGGAGCGTGCCGGCCAACAGCTTCAGTCACGAGCGCTTCCACCTGACCGGCGCCGGCAATCCGGTCGAAGGCTGGATGCAGGAGGAGACGGCTCGCGCGCTGTTCGCGGCCGGCGGCCAGGACCTCGATGCGCTGCGCGCCCGCGCCGAAACGCGCGCCTTCGCGCCGGTCGACCTGCACGTCAGCGCACACGTCGAACTGCGCAGCGCGATCCGCCAGGTCGAGCAGTTCAACGTGGCCGGCATCGTGCCCGGCACCGACGCGAAACTGAAGGCGCAGGCGGTGGTCTATTCGGCGCACTGGGACCATCTGGGCATGGATGAAGGCGCGCCGCGCGACGACAAAGACCATGTCTGGAACGGCGCCATCGACAACGCCTCCGGCGCGGCGGCGCTGCTGGCGATGGCGGCCGAAGCGGTCAAGCATCCGGCCAAGCGCACGCAGGTGTTCCTGTGGCCGGCCGCCGAGGAACAGGGCTTGCTGGGCAGCGCGGCCTATGTGCAACATCCGGCGTGGCCGCTGAAACAGACCGCCGCGGACCTGAATTTGGACAGCATGAATTTCGTCGGCCTGACGCGCGACATGGGCGTGGCCGGCGCGGAGCGCAGCAGCTTGTACGACACGGCGGCGCAGGTGGCGGCGAAAATGGGGCTGAAGCTGGCGCCGTCGGTGCCGGATTTATCGGGCGCCTACTTCCGCGCCGACCACTTCAACTTCGCCAAGGCCGGCGTGCCGGCGTTTAATGTGGGGTCGGCCGTGTTTTCCGGCGACGGCCACTTTGAGTTTTTGAAGGACCAGCAGGCGTCCAGCGCCCATATGGTCGCGTTCAAGAACGACTACCACCAGGTGACGGATGAATATCACTCGGACTGGGATTTGTCGGGCATGGTGCAGCAGGCGCAGTTCACGCTCAACCTCGGCTACGCGGTGGCGAACGCGCCCGCCATGCCGACGTGGAAAGCCGGCGACGCGTTTGGCCAGGTGCAGCGCTGATCGAGCGGCGCGCGGTCGCGGCGACAGCGGGGGCAGGCCCCGATTGCCCAGCCGCGTGAAACTTACTCGGCCAGTTTTTGCTTGAGCTGGTCGAGGCCGCCCTGGTACAGGCCTTGGAACGCCGCCTCCATCTGGGCTTCGTGTTCGGCCGGCGCGTAGAAATTGCACGACCATTCGACGTGGCACTGCTCCTGGCCGAACACTGGTATCACCTTCAGCGTGGACTGGTAATTGGTCACCGGCAGCGGCGATTCGATGATGGAGTAGCTGTAAAACCGTTCACTCTCGCTGAACGCCTCCAGCCGTTCGAGGATCTCCATGCCGTCGGCCGCCAGCAGCCGGCGCACGCGGCCGCCCTGCTCCGCCGTGCAGCTTTTCAAGCCGCTGGACCAGTCCAGCAGGCCGTGAAAGCCGCCCACCATGGCCCACGCGCGTTCGGCGGACACTCCCAGCTGCATCGACACGGATACCTTGGACATCTTTGCTCCTTTCAGCGTGGAGGCTGCGGATTGCGGCTTCCTCACCACGACATTAGCACGATTCCGCCGCGTCAGACCTCACGCCCGGCGTCGCGTTGCGCGGTGCTGGCCTCGTTCTCCAGCAGCAGCGCCTCGAACGCGGCGGCGTCCACCGGCCGGCTGAAATAATATCCCTGCATCTGGCGGCAGCCGTGCTCGCGCAGGAAGGCCACCTGCTCCAGCGTTTCGACGCCTTCCGAAATCACGTTCAAATTCAGGTTGGCGGCCAGCGCGATGATGGTGGCGACGATGGCCGCGTCGTCCGGGTCGATGGTCAGGTCGCGCACGAAGGTCTGGTCGATTTTCAGCACGTCGACCTCGAAGCGCTTCAGGTGCGCCAGGCTGGAATAGCCGGTGCCGAAATCGTCGATGGCCAGTTTGACGCCGAGTTTTTTCAGTTCGTGCATGACGACGATGGCGTGTTCGAGGTCGTTCATCACCAGCGTTTCGGTCAGCTCCAGCTCCAGGCAGGCCGGCGTCAGGCCGATTTCCGTCAGCAGCGCCGCCACCGATTGCACGAAGTCCTGTTCCGCGATCTGGCGCGCCGACACGTTGACGGCCATGCGCAGCTCGCCGCGCCCGGCGCGCTGCCAGGCCAGCAGCTGTTCGCAGGCGGTGCGCATGACCCAGGCGCCGATCGGCAAAATGAGGCCGGTCTCCTCGGCCAGGCCGATGAAGCGGTTCGGCGCCACCAGGCCCAGTTCCGGATGCAGCCAGCGGATCAGCGCCTCCATGCCGACGATGCGCCCGCTCGTGATGTCGACCTGCGGCTGGTAGTGCAGCACGAATTCGCCGCGTTCGAGCGCGCCGCGCAGCGCGCCTTCGATCAGCACGCGCTCGCCGAGCTGCTCGTTCATGGCCGCCGTGTAGAACTGGAAGTTGTTGCGGCCCATTTCCTTGGCGCGGTACATGGCGATGTCGGCCCGTTCGGCCAGGGCGTCGGGGTCGCTGCCGTCGTCCGGGTAGACGGCCACGCCGGCGCTGCAGGTGAGGAACAGCTGCTGGCCGTCCAGCGTCAGCGGCGCGGCGATGTCGTCGAGCAGGCGCTGCACCTGGTGCGGGCTGGGCCGGCCGGCGCCGTGCTCGGGCAACAGCAGCAGCGCGAATTCGTCGCCGCCGATGCGGGCCACGGTGTCGGTCGGGCGCACGCTCACTTGCAGGCGCTCGGCCACCGCTTGCAGCAGGCGGTCGCCGCCCTTGTGGCCGAGCCGGCTGTTGGTGAACTTGAAGCGGTCCAGGTCGATCGACACCACCCACACCGCGTGGCCCTTGCGCGCCGCGTGCGTGATGGCTTGCTGCAAACGGTCGTGCATCAGCACGCGGTTCGGCAGGCCGGTCAGCGCGTCGTGCGTGGACTGGTGCTGCAACTCGTTTTCATAGGCCTTCATGGCCGTGATGTCGTGCTGGATCGAGACGTAGTGGGTGACGGCGCCGTCCTCGTCGCGCACCGGCGAGATGTAGACGTCGTTCCAGAACAGCGTGCCGTCCTTGCGGTAGTTGCGCAGCACGGCGTGGCCGTCGCGCTGCTCGCGTATGGCGGCGCGGATTTCGTGCACGCCCTGCTGTTCGATGTCGCTGCCGTACAGCAGGCGCGGGCTCTGGCCCAGCATCTCGGCCGCGCTGTAGCCGCTGATGCGCTCGAAGGCCGGGTTGACGTAGACGGTGGCGTTATGCTGGGCGGCCAGCGTGATGACGATGGCGTTGGTGCTCGACGCCATGGCGCGCTCGCGCAGCAGCAGGGTCTGGTTCAATTCCTTGAGCTGGCGCGTGCGCAGGTCGACGTGGCGCTGGATGTCGCGCGTGCGGGTGCTGATGGAGCGCGCCAGCGCCGTCGCCAGCGCCGTCAGGATCAGGCCCAGCGCCAGCGCGCACAGCGAGGCCAGGTGGTCGCTGCCGCGCCACTGCGGCGCGGGCGTGGCGACCACCAGCCACGGCTGGCCGGCCACGTCCAGCGGCGCCACTTGGCGCGCCGACCGGGCCGGCGCCGCCGGGTATAACCAGCGCAGCGACCGCGGCCACGGCAGCATCCCCGCCGGCCGGCCGTCGCGCTCCGCGCTGGCCTGGTAGACCAGGGCGCCGGCCGCTTCGGTGGCGGCCGCGTAGACCCGCAAGTCCATGCTGCCCCGGCTGAGCAGGCCGTTGCCGGCGAGGATGTTTTGCACCAGGTCGGCCGGCCGCAGCACGATGGCGGTTTCGCCGACCAGGGCGGCGCGCCGCGCGGCCACGTCGGCCAGCGGCGCGCCGTAGCGGTAGACCGGCATCGAAATGACCACGCCCGGCAGCGCCGACGCGCCCGGCGCCGCCTCGCCCTGGGCCAGCGGGATGACGATGCCCGCCTGCGGCTGGCCGCTGTCGTAGGCGCGCTGGCGCGAAACGCCGTCGTAGTTCGGATAGGTGGTGTTCAGGCCCAGCGCGCGGCGGTTGCTGGCGTACGGTTCGATGTATTCGACCACCAGGTAGCGCGCGCGCACGCCGGCCGGCACCGGGCGGCCGGCATACATTTCGGTCAGGAAGGTGCCGGGGGCGACGCGGCTCAGTCCGGCCTCCTCGGCGGCGCGCTCGGCCTGGCTGACGAAGCGCAGATAGCTGACGCCGTGGATGTAGGGCGCGCGCGCCAGCAGCGGCGTGCTGTAGCGCTCGAACTGTTCGCGCGTCACCTGCGGCTCGCTGGCGAACAGCTGGTTGACGGCGCGCAGCGTGTCGAGGGCGTTGGCGATGCCGGCGTCGAGCGCCATCACGCGCAGGTGGGCGCGCTGCTGGAAGGCCAGGTCCAGCTTGTCCTGCTCGAGCTGGCGGGCGCCGGCGAACAGCAGCGCCGTCAGCACCAGGCCGCCGGCCAGCGCCAGCGCCACGGCGCCGGCCAGCGGCCCACGGCGCGGCGGCACGAGGATGGAAGCGAGCGTGTCGCGGGTCGGGACGTCCATTGCTGCGTTGGTGGCGGTGAAACCGGAAGATTAGCACGGATCGCCCGCCACGGCGGTGACAGCAGTGCGCGCCTGCCCGGCGGCGACGGTTGCGGGCGAGGCCGCCACGCGACACTGTGGCCGGAGATCTGCGCCGATCAGGCCGTGGCGCCGCTTTTCACTGCGGTTTTCACGGCCGCCCGCCTATAATTCATACACGAATTTTTAGGTGACTCCATGAAATGTTTCCGACCGCCCCAGCTGGCGACCACCTTGCGTTTCAATTGGTTCTGGCGCCGCCTGCGCGGCGCGGCGCGCGCGGCGGCCGTGCCGCCGGTGCGGGCTGTGTTGGCTGTGCTGGCTGCGCTACTGCTGCTGGCCACCGGGCCGGCCCAGGCCGCCAGCACCACCTTCAACGGCGCCACCGTCGCCGGCTGCACCTATGCCGCCAGCAACACCACCTATACTTGCAACACGCTGCCCTTCTTGGCGGGCGGCACCGACAGCGTCACCGTCGCCAGCGGCTACACCGTCATCGCCAACCCCTCGGTCACGTTCACCTATAACCAGGGCCTGACCCTGAGCGGCAGCGCCGTCTTCGCCTCGTACGGCAACCTGAACATCGCCGACATCAACCCTGCCAACCTGAACGTGACGGGCGGCTACCTGGCGGCCGAAGGCAATTTCAAGATGGGCAACCAGGCCCAGACGATCACGGCCAGCATCTACGCCGGCAGCGTCACGCTCGGCAGCGGCTCGACCACCAAGGTCACCGGCACCATCTACTCGACCGGCCAGGTCGACCTCGGCTCCCACGTCACCATCGTCGGCCCGGTGACGGGCACCGTCATCACCACCAATTCACCGGTCAGCATCAGCGGCGACGTCAGCGCCAGCACCTCGCTGACGCTGGCCTCGGGCAGCAGCGTGACGGGCAACGTCAGTGGCGGCGCGCTGACGCTCAATCCCTCCGGCACCACGGTGACGGGCAACGTCAACGTCAGCGGCGACGTCGACATCGGCTCCGGCGACACCATCAACGGCAACGTGACGGCCCACAACGTCACCACGGAAAGCTCGAACGGCATCATCACCGGCAACGCCTCGGTCAACGCCATCACGCTGAACTATGGCGGCCGGGTCCAGAAGACCATCACCTGCACCGGTTCCGGCGCGTCCGGCTGCAGCTGCGTGACCAACAACAGCGGTTACAACGCGGGCTCGCCGAGCGCGCCGATGTGCAGCCCGCCGCAGAATCCACCGTCGACGCTGGACCATATCCTGATCTCCTACAGCATTCCCGGACTGACTTGCCAGCCGCTGAGCGTGACGCTGAAAGCTTGCGCCAATGCGGCATGCACCAGCACCTACACCGGCCAGGTCAACGCCACATTCACGGCCACTCCGCAGTCGGGCACGGCTGGCAACCAGAACGTCCCGTTCACGGGCACCGCCACCGTCAACGTGCAGCAAACCACGGCCACCACCGTCACGCTGGGAGCCACGACCAGCAACACGGCCCAGGCCAGCAGCTGCTCGGACGGCGCCGGCGGCACCAGCTGCCAGGTGCCGTTTGTCGACAGCGCCCTGCTGTTCGGCACCATACCCGACCATGTGTCGGCGACGTCGGCCGCCTTCACCATCACCGCCGTCAAAAAATCGAACAACGCGGCCCAGTGTACGCCGGCGTTCAAGGGCACACACAACGTCACGCTCAGCTGCGCCTACCTGAACCCGACGCAAGGCACCATGGGACCGAGCGTGACGGGCGTGCCGTTGGGCCTGTGCGGTGGCAGCGGCGCCAGCGTCCCGCTCTCCTTCGACAACAATGGTGTGGCGAATACCACGCTAAGCTATGCCGACGTCGGCCAGCTCTCGCTCAGCGCCACTTACAGTGGCACCGTCGCAGATGGCTACCCGGGCCTCGCCATAAAAGGCGGTCCGTCGAACACCTTCACGGTGGCGCCAGCGTCGATCGGCGTCGCCGTGCGCGCGCCGGCGCTGCCCGGACAGGCGCAGGGCACGGCCAACCCCGGCGCCATCACGGCCACCGGCACCGTGTTCATGGCGGCGGGAAAACCGTTCACCGTTGCGCTCAGCGCGCTCAACAGCGTCGGCGCCGTCACGCCCAACTTCGGCAAGGAAACGATGCCGGAAACGTTTGCCGTCACCTCACCCACGTTGGCGCTCTCCTGGACATCGACCAAGGATGGCAGCGGCAACCTGCCAGGCAACAACCCGGCTATTTCCCTGAGCAACACCACGCTCAGCGCCGGCACCTACACCAGCAGCGCGCTGTGGAACGAGGTCGGCAGCTTCAACCTGGCGGCCAATCTGACCAATGCCAGCGGCTATCTCGGCACGAACTTGAAGGCCGCTGGCGCCGCCGTCGTCGGCCGCTTCATTCCCGACCATTTCGGCACTACCCTGGCCGGCAACGTTCCCATGGATTGCAAGAATACGTCGACGACGCCGGCGGCGCCGCTGACCTTCAGCACGCTCTGCGGGGCGCCCAAATTTGTGTATTCGCTACAGCCCTTCGATGTCGCCGTGACCGCCTACGCCGCGGGCGGCAGCGCCACGCAAAACTACCAGGGCCAGCTGGCGAGGAATGTCGCGCTGTCGCTGTGGACGGCGGCCGGCGGCAGCACGGCCACGCCGGCCGCCGCCGGCACCGGCAACGGTATCAGCGTGGGCTGGATGAAGAACGCGGCAACGCTGCCGGCCAGCACCACGCTGGTCCCCGCCGACTTTGCGCTGGGCATCGCGACCACATCGAACACCGGCGCCCAGCCGAATCTGCAATTTGCCAGCGGCTATGTGCATCCCCCCACCGGCAACCAGAGTCCGGCCACGCCGGGCAGCACCTCGGTGCCGGCGGCCACGTCCACCTGGCTGCGCGCCAGCGAGCCGGCCGGCGGCGATGGCGTCACCTCGCTGCAAGCCTCGGGTTCGATCGAACCCGGGCTCGTCGTCACCAGCGGGCGCCTACTAGTGGGCAACAACTATGGCGCGGAAACGTCGCCGATGACCGTCGCCGTCAAGGCCCAGTATTGGAACGGCAACGCCTGGCAAACCAACACGGCGTTCACCACCGCCGCCGGCGTCGCTGTCGCTGGCAAGCTGGGCTTTGACGACTGCAAAAAAAACCTGGCCGCCAACGCCCCGGCCACCGTCTGCAAGAATCCGCCGCTGACCGTGAGCAACGGCACGCTGACCTTCCCCGCCGCGCCGACGACGACCGGCGCCGCCAGCCTCACCTTCGCCGCGCCCGGCGGCGCCGGAGGCACCAGCCTGCTGGTCTCGCCCTTCCCCTATCTGCCGACGACGGTCGGCACGCTGACCTTCGGCACCTACCGCGCCGGACCGGTGATTTATCTGCGCGAGGTGTACTGACGCGAAAGGGGCGGCGCGCCAAGGCGGTGCGCCAGGGCGGGGCCGATTTGCGGTAGCATGGGCGCTTTCTTCCCACCGTATCAGGACAAGGACCGCATCATGATGAAAACCACTTCGCAATGGATCAATGTCGACACCGACGACGGCAGCTTCGGCGCCTATCTGGCGCTGCCGGTCGGCGGCAAGGGTCCGGGCATCGTGCTGATCCAGGAAATCTTCGGCGTCAACCAGCACATCCGCAACGTCGCCGACCAGTACGCGGCCGACGGCTATGTGGTGCTGGCGCCGGACCTGTTCTGGCGCAGCGGCCCGCGCATCGAAATCGATTACGACGAGGCCGGCTGGAAGCGCGCCATCGAGCTGATGAACGCGCTCGACATGGACCAGGCGCAGGCCGACCTGGCCGCCACCGCCAAGGCGCTGCGGGCGCAGGATGTCGTCGGCGACAAGATCGCGGCCATCGGCTATTGCCTGGGCGGCCGGCTGTCCTACCTGACGGCGGCCAACGGCGTCGTCGATGCGGCGGTGGCCTACTACGGCGGCGGCATCCAGAATATGCTGGACCGCGCCGACGACATCAAGGCGCCGCTGCTGATGCACTTCGGCGGCAACGACAGCCACATCCCGGCCACGGCGGTCAAGAGCATCGCCGAGCGCTTCGGCGACAACGAGCTGGTCGAAATCCACGTGTATCCGCAGGCGGGCCATGGATTCAACCGCACCCATCCGGACAGCTACCACCAGCGTTCGGCGGCCCAGGCGCATGGCAATACGCTGGTGTTCCTGAGCGAGCATCTGTAAGCAAGGTATCGCGCGGCAAGCGCGCGATGGGCCGGCCGCCGCTCAGGCCCGCAGCAGCGCCCGCAATTCCGGCGCCGTCAGCGGCGCGGCGGCGGGATCGTGGTCGCGCAGCGTGGCCAGCAGGTGGATGATGGCGTCCGGCGTGCGCGCGGCGCTGAAGTACCAGCCCTGCACGCAGTGGGCGCCGCGCTGGCTCAGCCAGTCGAGGTCGGCCTCCCGCTCCAGTCCTTCGCACAGCAATTCGGCCTTGAACAAATCGGCGATGCCCTGGATTAAATGGAACAGGCCCGCCATTTTTTCGCTGCCGGCGACGCCGTGGACGAACTGGCGGTCCACCTTCAGCCGGTCGAAGGGCAGGCTGCTGATGGCGTCCAGATTCGAATAGCCGGTGCCGAAATCGTCGACGGCGATGCGCACTCCCAGCGCGCGGAAGCCGGCCACGCGCGAGGACAGCAGGTCCAGCGTTTCAAGCAGCTGGCTTTCCCTCACTTCCAGTTCCACCATGGCGCCGCTGATGCGGTAGCGCTCCAGCACCTGCGCCATGTCCACCAGCACCTGCGGGTGCAGCAGCGAGCGGCGCGACAAGTTCAGCGACACCGGCACCACCGGCAGGCCGGCGTCTATCCAAGCGCGCAGGTCGCGGCACACTTGAGTCAGCACCTGCATGTCGAGCTGGTAAATCTTGTCGGTGCTTTCGGCCAGCGGAATAAAGCGGTCCGGCAGCACCAGGCCGCGCACCGGATGCTGCCAGCGCACCAGCGCCTCCATGCCGATCAGCGTGCCGCGCGCATAGTTCACTTGCGGCTGGTAGTGCACCACCAGCGCGCCGTGCTGGGCCTCGCCGTCGAGCGCGCCTTGCAGCTCGTACACCATGTGCGAGCGGGCCAGCAACTCCAGGCCGTATTCCTTGACCGTGGTGCGCAGGAAGCCGCCGCTGATCGACGAGGCGGCCGTTTCGGCGGCGTCGAGCAGGGTCGCGGCCGAGCCCATGTAGGGCGTGTGGTGGTGTTCGACGCCGATGCGCGCGTGCAGCACCTGCGGCGCGCCATGCTCGACCGTGAACGGCAGGCTGAGGATGGCTTTCAGCCGGTCCAGCAGCGTCACGTGGTCCTGGTGGCCGCCGAACAGCGCGAAGACGAATTTATCGCCGCCGAGGTGGCCGACCAGGTTGTCGGGGCCGGCCCAGTCGGCGATGCGTTGGCCCATCAGGCGCAACACCTGGTTGCCCTTGTCGCGGCCGAACTCGTCGTTGAACTGGCGGAAACCGACCAGGTCGATATAGCCGACCACCACGTCCGGTTGCCGCGTCTGCTCCACGCCCAGCTGCAAATGGTGCAGGAACACGGCGCGGTTGGACATGCCGGTGACGTCGTTGCAATAGCGCAGTTCGAGCGTGTCGACGACCAGCTTGGACATGCCCGTCAACATCAGCCGCTGTTCGGCGTCGAGCCGGCGCGAGCGCGTGCCCATCACCCATAACGTGCCCAGCAGATAGCCACGCGCGCCGTGCAGCGGCACGGCCGCGTAGTGGCGGTAGTGCGGCGGATAGGTGACCAGGGGATTGGTGTTGAAGCGCGGGTCGCTGGTGGCGTCTTCGACCTCGAAAAAGTCGCGCTCCCGGGCCGAGGCCACGACCCAGGTGCAGAACGAGCCCGAGCGCGGCACGTGGCGGGCGTCGATGCCGACCCGGGACGGCAGCCAGATCTGCGACTGGTAGACGATGCTGATGCCGCCGATGTCGGCGCCCAGGGTCTTGATGGTCAGGCCGGTTATGAGGTCGAGGTTGGGGTCGGACTGGTCCAGCGTGATGGAGTAGCGCGACAGCTCGGCCAGGCGGCGCTGTTCGGTCGCGTCGTCGGAGTGGCATTCGGACGCTGGATGGATCGCGCTGGTGGTCATCATGGCTTCTTTCTTCGCGATAGCGGGCCGATATTTTGCGCGCGTGGAGCGCCGCACATGTGGGCATGGTGCCATAGAAATGGCGTTTCCGCATCTGCCGTGTGGCTCGCGATGTGGCGTAAATAGCATGATGGCCGTATCGCCATCGGCTATCATCGGCCATCCCCGGTGCGCCGCCAGGCCGCGTTAAAATAGGCTTTGCCAACTGGCGCCGCGCGCGCAGGAGCACCGACATGGCCCGCTTGACCCTGCAATTTCCGGAAGACCAATACTACTTTTCGACCCAGCTGACGGTGCGCTCGACCGACATCAACGGCGCCAACCACCTCGGCAACGATTCGATGATTTCCATGATCTCGGAAGCGCGGGCGCGCTTCCTGTACGCCCACGGCGTGCCGGAGACGGCGGCCGACGGCGGCGGCATCATCGTCACCGACCTGGCCACCATGTACCGCGCCGAGGCGCACGCGCGCGACCAGCTGCTGTTCGAGGTCGGCGTGATGGATTTCAACCGCTACGGCGGCGACATCACCTTCCGCATCACGCGCCCGAGCGACGCCTCGCTGGTGGCGATGGCCAAGTCGGGCTTCGTGTTCTTCGACTACGACGCCGGCAAGGTGACGACCATGCCGGCCGCGTTCCGCGCCAAGTTCGAGCGCGTGAACTGGCTCGATTAACGGGGAGTCAAGACGGGGCGTCAACCATGCTGCCGGGGCGGCAGGAACTGCTTGTTGAACCAGTCGTCGAGCATCTGCTTTTCGTAGCGCAAGTCGTCGCTGTCGGAATAGCGGTTGATGCGGTCCTGGTAAGCCATGTTCGACAATTCCTCGTCGCCGCTGCGCAACACCTTGCCGTCCTGCTCCAGCGTGTAGCGCAGATGCATGCGCGGCCAGTCGGCGCCGCCGCGCATGACGCGGATATCGTCGCCGTTGCGGCGCGGATACAGCCGGCCGGCCAGGTCGAGGTCCAGCACTTCGATCTTCAGCGTCTGGCCGGGCGGCAGCTTGCTGCCCAGCCGCGTGAAATGCGCGCTCAATTCCTTCAGTATCTGTTCGCGGTCGACCTGCATGAAGGGCATGTCGGTGTACTGTTCCGGCTTGTCGTAGCTGACGTCGATTTGCGCCCAGGCGGCGCTGGTGGCCAGCATGGCGATGGCGCCCGCCAGCAGGGGTCGGGTAATGGAACGCATGGCTTTCCTCTCAGGGGATCAATTTCCATTTTCAATATAAACCGTTTACGGCGCGCCGGAACGAACAGCAAAAACTTGTTACGAATCTCCCCGCAAAAATATTTACCATGAAGTTGGCAATATTGCCAAAAAAGAAGTATTGTTACGTTTGTTATTCGGCGATCAACTATTGTGCGCGCCACAAAATGATACAAGTTGGCACCACGGTGGTGAGTTGTTGTAGGAGATAGGTGTAATCTTTATTGCCTGTTGTTAAGAACCTTAGCTCGGACTACAATCGAAATCGCGTGCCCGATTTGCACGCCGCTTGAGCAGTCCCTGGTATGTGATACACCTTATCGGTCAGCGTCTTTAACATTGCGTCAGTAGTGCCATTTTTGCGGAACTCGCCCTCATGTCTTTTTTGTCTTCTGCCTCGCCCAAGTTAGCACCGTGGAAAATCCTGTTAGTCGATGACGAACCCGATATTCATGACATCACCAAACTGACGCTGACCCGCTTCCGCCTCGACGGCCGCGCGCTCAGCTTCGTGCACGCTTACAGCGGCGCCGAGGCCAAGGAAGTGCTGGCGCGCGAAAAAGACATCGCCCTCGTGTTCCTCGACGTCGTGATGGAAAAGGAAGACAGCGGCCTCGAAGTGGCGCGCTGGATGCGCGAAGACCTCGACAACCAGTTCACCCGCATCGTGCTGCGCACCGGACAGCCGGGCCAGGCGCCGGAGGAACGGGTGATCGTCAACTACGACATCAACGATTACAAGGAAAAGACCGAGCTCGA
>NZ_JANXMI010000081.1 GCF_025354735.1 Rugamonas sp.
GTCTGATTATTCCTAGTAATGCCACGTCGATCACTCCGATCCCCCTACTCATCAAGATAAGTAGGATTGTGTGCTAAACGTGGGTCAATTTTCGATGCAAATTATGCGGCTAAGTGGGTCAGTTTTCGGTGCAAATCAACAATCAGTGGCATAGATGCCCTCGAGTGCGTAAAAACATTTACACCCGATATAGTCTTACTTGATATTGGAATGCCAGGCATGGACGGGTATGAGGTCTGTTTACGCCTGCGCCAGCTTCCTGGTTTTGAAAAAACCGTAATTATTGCAAATAGCGGGTATGGACTGGGAAATGAGCAACAACTGTCCAAGGAAGTCGGTTTTGATCGATATCTTGTCAAGCCGATCAACCTCGCAAATGTTGCCAGCTTAGCGCAGAGTATTAGGGATAGTCGAATTGACGACGCGTCGACTATCGAAATCACGTAATCTGAGGGCGCTTGGGCTTGAACTAATATGACGTGCCAAACAAGCTGATTTTTTTACAAACTGAATTCCTTGCTTGCCCCCTCATTGCTGGCTGACCGCGATGCCGGAAATTCAAGCATTCAAGTTTGCGCGGGAATTCTACTGATCGGTGATTTCACCATTTCGAGCGCAACCTTATACGCGGCGTTTTCAGCTGAAATTTCATCGGAAAAAGTCAAATTTACCGAAACTCGTTGCTTTGGAAAGATATTATTCACTGGCGGGGAGGCTGGTGTCCGAGGCATGCATTGCTGACGAGGCGGCTCTGTCTCAGGCCGCGAATAGCATTTTGCGGGAGGCTGCGCTGCGATTTATAGCTCTGCAATCCGGCCTGCCGCTAGACCCAGCCTAAAGCCAAACGCTTGCGCCAGCCCCTTGGAGCTGGCGGCATGATCAGTAGCGGGAGAATCGCAGGCTTGCATCCCCTGCCAACAGTTATTTCGATTCAGGATGAGCGCTGCGAACCGCTTTGAGTTCTTCTTATTTCCCAGGCTTTGCGGCGGCGCCGTCACGACGGCGAACGACGGCGCCGAGCAGGCCGAGGCCGGCCAGCAGCATGCCGTAGGTGCCGGGTTCCGGAACGGCTGAGGTGACGACGGAATTACCGCCTATCGTAGCGGTGGTGGTGGCGGTGGCGATGGCTTCGGTCGCGTCGTAATTGCTGAAACTGACCGATAAATTCTGTTGCCAGATGCTTGAGTCTCCATGGGGACCGCTTTTATCCCAATTATAGTTAGCCTCGAGACTACGATCCCATGCGTCGGATTGCATCTCTCCATTGGATATGCCGCTCAGTCCGAAAAATATGCTGCCGCGCGCGCTTTCGCTATCCCCGCCCGGCACAAAACCGATCGTGGTTGCCAGGTTCATGCTGATGTCATAGCTGATCGTCACCATGGTATGGGCCGATACCGTAAAGCTCGAGTTGATATAGGTGGTGGCGAAGGCGCCATATTCGGCATAACCGACAGCGTCGCTTGCAGCGTGGCCGCTCAGGTCGATGGCGCTGAATCCCAGGACGTTGTTGGCGCCGACCATGCTGGCGGTCGATGACGCGAGCGCCGATTTGCTACCGCCGTGGAGAGCGGACATATTGCCCGATCCCACTGCGGCGTAATTGTCTTGATCGATGACATTGCCGTAGGTGCCAACGCCACCATTGATATAGGGAAGCGTTGGGCCCAGCGCGATCCACGGCGTTATCCCATCATTCAAATCCAAATCAGTCAGGGTCATGGTGACATTGCCGACCGATACTGTACTTGTTGCTGCTGAGAATGCCGGTACGGCGAGCACGCTCAATGCGCATGCCACAGCCATTTTTACTGTCGAGTTTTTCATTAGTGATCCTTGAATTAGGTAGGCAAAAATACCGGATGCTGAGGTCAGGCTAGCAATGGCGCCGACGGGCACGCAAGCCAGCGATTAATGCGAGCCCAGCAAGCATCATTGCGTAGCTGCCTGGCTCGGGAACGGCAGAAATACTGTTGCCGGCCGCGATGGCGCGCATGGAAAAATTCGCTTCCACACTGCTGTTAGCGGCATTTTCAAAGCTAAGCGACAGTGGGCCGTTCCAGTCGGCAACGGGGCCATTGCCGACATTCGACATCGCTTCACCGGTCGCGCTGCCGATCCTATGCTGGACGCCGTCCAGAGTCTGCCCAATCATCATGGTGGCGAAAGCAAAGGCGGCTTCGTGGTTGTCCGCCTGCGGGTCATAGGGCAGCGTCGCCTCGCTATGGGCGGACACGTTCATGGTGAAACTCACCGCTGTGTTGGCCGAAAGAACAAATGTCATCGGCAAAAATTCGATTTTGGTGTAATACACGCCGGTCGAATTTTGGTCGCTGCCGGCCTGGCCGTATGCCGTTCCGCCACCCAGCGCGCCTTGGACACTGCCGCCGGAACTGGCCCACTGGGCGCTGGTTGAACCGGAGATGAGCTGCGTCGTGGTCGTCGAGTAATGCGAGTATTCGCTGAAGGTTTGGCCGTTCGGCGTCACGGTGCTGACGTCTCCATATATCGATGGAAAACTGCTGCTCCCGGTTACCGGCTGAAAGTAAAAGGATGGCGCTATGCCGTCGTTGGGGGCCAGGTCGATCAACTTGATCGTAATGCCGCCATAAGTGACGTTGCTACTTGCCGCCGCTTGCGCCGCCGAGGTTGCCGCCAGCGCGCCGACAATCAACAAAGCCTGCACTATGAATTTTTTCATCACCACTCCTATTATTAATTGAATTTTAATTATGTATATTTAGAAATAATATGTCCATCGCGTGCGTATAAGGAACGCATGCGTCTACAGCGCGCATAATTTCTTTTGGGGAATTAAAGTTTCAGCAAGGCAGTTTGGAGCATCGGGCCTGGCGAATTTATCGGCTGATGCTTGTGTGGTTTTCATAGTACGGTTTTACCGTCCGTACAAATTCCTGATGTTTTATTGATCGACGGCAAGATGCCTGCCTGTGCTTTAGTGGCATGCAAAAACGATAGTGATATTCAATTGGATCAGTTGTTTTTTTATTAATTGGAGAGTGGGTTATTAATGAAGAATATTGGCGGGTGTTTTTACGGATAATTGGATTTTCGGCCGATAGAGATTATCGGTGAAGAAGCGATCACGGCAGGCCTGCGATAGGCCTGCCGTGATCGGGGTCGTGCGGATAGGGCGGATGAAATCAGGCAGGCTTAGGCAAGCGCGTCGACATCTTGGCCTGGAACGCGATCGGATCGGCCGAGAACGCCTGGTACGCGCCCTGCGTCAGCGAACCGGCCGCGATTTCTTCGCTCTTGCCGGCTTCAATCGTGGCCAGGGTGTCGATGACGACCTCGTCCGGCGTCATGCGCGGCTCGGGCAGGCGGTTGCCGATGGCGCTCGCGGTCTGGACGGCCAGCACGCCGACCACGATCGTGCCCTGCGCGGCCAGTTCGGCGCGGATGCTGCGCGTCACCGACAGGAACGCGGCCTTGGACGCCGAATACGTGCCCATCACCGGCAAGCTGACCAGCGCCGCCATCGACAGCAAATTCACGATGGCGCCGCCGCCCGCCGCTTGCAGCACCGGCTGGAAGGCGCGGGTCAGCGCCAGCGGGCCGAAGTAGTTCACTTCCATTTCGCGGCGCGCGTCGTCCAGCGTGGGCGCGGCGATGGCGCCCTGGAACGCGGCGTAGCCGGCGTTGTTGATGAGCAGCGTGACGTCCGGCGCGGCGATCGCGGCCTGGGCGACCTGGTCGGCGTTGGTGACGTCGAGCACCAGCGGCACCAGGCGCGGGTCGCCGCCTTCGATCAGTTCGGCGAGCGAGGCGCGGTCGCGGGCCGTGACATACACTTTGGCGGCGCCTTGGGTGAGCAGTTGGGCGACGAATGCGCGGCCGATGCCGCCATGGGCGCCGGTGACGAGAGCGATAGAGCCGTTGATATTCATGATGGAGCCTTGTTTTAAAGTTGGAGAATGGGTGTGCGATCCGTTGCCTGCCGCCTTCGCCGGGACTGGGACCGGCGAAGGCGGCGGCGCCGGCTTATTTGCCGTTGAGCTTGTCGATGTGGGCCAGGGCGAATTCGCCGACCGTCATCGAGCGCTTGCCGGTGATGGCTTCGATGTTGCTGTCGGCGCCGGACATGCGGCCGACGTGGTAGTCCGCCATCGCGCCGCGCAGGTGCTGGACGACGTAGGCCGGCACGCCCATCGCTTCGATCGATGCGCAATATTCGTCGATAGGCAAGTCCTGGAACACGATCTTGCGGCCGAGCGCGACGCTCAGTTCGGCGGCCATCTGCTCGTGGTCCATCTCGACCGGGCCGGAC
>NZ_JANXMI010000099.1 GCF_025354735.1 Rugamonas sp.
CGGCGCGCCGTCGACGCCGCTGCATTCGACGCCCAAGCGCTGGGCGTATGGCATCGTCGGCCTGATCGTCGCGATCACGGGCAGTCTCGGCAATGCGTTGGTGATTGCCAATCTGATCAATCTGCAGGGCACGCTAGGCGCTTACGCGGCCGAGATGCAGTGGCTGCCGACCGCCTATGCGATGACCTTCGTGTCGATGAATCTCTTGCTGGTCAAGTTCCGCCAGCGCTTTGGCCTGCGTTCGTTCACGGTGACGTTTTTGCTGCTGTACGCGGCCGTCGCCAGCGCGCATTTGTTCGTCCACACGCTGGGCGCGGCGATCGCGGTGCGGGCGGCGCACGGCATGGCCGGGGCGGCGCTGTCGTCGATGGGCCTGTATTACATGATCCAGGCCTTCCCGGCGGCGCACCGGCTCAAGGCCATCGTGCTGGGCCTCGGCGTTTCGCAGTTGGCCTTGCCGCTGGCGCGGTTGTTCTCGTCGCGCCTGCTCGAATACGCGGAATGGCGCGGCCTGGTGCTGTTCGAACTGGGTTTGAGCCTGCTGGCGCTCGGTGGTGTGCTGGCGTTGCGGCTGCCTCATGGCGACCGCGAGAAGCCATTCGAACTGCTCGACCTGTTTACTTTTTTGCTGTTCGCGCCCGGTGTTGGCCTGCTGTGCATGGCGCTGACGATGGGACGGGTCTATTGGTGGCTGGACGCGCGCTGGATCGGCGTCAGCCTGGCCTGTTCTATCGGCCTGATTTGTACCGCACTGTTCATCGAGCATAACCGCCAGAGGCCGTTGCTCAACACACGCTGGCTGGGTACGGCGAAGATCGCCTGCCTGCTGCTGTCGATCCTGCTGATCCGCGTGGTGCTGGCCGAGGCCACCGGCGCCGTCAGCTTCCTGCAAGCGCTTGGTCTGCACACCGACCAGATGAACATCCTGTTCGGCTGGGTGCTGTTCGGCAGCGCGGCCGGGCTGCTGGTCAGCGCGATGACGATATCGCTGACCAATCTGCGTCAATCGCTGATGGTGGCGCTGGCGCTGATGGCGGTCGGCGCGTTCATGGACGCCGGCACCACCAGCCTGACCCGGCCGGAACAGCTGTACCTGAGCCAGTTCCTGCTGGCCTTCAGCGGCACGCTGTTCTTCGGGCCGACGCTGATGGTCGGCTTCGCCGCCGTGCTGGCGGATACGCGCAACATCATCAGCTTCACGGTGATGTTCTCGATCACGCAGAACATGGGCGGCCTGCTCGGTTCATCGGTGGTCGGAACGTGGGAGACGGCGCGCGAAAAATATCACTCCAGTTATCTGGTCGAGCATTTGACCTTGCTGGATCCGCAGGTCGCGGCGCGAGTGCAGAGCGGCGCCGCCGCCTTTGGCCGTGTGCTGGCCGATCCCGCCGCGCAAACCGCGCAGGGCCTGGCGGCGCTCAGCGCGGCGGCCACGCGCGAAGCCAATGTACTGGCCTATAACGACGTCTTCCTCGCCATCGCCGCCATCGCCGCGCTGACGTTGGCCGGCATGCTGCTGCTTCAGTTTTTGCAACGCTGCCAGGGTGCGCTGTCGGCCGCCCAGTCCACGCCGAACGTCGCCACATCCTGAGCCGGCAAGTCCGGCTCCTCACTCCACCTTCGAAATAACATGGCCAATAATTCTCCAGTTCAGAGTGCTCAATCCGACCCTCATCACGCCCCCGACGCGGGTGGGCCGGCGCCGATCGCGCCGACCAGCCACCGCCAGCAATGGCTGTCCGGGCTGGGCTTCGGCGCCGTCGCGCTGGCCGGTATGTTGATCGTGTTGTACGCGTGGCGCCTGCCGCCGTTTTCCAGTCCCGTGATCAGCACCGAAAACGCGCTGGTGCGCGGCCAGGTGACGCTGATCGGCACCCAGCTGTCGGGCTATGTGGTCGACGTCAAGGTGACGGATTTCCAGTATGTCAAACAGGGCGACTTGCTGGTGTTGATCGACGCCCGCACTTTCCAGCAACGCTACGATCAGGCGCAGGCGCAGCTGGAGTCGCAGCAGGCCACGCTGGCCAACTGGGAGCAGCAGCGCCGCAGCGCCGAGCAAAGCATCGTGCTGGCCCAAGCGACGCTGGACAACGCGCAGGCGCAGGGGGTGAAGGCGCGCGCCGACCTGGGCCGCGTCGACCACTTGGTGGCCGATGGTTCGCTGTCGGTGCGCGAACAGGACCAGGTCAAGGCCGTCCACGCGCAGATGGCGGCATCGTTGGCGCAGGCCCGCGCGGGACTGGAAATCGCGCGCCAGAATCTGCAGTCGGTGATTGTCAACCGCGCCGCGCTGATCGCCAACGTCGGCAATGCGCAAGCGGTGCTGAAGGCGGCCAGGGTCGATCTCGACAATACCCGCGTCACCGCGCCATGTGACGGCCAGCTGGGCCAGGTCACCGTGCGGCGTGGCGCCTACGTCAATTCCGGCGCGCAGCTGATGGGTCTGGTGCCGCAGCAGATGTGGATCATTGCCAATTTCAAGGAAACCCAGATGAACGACGTGCGCGTCGGTCAGAGGGCGCCGTTCACCGTTGACGCGCTCGGCGGTGCCATGCTGAATGGCGAGGTCGAGTATATTTCGCCGGCCACGGGTTCCTAATTCAGCGTGCTGCCGGCCGATAACGCCACCGGCAATTACGTCAAGATCGCACAGCGCATTCCGGTCCGTATCCATATCGATGCCGGCCAGGCGGTGGCGCGACGGCTGCGGCCCGGCATGTCGGTGGTGGTCAGCGTCGACACCGCGTCCGGTCGCGCCACCGCGGCGGAGGCGAAGTCGTGAACGCGCGGGCTTTATGGACCGCTCCCCTGATGGCCTTGCTGTTGGGCGGCTGCGCAGGCAAGGTGGCGCAGCCGCCCGCATCAACCCTGACCGTGCCGGCGCAGTGGCGCAAGCAGATCGGGCCCGACAGCGGCCGGCAAGGCATCGAGCGCGCGTGGTGGTCGGCGTTCGGCGATCCGCAACTGAGCGCGCTGGTGGCCGCCGCGCTGGAATACAACGGCGATTTGCGCATCGCGCGTGCGCGTGTGCAGGAGTTTCGCGCCCGCGCCGTGATCGCCCATGCCGGCGAGCTGCCGACGCTGAGCGCCCAGCTGGCGCCGACCCGCACGCGCACGCTGAACGGCTTCGCCCAGCCCTTCGTCACCAATGTCTATCAGGGCAGCTTCCAAGCCAATTACGAACTCGATGTCTGGGGTAAGCTGGCCAAGGCCGACGAGGCGGCGCTGGCCGGCTATCAGGCCGAACAGGCCAGCGCCGACGCGGTCGCGTTGTCGATCGCGGCCAGCGTGGCGTCGGCCTATCTGAATTTGCGCGGGCTCGACGCGCAACTCGAATTGGCGCAGGCGACCTTGCAGTTGCGCCAGCAATCGCGCGAACTGGCGCGCCGCGAGTTCGACGTCGGCTACAGCTCGCGGCTGGAGCTGGCGCAGGCCGAATCGGAATACGATGCCACCGCAGAACTGGTGCCGCAGCTGGAGCGCACCATCGGCGAACAGGAAAACGCGCTGGCCGTGCTGGCCGGGCGCAACCCGGGCGAGATCGCGCGCGGCCGCCGGCTGGCCGAGCTGGCTGCGCCGCTGGTGCCTGCCGGTTTGCCGTCCGACCTGCTGCGGCGCCGACCCGACATCTACCGCGCCGAGCGCAATGTGCTGGCGCAAGATGCCAATCTGATCTCCGTGCGCGACCAAATGCTGCCATCGTTCAAGATGACGGTGGGCGGCGGGGTGGAAAATTTCAACTTCAGCAAGCTGGTCAACGCTCCCACCGCGCTGTGGAACCTGACGCTGGGCATGGCCGCGCCGCTTTACGAGGGCGGCCGCCTGCGGGCCCAGACCGACATCGCCGCCGCGCAGCGCGACGAGGCGATCTATGCCTATGAGAGCGTGGTGCGCAACGCGTTCGCGGAAACCGAGAACGGACTCGATGCGGTCTATCGCCTCAAGCTGCAGGAGCGGCAGACCCGTGCGCGGCGCGACAGCGCGGCCGAGGCCCTGCGCATCGCGCGCAACCGCCACCGCAACGGTTACGCATCGTATCTGGAAGAGCTGGACGCCCAGCGGACCTTATATGGCGCCGACGTCGGCCTGCTGCAATTGCAGACGCGGATATTGATCGCATCGGTCGACCTGTACCGGGCGCTGGGCGGCGGCTGGTCCGGCGATGCGATCGAGGCGCGGCATTGAACCGCCGCACCCTGTAACGGAGCCGATGGTGACGTCTCCACCATCGGTGGCGCGTCGCCGCGCGAGAGCCCGCCGCGTGGCCTGGCCCGGCGCCGATGGCCGACCCGAGTGTCCGGTGCGGGGCCTGTTTGTCGGCCGGACCATCGGCCGCTATCGGCGGCGCCGCGACCGCGTGTGCCTGCGCTGCAAATATCGCTTCTGCGAAATTTACTAACGGACGTGTCCGCAAGTATCGATGTTCCCAACCTGAAGAAGACCATGCCCAATAGCGAAGTACCGCAGACTCCGAATGAGCACGAGGACGGCCATGGGCCGACCACCGTGGCCGATTTTGCGCGGCGCGCGCACCAGATGTATTTCGCGCTGACGGCGGCCGAGATCAAGCGCCTGGAACGCTTTGGCCAGGTCATGCGCTGGCCCGACGGCAGCCGCATTTACGTCGCCGGCGAGAGCTCCTATGCCATGTTGATCGTCTTGAAGGGCAAGATCGCCATGAGCCGCGACGACGGCATGGGCCGCAGTTCGCTGATCGTCGAATATGGTCCCGGCCAGTTCACCGGCGAAGTGGCGCAGCTGACCAACCGGCCATCGCTGGCCCACGGCGACGCGCGTGGCGAATTCGAGGCGATCGCCATCAATTCGGAATCGCTGCGCCGCATTGTGGTGGCCGAGGCGGAACTGGGTGAGCGCATCATGCGGGCGCTGATACTGCGCCGCTTGAAACTGATCCAGGCCAACGGTAGCGGACCGGCCTTGATCGGTCCGGCCGAGGCCCCCGCCATGATCGATCTGCAGAATTTTTTGAGCAGTAATGGCCACCCTTACACGGTGCGCGACCCGCTGCTCGACGCCCAGGCGGCGGCGCTGGTGGCGCGCCTGCGGCCGAAGCCGGCCGACTGGCCGCTGGTGGTTTGCCCCGACGGCAGCGTGAAAATCCGGCCGTCGATGGTGGAGATGGGGCGGTGTCTGGGGCTGCTGCCGGAACTCGACGCGGCGTTCGTCTACGACATACTGGTCGTCGGCGCCGGGCCTGCGGGGCTGGCCGCCGCCGTCTACGCGGCATCGGAAGGCCTGTCGGTGCTGGTGCTGGAGCAGCGCGCTTACGGCGGCCAGGCCGGGGCCAGCGCGCGGATCGAAAACTACCTGGGTTTCCCGACCGGGATATCGGGGCGGGCGCTGGCCGGGCGGGCTTATGTGCAAGCGCATAAGTTCGGTGCCGACGTCGCCATTCCGGCGCGGGTCGCCAACTTGCATTGCGATGAGTTCCCGCTGCGGCTGGCGCTCGACGACGGCAGCGCGCTGCATGCGCGTTCGGTGGTGCTGGCGTGCGGCGCGCAGTACAAGCGTCCGCCGCTGGCCAACCTGGCGCAGTTCGAGGGGCGCGGCGTGTATTACTGGGCCTCATCGATCGAGGCGCGGCTGTGCAAGTCGGAGGAGATCGTGCTGGTCGGTGGCGGCAATTCGGCCGGCCAGGCTGCCGTCTACCTGTCCACGCACGCCGGCACGGTGCGGATGCTGATCCGCGGCGCCGGCCTGGCGGCGACGATGTCCAGTTACCTGGTCGAGCGCATCGCGGCCACGCCGAATATCGTGCTGCACACGCACACGGAATTGGCGCAGCTTGACGGCGAGGGCGAATGTCTGGCGCGCGTGACGTGGAAAAATAATCTCAGCGGCGAATCGACCACGGCGCATATCCGCAACGTGTTCCTGTTTATCGGCGCCGAGCCAAATACCCGCTGGCTGGACGCCTGCGGAATCTGCGTCGACGAACACCACTTCATTCGCACCGGCAGCGACGTGATGCAGGATCCTTGCGGCGACACGCCGCATTATTCGGCGTATATGCCGCGCCGCGCCGCGCTGGAGACCAGTGTGCCCGGCGTGTTCGCGATCGGCGATGTGCGTGCCAATTCGACCAAGCGCGTGGCCGGCGCGGTGGGCGAGGGCGCGGCGGTGGTGTCCCAGATCCACGCTTACCTTGCCTACATTCCCGCTGCCAAGCGGCTGCCGTCGTAGACCGGCCGCGACACGGCGTCGGTTCAGCCGGCGTCCAACTGCTCCAGGTGCGCGTGAATTTGCGCTACGACGGTGGCGCCCTCGCCGACCGCCGCAGCGACCCGCTTGATCGAGTTGGCGCGAACGTCACCGATGGCGAACACGCCGGGCACGCTCGTTTCCAGCGGCGCGCGCGGCGCCGCGTCAACGTGGTTGCCGGTGCGAATGAAGCCCTGCTCGTCGAGCGCGATGGCGCAGTCGCGCAGCCATCCGGTGTTCGGCTCGGCACCGATGAAGAGGAACACGCGGCGCAGATTGAATATCTGATGCGGTCGGCCGCCACCGTGCGTGCGATTGACGCAGCGCACTTGCGTGATGCCCTGCTCATCGCCGTCGATGCCGTCGATGCTGTGGTGCGGGTGTAACACGATATTGGGGCTGGCGGCGATGCGTTCGATCAGGTAGTTCGACATGGTCGCCGCCAGGCCGGCGCCACGGATAATCATATGTACTTTGCTGGCATGGCCGGACAGGAAGACGGCTGCCTGTCCGGCGGAATTGCCGCCGCCGACCAGGATCACTTCCTCATTCCTGCATATGCGGGCCTCGGCCGAGGAGGCCCAGTAGTAGACGCCGCGCCCTTCGTACTGTTCCAGGTTGGCCAGTTCCGGGCGGCGGTAGCGCGCCCCGCTGGCCAGCACGATGGTGCGCGCCCGCGCCTGCGATCCATCCCCGAGGCTCACTGTCAGAGGACCCGCGCCGGCGTCGCAGAGCAAGCGGGCGGCCGGCGCCGGGATGGCGATTTCGGTGCCGAACTTGAGTGCCTGCACATAGGCCCGGCCCGCCAAGGCACGGCCTGTAATCCCCGTCGGGAAGCCGAGATAGTTTTCGATGCGCGCGCTGGTGCCGGCCTGGCCGCCGAAGGCGCGCTGCTCGAGCATCAACACCGACAAGCCTTCGGAGGCGGCGTAAACGGCGGCGGCCATGCCGGCCGGTCCCGCGCCGACTATGAGCACATCGAACACGACCCGGTCGTCGAGCTCGGGCAGCATGCCGAGGCAGCGGCCGAGTTCCGCCTGCGTGGGATTTTTGCGGATGCTGCCGTCCGGGCAGACGACCAGCGGCCAGTCGGTGGCGGCGGGCGCATGCAGACTGACTAGCCTGGCTGTTTCCGCATCGCCGTGCGGCTCGCGTACCGTGTAAGGCTGGGCGTTGCTTGATAAAAAACTCTGCAGGTCGAACAGGGCGGCGTTGGCGATCGGACCGATCAGGATGGGGCCGGCCGGATTGTTGTCGAGCAGGCGCACACGGCGCAGGATCAGGGCGCGCATGATGCGCTCGCCCAGCTCCGCCTCGGCGATCACCAGCGCCCGCAACGCTTCCGGCGCGATGACCAAGGCCTCGAGGTCGCCGCGCGCATTGCCGTTGATCAGGGGTGGGCGGCCCGACAGCTGGGCCACTTCACCGGAGAACTGGCCGGGTCCGAATTCGGCCACGGTGACACGGTTGCCGAGGCCGTCGGAGCGCGTGCAGACGATACGCCCCTTCAAAACGACAACCATGCCGGGAGAGCTGCGGCAAGCCTCAAAGATGAGCTCACCGTTGCCCCAGCGCTGGACACTACCGAAGCGTCGCAGGCGCGCGATTTCGGCCGCCGTCAGCACCGGATAAATCTGGTGGGAGCGACTGACGACATCGACTGCGGGTGTTTCGGCCGAGACGTCGTCAGCGATCGCGCTGGAAATTAATTCTGGTGTGCTGTGGAGTGACATCGGGATCTATGTAAATGAATGGGAAGGCGGCCAATATGGCGGCATAAGCTTCATATATTGAAGCTTATGGGCGGGATAAAGTCAAGCCGTGGCGGCATCGTGTGCCGGCTGCGCGTCATTCATCTTGGATTAACAGTGTTTAACTCGACGGCCCTCCGTGCCTGCTGCACTATGCGCGAGCACTACGCCAGTCCCTAATCCCCAGTCGAAACAGGCAGACCCATGACTTATGACGCGCACGGAACCGGCTTGCTGCTGGTCGATCCATATAATGATTTTTTGAGCGAGGGCGGGCAGATTTGGCCGCGCGTGAAGGCCGTCGCGGAGCAGCGCCAGGTGCTCGGAAATTTGCTCAAGATCGTCGTCGCCGCGCGCGCGGCGGGCATCCAGATCTTCGTCGTGCCGCATCATCGCTCGGCGCCGGGCGACTATCACGGCTGGCAGCAGCGCACGCCGCTGCAGGCTGTGTGCGCCGAATTTCAGACCTTCGCCAAGGACGGTTGGGGTGGCCAGTGGCATCCCGATTTCGAACCCGGCGCGAACGATATTGTCGTCATGGAGCACTGGGGATCGAGCGGCTTCGCGAACACGGATCTGGACATGCGGCTCAAGCAGCTTGGCATCCGCCGCCTGGTGTTGATCGGCATGATGGCCAATACCTGCATCGAGGCCACTGGCCGACATGCGTCGGAGATTGGCTATGACGTCACGCTCGTGACCGATGCCACCGCCGCGTTCAGTCAAGAAGCGATGCACGCGTCGCACGAAATCAATGGACCGACTTACGCCAACGCGATTCTGACGACACAGCAGCTGCTGGCGGCGTTTGCGCCGCGCGCGACGGCTTCAGCCTAAGCTGCTGCTGATATCATGAGGGACCGCGGCTGTCTCCGCGGTCATCTTCATGGAGGCGGTATGCGGCATTCTCCCAGCTTGCGTGTTCTGCTGAGCACGTTGCCGGCGATGGCATTGGCGGCGGCGTTGCCATCGCGCGCAGCCACGCAGCGGCGCCTGCAAGTGGTCACTTACGATATCGTGCCCTATGGGATGCTGGACGAACAAGGGCAGTTAGGCGGCGAATTTGTCGATATCACCAACCGGCTGGCGGTGCAAACCGGCATCGCCTTCGATAACCGGCTGCTGCCATATCCACGTGCCGTGGCCACGATCGAGCATGGGCAATCCGACCTGGTGGTCGGCCTGGTCACCGCCACGCTGCAACGCGTCGCCCACCAGGTCGCGCCTGTCGCCTATAGCGACATCGTCGTTATCGGTCGAATCGGCGCGCGTTTCGACAGCTTGCTGGGGTTGCACGGAAAAACCGTGGGCTATATGCGCGGCGCCAGCTTCGACGACGACTTCCAGCGCGACGAGTTGATCCGAAAATACGAGACCTCGTCCATGCCGCAATCCATACAGATGCTGCTCGCCGGCCGACTCGACGCCATACTCGGCACCGGTATCGCGGTCAGTTACGCCTTAAAGCAAATGGGGTTGTCGGACGACGCGCTCGGCGCGCCCCTGCTGATCAAACGTAGTCTGCATTGGCTACATTATTCCAGAAAACGCTATGAGAACACGACGGCGACGCTGCTCAAAAACGGCGTCGAGCGACTGCGTGCGCAGGGCTTTCTCGATGAGGTCGCGCTCCGCTACGCGCCGCAAGCGGAACGCCGCTAGGTTGCGCTTCAGGCCATCGGTGTTTGGACTTGCGAGTCCGCTGTCAGCCCAGATGCTGGCCGAGCACATGCCCGGTGGTGGGCTGGCCCACAATGATGATACCGGCCAATTGCAGATCGGCCACAGGCGCAGTGTGGGCCGTTTCCATATGCGGCGCCGCCGCCTGTGTCAGGTCAAAGTGCAGCATCAGGCCAGTGTAGTCGATGCCGCCGGTGTAGCCAGCATTGCCGAGGCTGATGATGCCGCCGGTGGATGGCTTGGCGCTGGCCAGACCGCTTACGCTGCTTGACACCAGTGCCGTGGTGGCAGCGCTGACGGCCAGCGCGGAGACGCCGCCTTGACTGGTCATGCCGAACGTCGTCACATCGGCGCTACCGATGGCGATGATGCCGCTCACTTGCAAATCAGTGCTTGAGGCGGGGGTCACGCCAAGAGGAGGCATATTGACCTGGCTGATGGCGCCGGTCGTTCCATCGGCCGTGCCGATGGAGGCAATGTCGCCCACTTGCAAATCGGTGCTTGAGCCTGTGGCCGGCGTGCCGAAGCTGCCTTTGAGTGGCTCGCTAAAGTGCGGGATCGGCACCGGGATGGCGGCATCATTATCCACGCCGCCCCGCTGGGGCGATGGGACCATCTTGTAGTCGATCCGGCCATCGATGGCCGCCGGGGCGAACGGCATGCCGAGTCCCGCATCGGCCTGCTGTTGCGCGCGGCCGGACGCGATTTGCGCCAGCGTATCCCTGTGGTCGGTCTCGAATTGCAGGGCGGAGCGGTACAGGGAGGTCATGGAGATCTCGTCGTCCTGCGCCATCTCGGTCGTTACTGTGCTGTGCTCGTGTGCCGGCGTCGTGGCCGCGAGATGGCCATCTGTCTGCGTAGAGGACGAGTGGGCGCCATGGTTATTGACGTGAGCGATATCGCCATCGTCGTCCTGGCCCTGTTTGATGAGCGCGTGCTTGTTGGTCAATAGCGTGTAGACGGCGAGCAGGAGCAGCGGATTGATCATTTTTAGATAGCGTGTGACGCTGTCGGGCTGACGCCGCATCAGCAGTACGCTGGAGGCGTAGAGCGCGCGCAGGCTTGCTTCGACGCCGGCGTTGGGGCCGTCGTCATCGGCCTGGTCGACCGCCAGATCGTAAGATGCGGGGACGTTCCAGGTGCCCCAAGCCGCGCGCACGGCCAGCGCGGCACCGGCGGCCAGCGCACCCAGCGCCGTGACCGGGAACGGGAGCGGCGCGGCGACGTCTTGAAGCGGCAATAATTGCGCGGCTGCGATCATGCCGATCGCTGCGCTGGCCAGCACGCGCAACAAGGTCACCAGTGCCTGCTGTGCGCTGGCCCGCGCCATGCTGCCGCCGAGTACGCGGTACAGCGCGATCGCGGGACGTTGCGCGCGCAGCCGCGCCGCACTGGATTTCAGATAACCGGCGCCGGCGGCGGCCAGCATGACGGGGGCCGCGACGAACAAGCCCAGCGTCAGGCGGGCGGCCAGTTCCGGCGGCGCGTCGCTGCGCTGCCGCAACAAGCCTTCGAGCAAGGCGCACAGGGCGATGGCGAACAGCGGCTCGACCAGGTCGGCGTACTTGGCGGCGGCGCGCCGGTACGGCGCCGACCAGGCCTGGAGTTGTCGCATCATGGTCCGCATCGGCTGATCCTCATGCGCGATGGCGGGCGTCGGCGATGATGCGGCCGGCGTCCAGTTGCAGTGTGCGGACCGCGCGCGCGGCGACGGTCGCGTCATGGCTGGCGAGAACGACGGTCGTGCCGGCTTGATGAAGCGTGCTTAACAACCGCATTGCTTGGGCCGCCTGGTGCGGATCGAGATGGGCGGTTGGTTCGTCAGCCAGCAGCAGGGGTGGGGCGGCGATCGCCGCGCGACAGATGGCGGCGCATTGTTGCTGTCCCAGCGACAGTTGCGCGGGGTGGTGGCCGGCGTGGCGTTCGAGGCCGAAGCGGGCCAGCAGAGCGGCGATGCGCTGCTGTCGTTCAGCCGCATCGAAGGCGCCGCCGCTCAGACCGATGCCGATATTTTCGGCCACCGTGTAGCGCTCTATCAGGTGGCAGCGCTGAAAGATGTAGCCGACCCGGCCGGTGCGCGCTTGGTGCCGCTGCGCTTCGCTGGCGCTGTTGATGAGCGTGTCGCGCCACCAGTGTTCGCCAGCGGTAATGGTGTCGAGCATGGCAAGCACGTTGAGCAAGGTCGACTTGCCGCTGCCCGACCGGCCAAGCACGGACATGTAGTCGCCCGCTTCAAGGGTCAGGTCGATGTGGTCGATGGCCTGCGCTTGCCCTTGCGCCATGCTGTAGGTGCGACTCGCATTGATGAGCGTTATCAAGGGCATCGTGAACTGACGTAAAGAATTGTGTGGCGCGTAGTATATCCGCGTGCCAATTTAGGATATCGGCAGGCGGACCCGGTGTCGATGTTAAATGTTGTTATTTCGCGGGCGCAGACTGCCGCTCGGGGTGGATTGTCCGGTTCCGGACAGTTGCTGGCGGCGCCGCCGTGAATGCGTGCTTTCGCTGGCGGGCGCTGCTAGAATGCGCTCCGTCGCGGTCAGGCGGCCGTCCGGCGGCCGCTCAATCGCAGCGCCATTTTTGCAGTGCCATCTTGAAAGGCGTCGCTCCGCATGGACCTTTCCTCCAGCCATATCCTGGTGCTTGACGATGATGCCGACGTCATCATCGCGGCCCGGGTTTTCTTGCGTCGCAAATACCAACGCGTGCAGACCGTGTCGACGCCGTCGGCGCTGCGCACGGTGCTCGAACGGGACGCGCCCGACGTGGTCCTGCTGGACTTGAATTTCACGCACGGCCGCACCGACGGCGCCGAAGGCTTGTCGGTCCTCGACACACTGTTGGCGCTGCCGGCGGCGCCGGCCGTGATCGCGCTGACGGCCTACGCCGACGTCGCGCTGGCGGTGGCGGCGCTCAAGCGCGGCGCCACCGACTTCATCACCAAGCCGTGGAACAACGCGCATCTGGAAGCGGCCATCGACGCGGCGCTGAGCCAGCGCGCCGCGCGCCGCGCCGCCTTGCAGGCGCCGGCGATGCCGTCGCTGATCAGCAATTCGCCGGCGATGCGCGACATCAAGCACCTGATCGCGCGCGTGGCGCCGACCGACGCCAACGTCATGATCCTCGGCGAGAACGGCGTTGGCAAGGAACTGGTCGCGCGCGCCCTGCACGACGCGTCGCGCCGCAGCGATGGACCGTTCTTGGCGGTGGACATGGGGGCGTTGCCGGCGCCGACCTTGGAGAGCGAGCTGTTCGGGCACGTCGCCGGCGCCTTCACCGATGCGCGCGCCGAGCGCGAGGGGCGCTTCCAGGCGGCGCGCGGCGGTTCGCTGTTTCTCGACGAGATAGGCAATATGCCAGGGGCGGCGCAGGCCAAGCTGCTGGCCGTGCTGGAGCGGCGCCAAGTGACGCGGATGGGCAGTAACCGCGCCGAGGAGGTGGACGTTCGCATCATCAGCGCAACCAATCTGAGCGAGACCCAGTTGTACGATCCGGCCGTGTTCCGTGCCGACTTGATGTTCCGCTTGAATACCATCGTGATCCGCGTGCCGCCGCTGCGCGAGCGCCGCGAGGATATCGCACCGTTGTGGCGCCACTACCTGAGTCATTACGAGCGCCAGTACGAGCGCCCGGCGCGCCAGCCGTCGGCCGATGCGGCCGAACGCCTGCGGCGTTTTCCGTGGCCGGGCAATGTGCGCTCGCTGCGCCATGCCTGTGAGCGTGCGGTTATCGTCGGCCACCGCGCAGAATACGGCTGGGACGATTTCGGCGTGGCCACTGTCGTCGCTGGCGCTGCCGCTGTCGCAGCGGACGCGATGACGCCGGCCCCGCCGGCGCCGGCCAGCCTGGAGCTGCAGGTGCTGGAGCGCGAGGCCATCGAGACCGCGCTGGCGATGGCAGGCGGTAACATCAGCCGGGCGGCACGACTGCTCGGTGTGAGCCGCGCCGCGCTCTACCGCAAGCTGGAACGCCATGCTCTCTGAGCGCAAGCTCAAGGCGCGCTTGCTGGCCAGCGCCGCCGCGCTGGCGGTGGCGTCGACCGAGGCCGGCGTGGACTGGTGTCTGCAGCAGCGGCTGTCGATCTGGCTGTTGGCCGCCGTGCTGGCCGCGCTGGAGCTGTTGCGCAACCTGAGCATGCTGACTGTGCCCGTGGCGACGCCGTCGCGCACAGCGCCGCCCACGGATGCGCAGGACGATCCGGCCGCGAGCTGGCTGCGCTACGCGCCGATCGCCTTGTTTCGCATCGACGCCGACGACGCGGCCGCGCAGGCCATCGCTCTCAACGCCAGCGCGCACCGCGTGCTGGCGCACAGTCACGGCGCCGATCGCGGCGTCCTGCACGAAACGCTGCGGCTCCAGCAGGTGGGCCAGCGCACGCTGGTGTGGTTCGACGGCGAGCATGGCGCCGAGCGCGTGCTGTTGACGGCGGCGGCCCTCACCACCGGCGAAGGCCGCCAGCAATTGCTGGCCTGGATGCCCGTCGAGAACGAACTGGAAGCGGAGACGTTGAGCGCCTGGCGCGAACTGACGCATGTGCTCACGCACGAGATCATGAATTCGCTGACGCCGGTGGTGTCGCTCTCGCATTCCGCTCAGGAACTGCTGGAGACCGTGCACGCCTTGCTGCCGGAGGATGTCAACGAGGATTTGTCGATCACCTTCGCCACCATCGAGCGGCGGGCCACGAGCTTGCATGCTTTTGTCGATAGCTATCGCACGTTGTCGGCGATGCCGGAACCGCGGCCGGAAACGATGTTGCTGCGGCAGGTCTTCGGACGCCTGGCGACGCTGATCGGGGCCGATTGGCTGGCGCGCGGCGGTCGTGCCGAGTTCATCGTCGAACCGGACACGCTGACGCTGGAAGTCGATCCAGGCCAGTTCGAACAAGCGATGATCAATCTGCTGGCCAACGCCGCCGACGCGACCGCCGGCGGCTCCGGGCCGCTGGTGCGGGTGACGGCGCGCCAGCACCGCGGCGGACGGGTGCAGATCGACGTCTGGGACAACGGCCCCGGTATTCCAGACGAGCTGGCGGCGCAGATCTTCGTGCCGTTTTTCTCGACCAAGGAACGCGGCAGCAGCGTCGGACTGGCGGTGGTGCGCCAGTTCTTGCACGGCAATGGTGGCACGGTGCGCTACGTCAAGCCGGTGCGCGGCGGGGCGCAGTTCAGCGTGACGTTCTGATCTTGCCATCCCATCAACGTCCATATGCGGACAAAAAACCAGCGCCGCATCCGATCACCTGTCCAGATGCGGTCAATCCATGGATATGCTAAGTTATTGATTTCACTTGGTATTTTATCTGGCACTCATATTGCTCTACGTGTTTGGCCGCGTCGCTTTATTTGCGAGCGGAAATTAAACACGCGATATAGACCCAGAGGGATAGACCATGAAAAATAATGTAACAACGTTGATGGCGCAAGTCGCCGGCGCCGTGCGGCGCGGCGCGGCGGGCGATGCGCTGCGGCGGGCCTTGCTGGTCGGCGGCGCGGCGCTGCTCAGCGCCTGCGGCGGCTCGGACAGCGAACCGGCCGGACAGCAGCAGGCTGCGCCCCTTGCCAGCGGCGCCACCATACTGCAAGTGGGCGCTGGCGCGGTGCCACCCGACATCGCGCAGCAGGCGCTGCAGCCGGCATTCCATGTGGCACCGGTGTTGCTGGCGCCACCGGAGCAGGCCGGCGCAGGCGATGCGTTGCGGCTCGCCGCCCGTACCCAGGTGACGGTCGACTTGCAGAATCTTTCGCCGCGGCGTTTGACAGTGCAAACGCTGCAGGCGCGTCACGCGGAGGTCATGCGTAGTCTTGCGCCCGGCGCCGCTGTCACGCCGCAAGCTGCCGCTGGCGTGGTGACCACCTATACGCCGGCGCAGATCCGGGCCGCCTACGGTCTGCCGGCCCTGCCGGCTACCACGGATCTGAGCGGCGCACAGGCGGTGGCGCAGGGCGCCGGCCAGACCATTTATATCATTGATGCCCAGCACGATCCGAACTTGATCGCGGAGCTGGCGGCGTTCAATCAGAAATTCGCCCTGCCGACCTGCTCCACCAAGGCCATCGCTAGCAATGCCGGCTTGCCGCTGGGCGCCGCGTCCGGTACCAGCTGCGAGCTGTCGGTGGTCTACAGCACCGCCGGCGGTGCAATGACAAGTCAGCCGCCCAGCTACGATTCCGGCTGGGCTACCGAGATCACACTGGATGTCCAGTGGGCGCACGCGACGGCGCCGCTGGCGCGCATCGTGTTGATCGAAGCGCCGGACGCGAGCATCAATAGTCTGCTGGCGGCAGTTCGGCTGGCCAACGCCATGGGCCCCGGAGTAGTGTCGATGAGTTTCGGCGGCTCCGAAGGTAACTGGACGGCAGCGGCGGACAGCGCGTTCACTGCCGCGAATATGAGCTATCTGGCTGCCACCGGCGACGCCGGCGCTGGCGTGTCGTGGCCGGCCGTGTCGTCGCATGTGCTGGCGGTGGGCGGCACTACGCTGTCGTATGGCGGCGCGGGCGCGCGGTCGGAGCAGGTATGGTCCGGCACGGGCGGCGGCGTTAGCCATTACACGCCGGCACCGAGCTACCAGGGCAGCGCCGTGCCGGGCATGGGCAGCATCAGCGGTCGCACGGTGGCCGACGTAGCCTTTAACGCTGATCCGTACACGGGCCAATATGTCGCCGTCATCCCCGTCGGCGGTGCGACCGTCAATTGGATCAGCGCTGGCGGTACCAGTTTGTCGACGCCGCAATGGGCCGGCTTGGTGGCCATCGCCAATGCCACACGATCGTTGGCCGGCAAGGCGGCGCTGGGTGCGCCGCATGCCGTCCTGTACGACCAGATCGCGACGGCGCCGGACAGTTATGCCAGCGCCTTCGCTGACATCGTCAGCGGCAGCGACGGCCTGTGCGCGGCCTGCTCGGCCAAGGTCGGCTATGACCAGCCGAGTGGCCTGGGAACGCCGAACGCGGCCAACCTGCTCGGCGCGCTGAGCGGCGTGACGCCGGTCTCGGCGCCGGTGGTGACGTCGGCGACGATCAGCGGACAAGTTGGCACGGCACTGTCGTTCAACGTCTCAGTGTCGTCCGTCAATCCGGTGAGCTTTGCGTTGAGCGGCGCCCCGGCCGGCATGAACATCAGCGGTGCCGGCGCCGTCTCATGGCCGGCGCCGCTGGCCGGTAGCTATATCATCAACGTGATCGCCACCGACAGCAAGAATGGCTTGAGCGGCCAGGGCGCCTACACCGTCGTCATCGCGGCGCCGACGGCGCCGGTGTTGACGGCGGCGACGATCAATGGCAAGGCGGGCGTGCCATTATCGTTCACAGTGCCGGTGACTAGCGTCAATCCAGTCAGCTTCACCTTGAGTGGCGCGCCAAGCGGGATGACCATCGGCGGCGGCAGTGGCGTGATCAACTGGAGCAAGCCGGCACTCGGCAACTACGCGGTGACGGTGGTGGCGCGCGATACCAAGACCGGCTTGAGCGGCCAGGCCAAGTACATGTTCAGCATCGCCGCGGGCCAGGCCGGGCCGGTGATTACGGCGCCATTCCTGACGGGCGTGGCCGGGCGGCCGCTGATCGGCGCGATCGGCTTCACGGATCCCAACGGCGGCGCGATTTCGGTGTCGATCTCCGGTGTTCCGATGGGCATGATGTTTTGGGTCAATGGCATGAACATCATGGCGTCCTGGTCCACACCGTTGCCTGGCAATTATCAGTTGAAGATCACGGCCACGGACTCGACGGGCGCCACAGCCCAAGCGACGATGCCGATTACTGTGTTTGCGCGGTAAATTCCAACGGTCGCCAGCCGGCTCCCCTCTTAGAACCTGTTAGTTATTCGGTGAAAAGGAGGGGAGTGGAGCCAAGCCAGATAAGCTGGGAGGTACAGTTTTTGGTTTTCCAAGGTCAGGGAATTTCGCACGATTGTCGGGTTGAGCACAAACGTATTTTGTTCGCCTTTTAGAATATGCTGTGGTCAAGTAATTCCGGACACAACGATAGGTTCGCGCGCCGTCATTTCCGTTCATAGACGGCGGGCGACAGATTGCCCAATGCTGAATTGATAATTACGGGGGAGGAAAATTCCTGCTCAACTCTGTCTCAACAGCAGAGTCAAACTACAACTAGTTGAGTTGATCGGCATGCAGTGCCACGAAATGCAAAAAGCCCCTAAGAATTTGATTTCTCAGGGGCTTCTGCAGATATTCTTTGGTGGTGATAGGTGGACTTGAACCACCGACCCCAGCATTATGAATGCTGTGCTCTAACCAACTGAGCTATATCACCTGCAACGCCCAGCATTATCCCGGTTGCAGGCAGGGCTGTCAAGGATGGTCCCGAAGATTTTTCAAAAAGTTTGGCGGCCGGCGGACGCGGGCGGGGCCGCCGCGGGCGGAAAATCTTGGTATTATGGATAAACTGCGCGTCGCGGACGGCCTGTCCGGCCGCGCCTGCAAGCCTGCCGCAGTTCTTCTCGCCTTCTTTTTTACACGGATTCCAACATGACCGCACCGCGTCTGCGCATCACCTCTTCGACCGCCATCCTCAGCGACGCCGTCCGCGCCGCGCAGATGAGCACCCTCAGCTTCGGCCGCACTTTCACCGACCACATGGTCACGATACCCTACCGCGACGGCGCCTGGCAGCAGGGCGAGGTCAAGGCCTACGGTCCGCTGAGCCTCGATCCGGCGGCGTCGGTGCTGCACTACGGCCAGGCCATCTTCGAGGGTTTCAAGGCGTTCGCGCAGCCCGACGGCGGCGTCAAGACCTTCCGGCCCGAAGCCAACGCCGAGCGCTTCAACCGCAGCGCGCGCCGCCTGGCGATGCCGGACCTGCCGCCGGACCTGTTCATGGAAGCGGCCGACGCGCTGATTAAGCTCGATCAGGCCTGGGTGCCGAAAAATATCGGCGAGAGCCTGTACCTGCGGCCGCTGATGATCGCCACCGATCCTTTCCTCGGCGTGCGGCCGTCGCATGAATATCTGTTCGTGCTGTTCGCGTCGCCGGCCGGCGCCTACTTCCCGCAGGGCGTCAAGCCGGTGACGGTGTGGATCAGCGAGGACTATGTGCGCGCGGCGCCGGGCGGCACGGGCGAGGCCAAGTGCGCCGGCAATTACGCGGCCAGTCTGGTGGCGCAGGCCCAGGCGCAGGAAAAGGGCTGCGACCAGGTGGTGTGGCTGGATGCCGTCGAGCGCCGCTACATCGAGGAGATGGGCGGTATGAATCTGTTCTTCGTGTATCAGGAAGACGGCAAGACCGTGGTCGTCACGCCGGAGCTGACCGGCACGCTGCTGCCGGGAATCACGCGCCGCAGTCTGCTCGACCTGGCGCGCGACCTTGGCTACGAGGCCAGTGAGCGCAAGCTGACGGTCCAGCAGTGGCGCGACGATATCGCGTCCGGTCGCATGACCGAGGTGTTCGCCTGCGGCACGGCGGCGGTGATTACGCCGGTGGGCGTGGCCAAGGCCAATGGCTTTGAGCTGAGCATCAACAATGGCCAGAACGGGCCGGTGACGATGGCGCTGCGCGATGCGCTGCTGGCGATCCAGCACGGGACGACGGCCGATCGCCACAACTGGATGCACGCGATTTAATTGCGGAGGCGGGCGGCGGGGCGGCGTCGAAGGTGGCGCCGGTCGCGCGCCGCCATGCCGCGCTTCGTTCGTTGATTCAGCCGCAGATTTCAGCCGCGCTGCTGCGCGATCCGCGCCAGCATCTGCGCGGCCGGATCGGGCGCCAGGCAGTCGATCACCACGCGCTCGGGCATCGACCGCAGCCACGTCATCTGGCGCTTGGCCAGCTGGCGGGTGGCGATGATGCCGGTTTCGCGCAGCGTCTTGTAGTCGATTTTCCCGTCCAAATAATCCCAGGCCTGCCGGTAGCCGACGCAGCGCATCGATGGCAGTCCCGGATGCAGGTCGCCGCGCCGGCGCAGCACTTCCACTTCGCGGATCAGGTCATCGTCGCCGCTTTCGTCGAGCATCAGGTCGAAGCGCCGCGCGATCCGGGCGTGCAGCACCGCGCGGTCCGACGGCTCCAGCGCGAACGACAGCAGCTCGAACGGCAGCACCGTTTTTTCGCGCAGCGCCAGCAGCTCCGACATCGGCTTGCCGCTCAGCGCCGTCACTTCCAGCGCGCGCTGGATGCGCTGCGCGTCGTGCGGCGCCAGGCGCGCCGCCGTGAACGGGTCCAGCTCGCGCAAGCGTTCGTGCATCGCGGGCCAGCCGATGGTCGCCGCTTCCGCTTCCAGTTCGGCGCGCAGCGCGGCGTCGGCCGTCGGCAAATCATCGAGGCCGTCGGCCAGTCCCTTGAAGTACAACATGGTGCCGCCGACCAGCAGCGGCAGTTTGCCGCGCGCGATGATCTCGTCGACGAGGCGCAGCGTGTCGGTGCGGAACTGCGCCACCGAATAGGCGTCGAGCGGATCGAGGATGTCGATCAGG
>NZ_JANXMI010000160.1 GCF_025354735.1 Rugamonas sp.
CTGTCGTGGCAGTGGATGGAATGGCGCCGCTGGCGCCGCGACGGCCAGCGCAGCGCGGAGCCGGTCGACACGGTGGAACACGTATCATGAGCGGGACCATGCCGATGTGGATGCCGGTGCCGGCGCTGATCCCGGCGCCGCCGATGCCGCGATCGAACCGGGTATCCGCGTGCGTCTCAGCGCGGCGCCGACTTGGCGTTGTGGCGCGCCAGATAATCGAGCAGGCCGGGCACGCCGCCCTGCGCCAGCACGTCGGCGAACTGGCGCCGGTAGATTTCGATCAGCCACGCGCCCATCATGTTGATGTCATAGATTTTCCAGCCGCTCGGCGTGCGTTGCAGCCGGTAGTCGATCTGCGTGTCCTCGCCGTTGCTGAGCACATGCGACGCCACCACCACATCGGACGCGTTCGAGCCCTGCCGCGCCGGATCGAAGCGGAACTTGACGTTCTGCTCGCGCAGCTGCGTCAGCGACAGCGCGTAGCTGCGCACCAGCATGATCTGGAATTGTTCGAACAACTGCCTGCGCTGTTCCGGCGTGGCGTCGCGCCACGCCGCGCCGACCGCCAGCCGGGTCGTGTGCTCGAAATCGGTGTAGGGCAAAAACTGGCGCTGGACCACGTCGGTGATCTTGCCCAGATCGCCGCCACGGGTGTCGGGATCGGTCTGCACCGTGGTCAGCACATGCTCGACGGCGTTTTGCACCAGCTGGGCCGGCGCCGCGTTTTGCGCCTGCGCGGTGCCGACGACGGCCGCCGCGACAATCGAAATCAGGGTATGGTAAGCGACTCTATTCATCTTGGAGACGATCTATCGATGGTTGAAATATGCCAGCGCCGCGATGCCATGCCGCCGGCCCAGTATAGCCCAGCGCCGCGCCGCGCGCCGCACCTTGCCGTCGCGACCGGGCGCCCATGCTGACCGCGTTGCTGGTCCGCCTCGTCCACTTCGCCACGCGCCGCGCCTGGTCCGTGATCGCCGCCGCGCTGCTGCTGAGCGCCGCCAGCGCCGCCTACGTCACCGCGCACTTCGCCATCGACACCGACATCGACCACCTGCTCGACTCGACCGCGCCGTGGGCCATGCGCGACGCCGCCATCGGCGCCGCCTTCCCGCAACGCCGGCAGCTGATCCTCGCCGTGCTGCAAGCGCCGACCCGCGAACAAGCCGACGCCGCCGCCGATGCGCTGGCCGGCGCGCTGCGCCGCCAGCCGCAGACCTTCCGCACCGTCGACCAGCCGGGCGGCGGCGATTTCTTCGCCCGCGCCGGCCTGCTGTTCCTGCCGCGCGCCGCGCTGGCCCAGCTGGCCACGCAATTGCAGCAGGCGCGGCCGCTCATCAACACCCTGGCCCACGATCCCACGCTGCGCGGCCTGGCCGACGCGCTGGCGACGATACTGGGCCTGCCGCTGCAATCGGGCCAGGTCACGCTCGACGACCTGGCGCCCGTGCTGAACCGCAGCGCCGCCGTGCTGGAACTGGTCCAGGCCGGCAAACCGGCCGCGCTGTCGTGGAGCGCCTGGGCCGCCGACGCCACGCATGCCGACGCCACTCAAATGACACGGGGCGCCGGCAGCTTCGTCACCGTCAGCCCCGTGCTCGACTACGGCAACCTCGAAGCGGGCGCCGGCGCCTCGGCCGCGATCCGCGCCACCGCCGTCCGGCTCGGCCTGCAACAGCGCTACGGCGCCACCGTGCGCCTGACCGGCGAACAGCCGCTGGCCGACGAGGAATTCGCCTCCGTCGCCCAGGGCGCGGCGCTGAACGGCGCGCTGACGCTGCTGCTGTTCCTGCTGATCCTGTGGCTGGCCCTGCGCGACGTGCGGCTGATCGCGGCCGTGCTGCTCAACCTGTTCGCCGGCCTCATCATCACTGCCGCCCTCGGCCTGGCCATGGTCCACGCGCTCAACATGATTTCGGTCGCCTTCGCCGTGCTGTTCGTCGGCCTGGGCGGCGACTTCGGCATCCAGTTCGGCGTGCGCTACCGCGCCGAACGCCACGCCCACGACAACCTGCCCGACGCGCTGCTGCGCACGGCCCGCGCCGCCGGCCTGCCGCTGGCGCTGGCCGCCGCAGCCACCGCCGTCGCCTTCTTCAGCTTTTTGCCGACCGACTATCGCGGCGTCGCCGAGCTGGGCCAGATCGCCGGGGTCGGCATGGTCGTCGCGTTCGCCACCACGCTAACGCTGCTGCCGGCGCTGATCCGCGTGCTGCGTCCCGGCGCCGAAGCGCAGGCGCAGGCGCCGGCGATGCGCTGGCTGGCGCCGGCCGACCATTTTTTCGAGCGCCACCGGCAAGGCGTGCTGCTGCTCAGCTGCATCGCCATCGTCGCCGCCGCGCCGCTGCTGCCGCACCTGCGCTTCGACTTCGACCCACTACACCTGAAAGATCCGCGCTCCGAATCGATGGCCACGCTGCGCGCGCTGGCCGACTCGCCGCAGGCCGGCACCGACGACGTTAGCGTGCTGGCGCCGACGCCGGCGGCCGCACGTACCATCGTGGCGCGGCTGGCGGCGCTGCCCGAAGTGGCGCGCGTCGTGACGCTGCAAATCTTCATCCCGGACGACCAGCCGGCCAAGCTGGCGATCATCGCCGCGATGGCGTCGAGCCTGGGGCCGGCGCTGAACCAGACGCCGTCCGGCCCCGCCAGCGACGCGCTGCGGGTGGCGGCCTTGCAGCGCCTGGCCGACCAACTTGAACTGGCCGCCGAAGACCATCCCGGTCGCGGCGCCGGTCCCGCGTCGGCCAACCGGCTGGCGAAGACGCTGCGTCGACTGGCCGCGCCCACGCTCGACAGCGCCGGTACTAATTCCGGTGCCGGTGCAGCCGCTGGAGCTGGAGCTAATGCGAGAGCCGGTGCTGGTGCAGGTACAGCTGCCGGTGCGGCGCTGCGCGACCGCGCCGAACAGGCGCTGGCCCAGCCGCTGCAACTGACGCTGGCCCAGCTGCGGCGCGGCCTGCAAGCGCAGCCCGTTGACCAACACAGCCTGCCGCCCGCGCTGCTGCGCGACTGGCTCACGCCCGACGGCCGCGCGCTCGTCAGCATCAGCCCGCGCCTGCCGCCGACCGACAGCGCCAACCGTCCCGTGGCGCTGCAACGTTTTCTCGACGCCGTGCTGCGTGCCGAGCCGACGGCGGCCGGCGGCCCGATTTCCGTGCGCGGCTCGGCCGACACCATCATGCGCGCCTTCGCCCAGGCCGGCGGCTGGGCCGTGCTGGCCATCACGGCGCTGCTGTGGATCACGCTGCGCCGCTTCGCCGACGTGCTGCGCACGCTGGTGCCGCTGCTGGTGTCGACCGTCGTCACGCTGGAACTGTGCGTCGCCTTCGGCCTGCCGCTCAACTTCGCCAACGTCATCGCGCTGCCGCTGCTGCTCGGCGTCGGCGTCGCCTTCAAGATTTACTACGTGATGGCGTGGCGCGCCGGCCAGACCCATTTGCTGCAATCGAGTTTGACGCACGCCGTGCTCTACAGCGCCGCCACCACCGCCGCCGCGTTCGGCAGCCTGAGCCTGTCGCACCATCCCGGCACCGCCAGCATGGGCCAGCTGCTGGCCCTGGCGCTGGCGTGCACGCTGGTCGGCGCCGTCTTTTTCCAGCCCATACTGCTCGGCCGGCCCCGCCAAGAGGCCACCCCCGCCGACTCCACCGACTCCACCGACGGACTTTCATGATCCCGATTTCCCTACGCCGCGCGCAAATCGTGCTGGCAGCCGCCCTGCTCGCCGGCTGCGCCACCGGCCCCGGCGCCAGCCGCAACGACCCCATCGAACCGTTCAACCGCGTCGTCTTCGGCGCCAACGACGCGCTCGACCGCTACGTGGCCGTGCCGGTCGCCAAGGGCTATCGCGCCGTCACGCCCGGCTTCGCGCGCACCGGCGTCAGCAACTTCTTTGCCAACCTGGGCGACGTCGGCAACACCATCAACAATCTGCTGCAAGGTAAGCTGCACGATGGCGCGGAAAGCCTGAGCCGGCTGGTGGTCAACACCATCTTCGGCATCGGCGGCCTGTTCGACGTCGCCACGCCGACCGGCCTGGACAAGCACTCCCAGGACTTCGGCCTGACGCTGGGCACCTGGGGCTTGGCGTCCGGCCCGTATCTGGTGCTGCCGCTGTTCGGCCCCAGCTCCATCCGCGACGGCGTCGGCCAGGTCGCCGACATCCAGCTCGACCCGATCCGCTACACCGACCCGGCCGTGCGCGACCCGCTCTACGTCGCCAGCGTCATCAACACGCGCGCCAATCTGCTGGGCGCCACCGACCTGCTCGACGCCGCCGCGCTCGACCGCTACACCTTCGTGCGCGACGCCTATTTGCAGCAGCGCCGCTACCGCATCGACCAGAACCGGGGCACCACCACGCTGCCCGATTATGAGGACAGCGACGACGCCGCGCCGCCCGGCGTCAAGGCACCGGAGCGCGGCGGCCGTTAGCGCAAGGCGTAAGCCGGCCCCACGCTGGCGCGCACCGCGCGCAGGGCGGCACGGGCCGCACCGGCGTCGCGCGCCAGGCCCAGCAGCGGGAAGATCTGGCCCGGCTGCCCGATCAGCACGCGCAGCAAGGCGCCGATGTCGGTGCGGCCATCGTCGCCGAAGCCCGCCAGGGCCGCCGACGGCAGCTCGCGCGCGGCCGGATCGAGCACCACGCGGCAGGCGCTGAACGGCACCCGCGCCGCCAGCGCCAGCCGCGCGGCGATGTGCGATTCCATGTCGACCGCCAGCGCGCCACTGTCGTGGTGCAAACGCCGCTTGTCGTCCACGCCGGCGGCCGGCTGATCGCTGGCGGCCAGCGGGCCCGACACGGCGCGCGGCACGGCGGCGCGCAGCGCGGCGGACCATGCCGCATCGGTGTCGTAACGGTGGGATAAATGGACGACGCGTTCGGCGACGATCACCGCGCCGGGCCGCAGCGCCGGATCGAGACCACCCGCCACGCCGAAGCTGATGACGCCGGCGCAGGGCCGTCGCAAACGCTCGGCCAGGCGGCGTTCCAGCGCATCACCGGGTCCGCGGCTGTACACTTCCACGCCCGGCCCGGCCGCGATTCTTACTTCAAAACTCATGCCGGTGACGACGATGATGGTCCCGCCGTCGGCCGGCGCATCGGTCCGGCCGCGTCCAGTCACATGCCCCACGCCGTCGCGCTCTCGCCTTCCTGTTGCAGATTGCAGTAGCGGGCCAGCGCCCACAGCGGGAAGTAGTGGGCGTAGCCGTGATAGCGCAGATAAAACACGCGCGGGAAGCCGACGGCCGTGAAATGGTCTTCGTCCCAGTTGCCGTCCGGCCGCTGGGTGCGCACCAGGTAGTCGATGCCGCGCGCCACCGCCGCGTGGTCGCCGGCGCCGGCGGCCATCAGGCCCAGCAGCGCCCACGCCGTTTGCGACGGCGTGCTCGGCGCGTAGCGGTGGCCCTGGTAGTCGAGGCTGTAGCTGTCGCCGTCCTCGCCCCAGCCGCCGTCGTCGTTCTGGATGCTCGTCAGCCATTCGACGCCCCGCCGCAGCGCCGCGTGCGTGGCCGGCAGGCCGGCCGCGTGCAAGGCGCACAGCGCGCTCCAGGTGCCGTAGATGTAGTTGGTGCCCCAGCGCCCGAACCAGCTGCCGTTCGCCTCCTGCTCGTCGAGGATGTAGCGCAGCGCCGCCTGCGCCACCGCGCCGCCGGCGCCGCTTTCGAGCTGGGCCAGCATCGACAGGCAGCGCGCCGACACGTCCACCGTCGGCGGGTCGAGCAGCGCGCCGTGGTCGGCGAAGGGGATGTGGTTCAAATGAAAATGCGTGTTTTCCGGCTCGAACGCGCCCCAGCCGCCGTTGGCGCTCTGCATGCCGACCACCCATTCGGCGGCGCGGCCGATGCGCTCGTATTCCGGCAAGGCGGCGTCGGCCACCGGTCCGGCCGCGCGGTGCAGGGCCATGACGACGACGGCGGTGTCGTCGACGTCCGGATAGTGCGGATTTTCATACTGGAAGGCCCAGCCGCCGGGGCGCAGATTGGGCCGCCGCACGGCCCAGTCGCCGTGCACGTCCAGCACTTGCAGCGGCCTCAGCCAGGCCAGCCCGCGCGCCGCCGCTTCCGACGCCCGCGAGCCGCCCGCCTCCAGCAGCGCGTGGCAGGCCAACGCCGTGTCCCACACCGGCGACAGGCAGGGCTGGCAATAGGCTTCGTGTTCGCGCACCACCAGCAGGCGGTCGATGGCCTCGCGCGCCTGCTTCATGGCCGGATCGCTGCGCGCCACGCCGAGCGCGTCGAACATCATGACGGCGTTGACCATGGCCGGAAAGATGGCACCCAGGCCGTGGTCGCCGTTCAGGCGCTCGCGCACGAACTGCTCGGCGCGCGCGATGGCGCTCTGGCGCAAGCGGCGCGGCACCACGCGCTCGCCCACGCGCAGCGCGGCGTCGAAGCCGGAGAACAGGCCGAACCACAGCCAGCGCTGGTGCGCCGCCTTGCGCGGCAGCCGTCCGGTGCGCCCGCCCTGGAGGAACAGTTCGTCGATGACGACGCCGCGCGGATTGCGCGCCGTCGGCCGCAGGCTGTTGAGCACCAGCAGCGGCACCAGCACCGTGCGCGACCAGTACGACAATTTGGACACGTGGAAGGGGAACCAGACCGGCAGCAACATCAATTCGGCCGGCATCATCGGCACCGCGCGCCACGACATCACCCCGAACAGCGCCAGCAGCGTGCGCGTGAAGACGTTGCAGGCCTCGGCCCCGCCCTGGGCCAGGATGGAGGCGCGGGCCCGCTGCATGTGCTCGGCGTCCGGCGCGTCGCCCAGCATCTTGAGCGCGAAGTAAGCCTTGACGCTGGCGCTGATGTCGGGCTCGCCGTGGCTGAACAGCGGCCAGCTGCCGTCGGTTTTTTGGATGCGGCGCAGATAGCGTCCTATCTTCGCCTCCAGCGGCGCATCCGGGGTCTCGCCCAGGTAGTGGACCAGCAACACATATTCGGCCGAGATGGTGGCGTCGGCCTCCAGCTCGAACACCCAGTGGCCGTCGGCGCGCTGATGGTCGAGCAGCG
>NZ_JANXMI010000196.1 GCF_025354735.1 Rugamonas sp.
CGCTGACACTGTGCGCCGGCCCGGCCGCCGCCGACGACGTCAGCATGGCCTTCGGCGACAACCTGCCGCCCTACATCCTGGCCGAACGCGACGCCGGCATCGAAGTCGACATCGTGCGCGCGGCGCTGGCCTATCGCGGCCACGCGCTGCACGCCCAGTACCTGCCGATGGGCCGCATCCCGGTCACCTTCATCGCCGGCCGGGTCGACGCCGTCATGATGGACGTCGGCGAGGACATGCACACCCACGGCGGCTACTACGCGATGCCGCCCGTCCTGTACGACAATGTGTTTTACACGCTGCGCGCGCGCCGCCTGGCGATACGCGCGCCGGCCGATTTGCAAGGGCGCCGCATCATGTCCTTCGTCGGCGCGGCCAGGCGCTATCCGGACTGGCTGGGCGGCCTGGTGCACACCCCGGCCTACGTCGAGAGCAACCACCAGTCGGCGCAGCCGCTGCTGCTGGCGCTGGGCCGCTACGACGTGGTGCTGAGCGACCGCACCATCTTCCAGTACTACACGCTGCTGCAAAAGCGCGCCGATCCGGGCTTCGTCATGCCGGCGCTGGACGCGCACGAATTCACCACCGCCAATCCGGCCGACTACCGGCCCGTGTTCCGCGACGCCGCCATCCGCGACGACTTCAACGCCGGCTTGCTGTGGCTGCACAAGAGCGGCCGCTATCGCGCCATCTACGAGCGCTATCTGAAGGATTGATGCCGCCCTGACTGCGGAGCAAGGCGCGGCCGCATCTTGCCAAGGCTCAAATAATTATCAAATAACTATACTTTCCCATTGACAATAATTATCCAAACCTTCATTGTCAGGCCTTACCGCCAGCCGACAAGGAACAAGCAATGGACATACAACAGCACGCTGACGCAGTACAGATGGCGCCGCAGCCCCTCCGTTTCCATGCCAGCGGCGGCGAATACTTCCGCATCTGGATAGTGAATTTGCTGCTGACCATCGTCACGCTCGGCATCTACTCGGCCTGGGCCAAGGTGCGGCGCAACCAGTATTTTTATTCCAGCACCGAACTGGCCGGCAGCAGCTTCGAATACCACGGCAATCCCATCGCCATCCTCAAGGGACGCGTGGCGGCGCTGCTGCTGTTCGGCGGCTACAACATCGCGATGCGGTACTCGCCGGTGGGCGGCGCCTGCATGGCGCTGCTGCTGATGGCCGTGCTGCCGTGGCTGTCCTGGAAAAGCATGCAGTTCAAGCTGTACAACACCAGCTATCGCGGCGTGCGTTTCGGCTTCAAGGGCAGCGCGCGCCAGGCGTATTTTTATGAGTTGCTGCTGCCGGTCCTGAGCGTGCTGACGGTGGGCTTGCTGGCGCCATACACGCATCAGCGCCTGAAGCAGTACCAGCACAGCGAAAGCCGCTACGGCGGCAGTTACTTCGCCTTCGACGGCCGCGTCGGCGGCTTCTACAAAGCCTACGGCATCTTCGCCGCGCTCTATTTCGGCGGCATGATCGTATTCGGGACGGCACTGGTCTTCGTACTGAAGGCCGTCCCCGGCGGCCCGGGCAACTTTGCCCATGCACCGGCCGTCATCGCGCTGTTCGCCATCATTTATCTGTGGGCCTTCATCGTGCTGCCGCTGTTCCTGACGCTGATCCAGAACCTGATCTGGAACCACACCAGCCTGGGCGGCCACCGCTTCGCGTCGACGCTGACGTGGGGCCGCACCAGCTTCATCATGCTCACCAATCTGCTCGGCGTGGCCGTCACGCTCGGCCTGTTCATGCCGTTCGCCCATGTGCGCTGGCTGAAGTACCGGCTCGAATCGACGGCGCTGCTGGCCGCCGGCGGCCTCGATGATTTCGTCGCCGGCGCCGAACAGTCGGTCGGCGGCTTCGGCGAGGGCGCGATGGATATGCTGGACTTCGACCTGTCGCTGTAATGATGGCGCAACCCGGATCGCCTCCCGGGTCGGCCGCGGACACGGACCCGGCGGCCGGCCTGGCGCCGGTCGCCGCGTTCTATTTCGACGGCAAGACCTCGCGCCGCCACGCGGTGCGACTGCGGGTGCGGGGCGGCGACGCGGTCGTCACCAGCGCCGACGTTGACGCCGACGGTGGCCGAGACGCCGACGGCGGCGCCATCGAGCGCCGCTGTCCGCTGGCGCAGCTGCGCGTGTCCGAGCGCAGCGTGCACGCCGCGCGCAAGGTCAGCTTCCCGGACGGCGCCTTTCTCGAAATCGCCGACCGCGCCGCCTTCGCCGCGCTGCTGGCGGCCACCGGCCACGCCGACAGCTGGGTGGTGCGGCAGCAGCAAAGCTGGCGCGGCGCGCTGACGGCGGCCGCCGCCACCGTCGCCGCGCTGGTGCTCGGCTACCTGTTCCTGCTGCCGCCGGCCGCAGCGCTGCTGGCGCGCGCGCTGCCGCTGGCCGTCGAGCGCAAGTTCGGCGACGGCATGCTCGACATCCTCGACCGCCACGTGTTCGCGCCATCGGCGCTGCCGGCGGCGCGCCAGCGTCAATTGATCGCCGACTTCGGCCGCCTGCTGCCGCCGGTCCCCCATCCGCCGCCTTACCATATCGTGTTCCGCAAAAGCCGCATCGGCCCGAACGCGTTTTCGCTGCCCTCGGGCGACATCGTGATGACCGATGAAATGGTGGCGCTGATGCCGGACGACGCCGCGCTGATGGGTATCCTCGCCCATGAATTGGGCCACCTGCACGAACGCCACCTGATGCGCCGCATCATCCAGAGCTCGGCCGTCGCCGCCAGCGCCACGCTGCTGTTCGGTGACGTGTCGTCGGCGATCGCGGCGTTGCCGCCGCTGCTGCTGGACCTGAAATATTCGCGCGACATCGAGCGCGAAGCGGACGATTACGCCATCGCCATGCTGCTCAAGAACGGCATCGCGCCCGAGCATCTGGCGCAGGTCTTTGTGCGGCTCGACCGCTTCGCCGGCGCCGCGCCGGCCTATTTGTCCAGCCATCCATCGAGTCCCGAACGCATCGCCCGCATCCGCGCCGCCGCCCGGCCACAGCGCGCAACTGAGCGATAGGCAAGTCGATGCCGGCTTGGTATGATCGGTGCACAATAATCGGTGCATGGTCGGATGCATGCCAGGCCGGCGACGGCACACAGGGGGAGGGACGTATGGGGCGGAAAGCGGTCATCAAGGCGCTGATGCTGGCGTCGTTGTCGGGGGCGGGGCTGGCGGCGGCCGGCGCGCAGGCGCAGGAGGTGGTGCGGCTCGGGAATCTGAAGTTCGCCCACTACGGCGCCGTCTCGTATATCAAGGAAATCGCGCCCAAGTGCGGCATCAAGGTCGACGAACACGTATTCGCCAAGGGCCTCGACGTGATGCAGGCCATCATCGCCGGCGAGCTCGATGTCGGCACCACCGCGTCGGAGGCGGCCATCTCGGGCCGCGCCGGCGGGGCGCCGATTTACATCGTCGCCGGCTTCGCCAAGGGCGGCGCGCGCCTGGTCGGGCGCAGCGACTTGAAGCTCAAGACGGTCCAGGATTTGAAGGGCAAGAAAGTCGGCGTCACGCGCGGCGGCATCCAGGAGGTGCTGCTGCTGGCGGAGTTGCAGCAGAACGGCTTGAGCGTGTCCGACCAGCCGGGCAAGGACGTGCAGGAAGTCTTCCTCGCCTACGCCGACTTGAACCAGGCGCTGCTCGGCAAGAATATCGACGCCATGATGAACTCCGAGCCGCAATCGTCGCAGGCGATCAACAAGGGCTACGGCACGGAGATCGTCAAGCCCTACGACACGCCGATCGGCGCGCCGGTGCGCACCATGGTGATGACGGAAAAATTCTACAAGGAGCGCCGTCCGCTGGCCGAGAAATTCATGCGCTGCTTCGTCGAAGCCACCAAGACCTTCATCGACAAGCCGGACCTGGCCGAAAAATATGTGCGCGAGACGGTCTTCAAGGGGCAGATCAGCAAGCAGGATTTCGACGACGCCATCGGCAATTCGCCGTACTCCTACGACATCACGCCGGAACATATCCAGACCACCACCGACGTGATGGTCAAGACCGGCGTCGGCAAGCTGGCCAGGCCGCCGCTGGCCAGGGACTGGGTCAGGACCGACCTGCTCGACGCGGCCAAGAAAAGCCTGAACGTTCAATGACGCGCAAGCAGGGGGAGTGGTGATGGCGGAAAATGCGATGGCGGCATCGAAGTGGCGCGACGTCGGCGTCGGCCTGGTGGTGCCGGCGCTGGTGATCGCGCTGTGGCAGCTGGCCGCCACGCTGGGCTGGGCCAACCCGCAGATGCTGCCGTCGCCGCTGGCGGTGGCGCAGCGCTGGTGGGCTTATCTGCTGCCCTTGCAGCCCTATGACAGTGCCGCCGGCGGCTGGCTGGCGTGGGCGCTGTCGGGCGAATTGATCGTCGACGCGGCCGGCAGCTTGTACCGCGTGATCGTCGGCTTCGTCATCGGCGCCGGCCTGGCGCTGCCGCTCGGCCTCGTGATGGGCGCGCGGCCGCGCGTGTATGCCTGGCTCAATCCCATGGTGCAGCTGCTGCGGCCCATCCCGCCCATCGCCTACATCCCGCTGTCCATACTGTGGTTCGGCCTGGGCAATCCGCCCGCCATCTTCCTCATCGTGCTGGGCGCCTTCTTCCCGGTGCTGATGAATACCATCGCCGGCGTGCGCCAGGTCGACGGCATCTACCTGCGCGCCGCGCGCAACCTGGGCGCGTCCGGCGCCACGCTGTTCGTGCGGGTGATCCTGCCGGCGGCCGTGCCGTATATATTGTCCGGCGTGCGGATCGGCATCGGCACCGCCTTCATCGTCGTCATCGTGTCCGAGATGATCGCCGTGAACAACGGCCTCGGTTTCCGCATCCTCGAAGCGCGCGAATATTTTTGGTCCGACAAAATCATCGCCGGCATGATCAGCATAGGCTTGATCGGACTCGCCATCGACGTCGGCGTCACCCGGCTCAACAACCATCTGCTGCGCTGGCACCGCGGCATGGACAACTGAGGGACAACGGATGGACAACCGGAGCATGCAGTGAGCGAGGCCCATATCGTCATATCCAGCGTCAGCAAGGTATTCCGCAGCGGCGGGCGCGAACTGGTCGCCCTGCGGGACATCTCGCTCGAGATCCCGCGCGGCCAGTTCACCTGCCTGCTCGGTCCTTCCGGCTGCGGCAAGTCGACGCTGCTCAACGCGGTGGCCGGTTTCGCGCCGCCGACCGGCGGCAGCATCGTCGCCGACGGCCGCGCCGTCACCGCGCCGGGACCGGAGCGCGGCATGGTGTTCCAGGAGTACGCGCTGTTCCCGTGGATGACCGTGGCCGAGAATATCGGTTTCGGCCTGCAGATCAAGGGACTGCCGAAGGCCGACATCGCCGCGACGGTGGAGCGGCTGCTGCGGATGCTGTCGCTGAACGACTTCCGCGCCCGCTATCCCAAGGATTTGTCGGGCGGGATGCGGCAGCGGGTCGCCATCGCGCGGGTGCTGGCGCTCGATTCGCCCATCATGCTGATGGATGAGCCCTTCGGCGCGCTCGATGCGCTGACGCGCCGCAACCTGCAAGATGAGCTGCTGCGCATCTGGGCCGAGCTGAAAAAGACCATCATCTTCGTCACCCACAGCATCGAGGAGGCGATTTATCTGGCCGACCGCATCGTCGTGATGACTTACCGGCCCGGCACCGTCAAGCGCGACCTGCTGGTCGAGCTGCCGCGCTTGCGCGATCCGGCCGCGCCCGAGTTCAATGCCCTCAAGCGCGAGCTGGGGCAACTGGTGATGGAGGAGCAGCAGCGCCACCATCACGATGAGCTGCGCATGGCGGCGGTCGACTGAGCGGCGGCGCGTCGTCGACGGGATCACGTGGCGCCGGGAATCGGGGGCGGACCCCGCCGGGCGTGCGGCGACTTCGGCCACTGAACTCGAGCGGGGCCTGACCCTGGCACGCGCCCCCGATTCCTCCGCCCGCCGAAATAATATCGGCCGATAGTGTAAACTTAGCCCCCATGCAGACCTACCTCCAAATCGCAGCCGCCGTGCTGTATCTTATATGCGCGATACTGCGCTCGCGCCGCGGCGCGCTGATCGCCGGCGTGGCCGCCGTCGCCTGGCTGCTGCACGGCGCCACGCTGTGGCTGGAGCTGCGGGCGCCCGGCTCGCTGCGGCTCGGCTTCGCCGCCATGCTGTCGTCGGCGCTGTGGGTGTCGGTGGCGGCTTACTGGATCGAAAACCGCAACTACAGCCTCGATGGCCTGCGCCGCCTGGTGATGCCGTTCGCCGCGCTGGCCGTCGCCCTGCAGGTGGTTTTTCCCGGCGAGCTGGTGTCGCTCGAAGGGCGCTCGCCGATGTTCGGCTGGCACATCGCCATCGCCACGCTGGCCTACAGCACGCTGACCATCGCCGCCTTCCACGCCGTGCTGATGGCCTTGCAGGAGTCGCGCCTGCACACGCGGCGCGAGCGCGCCAGCTTTTTCTCGGCCGCGCTGGACCAGCTGCCGGCGTTGCTGACGATGGAAAAACTGCTGTTCCGGATGATAGGCTTCGGCTTCGTGCTACTGAGTTTGACGGTCTTGTCGGGCATCGTGTTTTCGGAACAGCTGTTCGGCCAGGCGCTCAAGTGGGACCACAAGTCCGTCTTCACGCTCGCTTCGTGGCTGCTGTTCGCGGCGCTGCTGGCCGGGCGCCGGCTGCGCGGCTGGCGCGGCAAGACCGCGCTCAGTTTCACGCTGGCCGGCTTCGCCACCTTGTTGCTGGCCTATGTGGGTAGCCGTTTCGTCTTTGAAGTCGTACTGCATCGGGGATTTGCATGACACGTATCTTGTTCTGGCTGGCGCTGGTGTTCCTGGTGGTGCACGCGGTGCGCAGCAAGCTGCGCGAGTTCCAGCAGCCGCGCGAACCCGAGCCCGGGCCGGCCGCGCCGACGCCGACGCCGTCGGCGCGCCAGGCGCGCGCCGACGCCCGCGCCATCGCCGAGGCGGAAACCATGTTGTGCTGCGCCCATTGCGGCATCTATTATCCGGCGTCGGAAACGGTGCGCAGCAAGGGCCGCGATTACTGCAGCGTCGCCCACGCCGCCCTGCCGACGGCCTGAGTGGTGACGACGCACCCGCCACGCACGCTGTCGGCCGAGTCGCGCGACACCTTCTGGCGTTCGCTGCAAACGATGAACGGCGCCCGCGTCGTCATCGCCGCCGTGCTGCTGGTCTACCTGAGCTTCGACAGCCACGGCCTGCGCGGCTCCGGCCCCTTCCTCTACGCGGAAATCTGCGTCGCCTATCTGGCGCTGGCGGTCGGCTTCGTGCTGACGGCGGCCTATGTGCGGCGCAACTTCATGCTGCAACTGATGACGCAACTGGCCTGCGACCTGGCCGTCATCTCGCTGTTGTATCTGGCCGGCGGCGGCGTGCGCAGCGGCCTGGCCATCCTCTACCTGTTCCCGCTGGCCGGCTGCGCCATCCTGGCGCCGCTGGTGGCGGCCCTGTTTTGCACCGCCACCGTCACGCTGTTCATGCTGGCCGAAAGCGCCTACCGGGTCTTCGTCGGCGACGGTGAGCTGGTGCTGCAATCGGGCTTGTACTGCGCCGCCTTCTTCGGCGCCGTGCTGGTGGTGAACCGGCTGGCGGCGCGCCGCATCGGCCAGGAAGAACTGGCGGTCCAGCGCGGCATCGAAATCAGTGTGCAGCAAGCCGTCAACCGGCTGGTGATGGCCAACGTCGGCGACGGCATCGTCGTCATCGGCGCCGACGGCCAGGTCCACGCCGGCAATCCGGCCGCGCAGCAGATGCTGGGCCTGGCCGGCCCCGACCTGCGCTTCAAGCTGTCGGCCGCGCCGGCGCTGCAACCGCTGGCCCAGGCCTACGCCGACTGGCGCGCCGACCCGGCCCAGCACACCTCCTTCGTCACCATCAAGCCCTACACCGACGCCGCGCTCGAGGGCGTGACGGCGGCGTGGAGCGCGCGGCGCGACCTGGCCGCCCACCTGAAGGTGCGCTTCGCCGCCGCCGACACGGGCGACCGCGCCATCGAACGCAGCGTGCTGTTCTTGCAGGACGTGACGGGCATAGAAAATCAGGCGCAGCAACTGAAGCTGGCGTCGATGGGCCGCCTCACGGCCAGCATCGCGCACGAGGTGCGCAATCCGCTGTCGGCCATCGGCCACGCGACGGCGCTGCTGGGCGAGGATCTCGACAGCGCGGTCCACCTGCGCCTGCTCAAGATCGTCGGCGACAACGTGGCCCGCGTCAACCGCATGGTCGAAGACATTTTGCAACTGTCGCGCAAGGTCCAGCCGCACAACGAGCCGCTGGCGTTGGCCGGCTTTCTCGCCGAGCTGAAGGCGGAATTCGAGGATACCCACGGCTTGCAGCGCGACGTCATCGGCATCGCCGACGCCGGCCCGGCCACCGTGCGCTTCGACCCGCTGCACCTGCGCGAGGTGATACTCAACCTGCTCAACAACGCCGTCCGCTACGCCAGCGGCGCGCCGTCCAGCATCCGGCTGGTGCTCGTGAGCGACAAGCTGCGCCACATGGAACTGCATGTGCAGGACGACGGCCCCGGCATCTCGCCCGAAGTGCGGGCCCATTTGTTCGAGCCCTTCTATACCACCTCGAGCAAGGGCACCGGGCTGGGATTGTATCTGGCGCGCGAACTGTGTTTGAATAACGATGCGATGCTCGACTATGAATACCGCTTCGACGCCGGCGCCCATCTCGATGGCTCGCGCAGTTCGAGCGGCCGTTTCGTCATCACCTTTGCGCGCCCGACGGCGGCGCCGGCCTCGCCGGTGCTGGCATGAGGGCCGCCACCCGTCTCACCAGAAAGGCTGTTCGATGAGTGCTTCTCCCCGCGTGCTGGTGGTCGACGATGAAGCCGACCTGCGCGAACTGCTGGAAATCACGCTGCTCAAGATGGGCCTCGACGTCGACAGCGCCGAAACGCTGAAGCAGGCGCGCGCCCTGTTGCAGCAGCACGACTATGCGCTGGTGCTGACCGACATGCGCCTGCCCGACGGCCTGGGGCTGGAGCTGGTGCGCGAAGTGACGGCGGCCCACAAGAACACGCCGATCGCCGTGGTGACGGCCTTCGGCAGCGCCGACAACGCCGTCGTCGCGCTCAAGGCCGGCGCCTTCGACTATGTCTCCAAGCCGGTGGTGCTGGACCAGTTGCGCATCATGGTGCAGTCGGCACTGCGGCTGACACCGGCGGCCGGCGGCGTTGCCGGCGGCAGCAACCACGGCTCGCGCCTGATCGGCGAGTCGGCCGCGATGCTGG
>NZ_JANXMI010000211.1 GCF_025354735.1 Rugamonas sp.
GACCACGGTTTCGAGAGACTCATTCGAAACCGTGGTCCGACCCCGTTTGCCGTTGGCACCCCCCCCCGTTGGCGCCCCCCCGTTGGCGCCCCCCGCTGGCGGCCCCCGCTAGCGGCGCCGCAGCCTTCCCACCCCGCATACGGCGCCGACCGTCCTCACTGCGCGCGCGAAACCAGCGCCCGCATCCGTTTCAGTTTCGGCGTCACCACCGGCACCGTCAGCATGGTGCTGCCGACGGCCATCAGCAGCAGCGCGGTGAAGCTCGGGCTGGTGATGATGTGCTTGTCGAGCAGCACATTGGCGAAGATAATCATAATCAGCGCCTTGGTCTGCAACAGCCAGCCGATCAGCGACGCCTCGCCCTTTTCCCACTTCAAGATCCGTCCCGCCGCGTGCACGCCGGCCAGCTTGCCCGCCACCGACGCCACCAGCAGCACGGCGGCCGCGATGAACACGGCGCCGCCGCCGACCTGCCAGTTGGTGCGCAAGCCGGTGCTGAGGAAGAACACCGGCATAATCAGCAGCAGCACGAAGTGGCGCAGCTTGTCCATATCTTCGCGCTGGAACCAGTCGCCCTCCATCACCATGCCCGACAGGAAAGCGCCCACCATGTAGTGCAGCCCCGACCAGTCGGCGCCCCAGGCGCAGACGGCCAGCCAGATCAGCGCCACATGCCAGCGGTCCGCTTCCGGCAGGCGCGGCATCATGCGCCGGAACAGCCAGGCCAGCACCGCGAACACGGCCAGGAACAGGGCCTGTTTACCGACGCGCTGCCAGTCCAGCAGGATCAGCGCCAGCACGGCCCAGATGGCGACGTCGTCGACGCTGGCGTAGCGCAGGATGCGCTGGCCGATGGGCTGGCGCAGGATGTCGAGCTTTTCCATCAGCAAAATCAGGATGGGCAGCGCCGTCACCGCGCACGACATGCCGATGCCGAGCACGAACTGCCAGGTGTGCGCGGCCGTGCCGACCCAGCCGGCGCCGAAGTTCAGCAAGAAGATCGCGGCGCCGCAGCCGAACAGCAGCGGCACGCCCAGCGCCAGGCCGGCCGTGACGCCGCTCTCGCGCTTGTAGCGCCACAATTGCTTCAGGTCGAGCTCGACGCCGGCGATCATCACGAACACCATCACGGCCCACCACGCCACACCGTTCAGCGCCGCGATCACCGGCGCGCTGAAGACGTAGGCGTAGTAATCGGGGAAGGCGGCGCCCAGCACGCCGGGGCCGAGCAAGATGCCGGCGATGATTTGCACCACCACCAGCGGCGCGAAATAATCGGTGCGGCCCAGGCGCCAGATCAGGTAGGGCACGCTGAGGATGAGCGCCATCGCGATCAAAAATACTTCGGTCACATTCATCGAATTTTTATTCTCAAAAAAGAAACAAGCCGGATTATGCGCGATGGCGACGCGCCCGCGCAAATCAAAAAAAGACCCCGCTTCCGTTGGGAAGGGGGCCCGAAAACACCAGGTGATGCAAACAGCCGCTACAACTCTTTAAATCTACCGCGCTTTCAATCGACGCTTAATAGCGCACGCCGAAGTTGATGCCCGCGGTCACCGGCGGCAGGTACTGCGCCTGCCAGACCACCACGTTATTGGCCGATTGCTGCGCCAGCGCCGCCGTCTTGATGTTGCTGTTCTCGATGTTGCGCACGAAAGCGTCGAGGTACCAGGCCTTGCCCGAGTTGTAACGCAGGCCGAGGTCGGTGCGGGTATAGGACTTTTGCTTGTCGTTCGGATTGTTGGCGACGTTGTTCGGCGTGGCCACACCGCCGTCGAACACGCTCAACCAGCTCGATGCCTCATAGTGCAGGTTGATGCGCGGCACCAGCGTCGCTTCGCCGAAGTGGAACATGTGCTGATATTGCAGCGTGGTGCTGAAGCGCGGCGTGTGCGGCATGCGGTTGCCGGTGATGCTTTCCGAATTGACGCCCGTGGCGGGGTTGGCCGGCATGATCTGGCTGTAGTCGTTGCTGCCCGCCACCAGGGAACCGAGCTTGGCCGTCGGGATGTAGCTGGCGGTCAGCTGCACCTTGTCGTCCGGGCTCAGTTTCGCCGCCAGTTCCGATTCCAGGCCGATGATGCGCGTGATGCCGCCGACGTTGTACAGGTTCAGCGTATGTCCGCCGCCGGGCAGCGTCACCGAGCTGGCGAACTGGTAGCCCTTGAATTCCTCGTCGTAGACCGCGTTATTCCATTTCACCTTGCCGCCGAAGAAGGAGCTCTTGCTGCCGAGTTCATAGCTGGTGATGGTTTCCGGCGCGAAGGTGCCGGCCGCGCCGGCGGAAGCGCCGCCGTCCTGCAGGCCGCCCGACTTGAAGCCGGTCGACACGCTGAGGTAGACCAGGTTGTTGGCGTCGATTTCATACGCCGCCTTCACCAGCCAGGTGGTTTTTTTGTCGCTGTAGGTGCCGGTGTTCAGGTCGTAGGAACTGAGGCCCGAGCCGGGCTGGCCGATGGGCACGCCGTTGTTGTTGTTGACGTTGGGGTCGCTGCTCGGCTGCACCGGCAGGTTGGGCAGCGTCGCGTCGTAGGTCCACGAGAAATCGTTGCCGCCGTTATTGGCCTTTTCATCCTTGGTGTAGCGCACGCCGGCCGTCAAGTGCAGGCTGTCGGTCGGATTCCACGTTTCCTGGGTGAACACGGCCTTCGACTCGACGGTTTCATCGGGCTGGATGAACACGCCCATCCAGTTGATCGGACCCTGGGTGGTGCCGACCTGCTGCGGAATGTCGAAGCGGATGCTGTTGTTTTCATGGCCGTAATAGGCGCCGAGCAGCCAGTCGAGCTCGCGCTTGCCCACCGATTGCAATTGCACTTCGTGGCTGTAGTTCTTGTAGTGCGAATAGTCGGTGTTGTCGAACTGGGTGTTGCCACCGGTGGCGAAGCTGGTCGGCACATTGGCGCCGGCGTTCTGGTCGAAGGTCGAGTTGCCGTTGTAGAGGCCGTAACCGAAGGTGTAGTCCAGCGCCATCGTGTCGTTGATGGCCCAGTCCACGCGGCTGCGGGTGTTGCGCGAATCGCGTTGCTGCGACGGCGCCTGCATGATCAGGGCCGACCACAGGTCCTGGCCGGGACGCGGGTTTTGCATCAGGTTTTCGTTGGGCGTGCCGCGGTCGCGGAAATCTTCGAACGACACATTCCATTTCAGCGCGGGCGTCACTTGCCACAGATAGCTCAGGCGCACCGCCGACTGGTCTTGCGCATTGTATTTCTGGCCGCGCGTGACGTAGTCGTTGGAATTGATGGGCTGGAACGAGGCCAGCGCCGCCGTCGGATTGGCGGCGAAGTAGGCCGCCTGCTGGCTGGCGACCGAGATGTTCGGCGGCGTCTGGAATTTCACATAGCCGTCGTGCTGCTCATGGTCGAAGGCCACGCGCAGGGCCATGCTGTCGTTCAGCGGAATGTTGAAAGCGCCCTTGGCGCCGACCGCGTTGTAGCTGCCCACGCCGGTTTCCAGGTTGTAGGAACTGTCGCCGATGACGGGCTTGGCCGTTTGCATATTGACGGTGCCGACGGTGGAGTTGCGGCCCCACAGCGTGCCCTGCGGGCCGCGCAGCACTTCGATGCCGTCCAGGTCGAACAGCAAAGAGGTCGCGCCTTCCGCGCGCGGCGCGTAGATGCCGTCGACGAAGATGGCCACTTCCGGATCGGCCTGCTCGGTTTTCGCCTGGTCGTTGCCGATGCCGCGCAGCGTCATGGTGATGACGCCGTGGTCGCCCTGGGTGGTGGCCTGGAAGCCCGGCACCAGGGTGGCGATATCCTCGATGTTTTGCACGTGGTTGTCTTCCAGCGACGCGGCCGTCAGCGCCGTGATGGCCACCGGCGTTTTTTGCAGCGAGGTGGCGCGCTTGGTCGCGGTGACGACCACTTCGGGCACGATGGTCGAGGCATTGTCGGCCTTGATCTGGGCCTGGGACTGGGACTGGACCGGCGCGGCGGCGCTGGCCTGGACGTCGGCCTGCGCGTGGGCGACCTGGGTGCTGGCGAGCAGCGTCAAGATGGCCAATTGGATAGGGGTGCCCAGTTTCCGGGGCGTGGGTACGCGGATGTTCATAAGTCTCCTTTTTTCGTTAAGTCACCGCCGGAAGGCCCGCCGGTGCTAACATATTTGTGTGTGTTTCAGATTTCCCTGCTTTTGAAAACGTTTTCAAGTAAAGTGAAAACGTTTTCAATATTCTTGAAACCGTTTTCATAGTACATAATCATTTATCTCGATGTCAATTTAAAAATCATGGCGACGCGCGAAACGTGTGGCGTATAAACATCCCCAGCATGTCGGCAGCCACCGTCCGCGTCCAGAACCACGGAGACTAGTATGGAATCGCAACACCACAGCAGCGGCCGGACGGCGGATCAGGGTCGCGGCCCCGTCAAGAACATCCTCATCGTCGGCGGCGGCACGGCCGGCTGGCTGACGGCCGCCTTCCTGGCCAAGACCCTGGGCATCGACGCCAGCGGCAAGACCGGCGGCGGCGTCGGCATCACCCTGGTCGAGTCGCCCGAGATCGGCATCCTCGGCGTCGGCGAAGGCACCTTCCCCTCCCTGCGCGGCACGCTGGCGGCGATCGGCATCGACGAGGCCCGCTTCGTCAGCGAATGCAACGCCACCTTCAAGCAGGGCGTCAAATTCGTCGACTGGGTGCGCCCGCGCGGCGCGTCCAAGCCGGGCCGCGACCATTACTTCCACCCGTTCAGCATGCCCAGCCAGCGCGCCGGCGGCCCGGAACTGCTGCCCTACTGGCTGCAAGGCGCGGCCGGCGCCGACACCCCGTTCGCGGCCGCCGCCACCATGCAAAAGCGCGTCGCCGACGCGTCGCACGCGCCCAAGCGCAGCGCCGACGCCGACTTCATGGGGCCGTTCAACTACGCCTACCACTTCGACGCCGTGCGCTTCGCCGCGCTGCTGTGCACGCACGCCCAGTCGCTCGGCGTGCGCCGCGTGCAAGCGACCGTCGAGCGCGTGGAACTGGCCGCCGATGGCGCCATCGCCGCCGTCGTCACCGCCGACGGCGCCACGCTGACGGCCGACCTCTACATCGATTGCAGCGGCTTCCGCGCGCGCCTGATCGGCGAGGCGCTGGGCACGCCGTTCAAGGCCATCGACGACGTGCTCTTCGTCGACCGCGCGCTGGCGCTGCAAGTGCCCTACGAGCGGCCCGACGCGCCCATCCCCTCCTACACCATCTCGACCGCGCATGAAGCCGGCTGGACCTGGGACATCGGCCTGCACGAACGGCGCGGCACCGGCTATGTGTATTCCAGCCGCCACACCAGCGACGAGCGCGCCGAACAGGTGCTGCGCGACTACATCGGCCCGGCCAGCGCCGGCCTCACGCCGCGCCTGCTCAAGCTGCGGGTCGGCTACCGCGAACAGCACTGGGTGAAAAACTGCGTGGCCGTCGGCCTGTCCGGCGGCTTCCTGGAGCCGCTGGAATCGTCCGGCATCGGCCTGATCGAAACGGCCGCCTACCTGGTCAGCCATTTGTTCCCGCACGACGGCCAGTTCGAGCCGACCGCCAGACTGTTCAACGAGCTGATGACGGCGCGCTACGAGCGCATCGTCGACTTCGTCAAGCTGCACTATTGCCTGACGCAGCGCAGCGACCATCCGTTCTGGACCGACAACGCCGACCCGGCCAGCATCCCGTCCACGCTGCGCGACAAGCTGGCGATGTGGCGCAGCCGGCCGCCGCACCGGCTCGATTTCATCGTCGACCTGGAAATGTATCCGCCGTCGAGCTGGCAGTACGTGTTGTACGGCATGCAGTTCCAGACGAAGATGGATGCCCACGCCGCCGCGCTGCCGCGCACGGCCGACGCGCGCCGGGAATTCCAGACCATCGCCCAGCTGGCCCAGCGCGCCGTGGCCGACATGCCGACCCACCGCGCCCTCGTCGAGCACTACCGCGCGCGCCACGCCGCGCTGGGACGGCGAGCGGCCTGAGCCGTTGCGGGCGGGCGGGCCGCCGCCCGCCTTTATGCTAAGCTGCGCTGAAAACGGTGGCGCCGAACACGGTGGCGCCGCCGTCCGGCGCGCCGCCATCGGCCGCCGCCACCCGCCACAGGAAGCGATTTGAGCGACGTCCCCAGCCCCACCATTCCCGCCACCCTGACCGACGTCGCGCGCCTGGCCGGCGTGTCGCCCGCCACCGTCTCGCGCATCTTGAACGGCAGCGCCAAGGTGGCCGACGCCAAGCGCGCCGCCGTGCTCGCCGCCATCGCGCAGATGAATTTCGCGCCCAACCAGATGGCGCGCGGCCTCAAGCAGGGCCGCTCGATGACCATCGGCATCGTGGTGCAAGACATTTCCAGCCCCTTCTTCGACGAAACGCTGCGCGGCGTGGACGCCGGCCTCAAGGCCACCGGCTACACCAGCGTCATCGTCTCCGGCCACTGGGACGCGCAGGAAGAAGCCGAGCGCATCCGGCTGCTGCTGGCGCGCAAGGTCGATGGCATCATCTTGCTGGCCGGCCGCCTGTCCGACGAGGCCGTGCGCCAGTTCGCCGGCCACTGCCCCATCGTCTCGACCGGCCGCGACCTGCGCACCGGCAACGCCATCGGCTTCAAGATCGACAATGAATACGGCGCCTACATGGCGGCCCGCCACTTGATCGAACTGGGCCACGAGCGCATCGCCTTCGTCACCGGCCCGGCCAGCAGCAGCGACGCCAACGAGCGCCTGGCCGGCTACCGCCGCGCGCTGCACGAAGCCGGCCTCGACAGCGATCCCGCGCTGATCGTCGCCGGCGACTTCCACGAGGCCAGCGGCCTGCTGGCCGTGGCCCAGCTGCTCGAGCGCCGCACCGGCTACACGGCGGTGTTCGCCGCGAACGACTTGAGCGCCTACGGCGTGCGGCTGGGCCTGTACCGCCGCGGCATCCGCGTGCCGGAAGATATTTCGCTGATCGGTTTCGACGACTTGCCCGGCTCCTCGTACACGGCGCCGCCGCTGAGCACGGTGCGCCAGCCTTTGTACGAGCTCGGCCGCATCGCCACCGGCGCCCTGCTGAGCCTGCTCAAGGGCGAACCGGCCTACCGCGACGTGCCGCCGCTGGAGCTGGTGGTGCGCGAAACGACGCGCCAGCGCCGTTGACGGTCGGCCGCCTTGGCGCCCCGCCTTGGCGCGCCGCCTTGGCGCCCCGCCTTGGCGCTGCCTCCCGATTTAGCGACGTCCAGCACGGCCGGCGCGGCCGGCGCCGCCACACACGCGCCGCGCAAACGCAATCTTACCTATGATTGCACTTGAGCCGATGATAAGATCGTCACCGTCCGCCGCGCCGGTCGCGGCCAGGTCGGCACACAGATGAAAGCGACCCCATGCCGCAAACAAGCTTGGATACAGGCAGCACCCTGGGCCGCGGCAAAGGCATCATGGCCGCCGCCCTGCTGCTGCTGGTGATACAGGCCGCGGTCTTCATCGGGCAGGGCCAGCGCTTCTTGCGCAGCGAAGCGCGCCAGGAAGACGCCGGCGTCCAGCTGCTGCGCTGCCGCGAACTGCTGGCCGACCTGCAGGACGCCGAAACGGGCCAGCGCGGCTATCTGCTGACCGGCGCCGAAACCTATCTGCGGCCCTACCAGCGCGCCACCGGCCATTTCGACGACCGCCTGCTGCGCACCGGCCAGCTGCTGCTGCGCAGCCATCCCGACATGGACGGCCCGCTGCGCCAACTGCAAGCGCTGATCGAGCACAAGATGGTCGAAATGGCCGACACCATCCGCCTGCGTGCCAACGGCGACGGCGCGGCCGCGCTGCGGCGCATGCTCGACGGCGACGGCCGCAGCGACATGGAACAAATCCGCGCCGTGCTCGACACGCTGATGCTGCAAGTGCGCAGCGAGCGCACCGCGCTCAACCAGGAACTGTCGGACCACGTGCGCAAGGCCGGCTGGGTCTTGCTGTCGATCTTGCTGACGGTGGTGCTCATGGCCGGCCTCGGCATGCGCGAACTGGTGGCCGTGGCGCGCCGCAACGAGGAACTGTCGCGCCGCCTGCAATTCGAATCGACCCACGACGAGCTGACCGGCCTGCCCAACCGCCGCCTGCTGTACATGCGCCTGAGCCAGCTGACCGGCGCCGCGCCGCACGCCGCGTGCGCCGTGCTGTTCCTGGGCCTGGAAGGCCTCAAGCCCATCAACGACGAGCTCGGCCGCGAAGTGGGCGACGAGGTGCTGCGCCAGCTGGCGCCGCGCCTGGCCGCCGCCGCGCCCGGCGCGCTGCTGGTGCGGCTGGCCGGCGACGAGTTCGCCCTGCTGCTGACGCTGGACGTGTCGCGCGCCGCGCTCAAGTTGCAGACCGGCCGCCTGCTGGCCGTGCTGGCCACGCCGCTGCCGCAGCTGGCGCCCATGCCGCCCGGGGCGCTGGGCGCCAGCGTCGGCATCGCGCTCTACCCGCTGCACGGCAAGACGCCCGAACACTTGATCGCGGCGGCCGACATCGCGCTGCAACAGGCCAGGCGCAGCGGCAGCGGCCGCTACCGCTTCGCCGCCGATCTGAGCGACGCGCCGCTCGACGCCGGCCTGCCCGCATGAGCGCGCATAGTCCACATGAGCCCGGCAGCGGGGCGCGCGCCACGCGCCTTTTCACGTGTCCTGGCACGCGTCCGGCCACGCATCGCGCCCGCCCGCGCCGGCCCACCCTCCCCTGACCACGCCGCCATGACCACCAAGCGCCTGCTGCCCAAGACCCTCAAGTTCCGGCTCTCGACCATGGTCGTGCTGCTGGTGCTGGCGGCCACCGTGATCGTCACCTACCTGTCGCTGATGCTGGCGCAGCGCGACATGAAAGCCATCATCGGCCAGCAGCAGTACGCCGCGCTGGCCGGCGCCGCCGCCTATCTCGACGACCACCTCGACGCCAAGAAGACGCTGCTGACATCGCTGGCCGAGTCGGTGCCGCCCGAGGCGCTCGACCAGCCGGCCGCGCTGCACCGGTTCCTGCTGGCCCACCCCTCGGTGCGCAACGAATTCGCCAGCGTCATTGTGTTCGACCGGCATGGCGAGCTGGTCGACATGTTCACCAACGCGCCCACCATCACGCGCCTGCCCAACGCCACCGGCCGGCCGTATTTCGACCAGACCCTGCTCAAGCGCAAGCCCCTCATTTCCGCGCCCTTCCGCAGCAAGCTGTCGAACCGGCCCGTGGTCGCCATCACCGCGCCGGTGTTCGACCGCAAGGGCGAGCTGATGCTGGTCGTGGTCGGCAGCATCAACCTCCAGCAAACCCATTTGCTCGACGCCCTGGCCGGCCTGCGGCCGGGCCGCAGCGGCTATATCTACATCATGACCGGCGCCGGCGATCTGATCAGCCATCCCGACAAGACGCGCCTGCTGACCAACATCGGCGCCGGCCCGCACAGCCCGGCCGCCACCCGTTTGGCGCTGGCCGGCGACGACGGCTGGACCGAGGCCGCCGACAGCGACGGCGTCGACAGCCTGTACGCCTACAAGCACCTGAGCGCCACCGCCTGGATCGTCGCCAGCCGCTTCCCCACCGACGAGGCGCTGGCGCCGCTGATCCGCCAGCGCCTCGACGCCGCCGCCGCCGCCGCCCTGTTCGCGCTGGTGGCCGGCCTGCTGGCCTGGTACGGCGTGCGCCACCTGCTCACGCCGCTCGAACAACTGCGGCGCCACATCGCCGACATCCTGCTGCGGCGCGCCGGCATCGCCGTGCTGCAACTGGACCGCGACGATGAAATCGGCGAATTGAGCGGCGCCTTTTACCGCCTGATGAACGAGCGCGAAACGGCCCAGGCCCAGACCCGCGCCGGCGCCTCGCTGATCCGCAACATCCTGGAACGGGCGCCCGACGCCTTCGTCAGCTGCGACGACCAGGGCGTGATCCAGGAGTGGAACGCCCAGGCCGAAACCATGTTCGGCTGGAGCCGCGACGAGGCCGTCGGCGAAAACATCACCCTGGTGATCCCCGCGCGCCTACAGGGCGGCCACCGCGCCGGCATGCACGGCTTCGCGCAGAGCGGCGCCGGCGCCATCATCAACCAGCGCGTGCGGGTGCCGGCCATGCACCGCGACGGCCGCGAAATCCCGGTCGAGCTGTCGGTCGGCGCGCTGCACACCGGCGACGGCTATCTGGCCACCGCCTTCATCCACGACGTCTCGCAGCGCATCGCCTTCGAGGACCAGATCGCGGCGCGCGAAAAACACATCCGCACCATCGCCGACAACCTGCCGGCGCTGATCGCCTATCTCGACCGCGACGCCCGCTTCCAGTTCACCAACAGCCACTACCAGCAGCTGTGGGACATCGACCCGGCCGCCATGCTGGGCCGGACCGTGAACGAGGTGTTCGGCCAGGTCGCGCAGGGCTGGCAGGCCGACCTCGAACTCGCCTTGCGCGGCCAGCGCCTGCACTACGAGCGCGAAACGCAAAAAGACGGCGCCGTGGTGCACCTGATGATGGACCTGATCCCCGACGTCGGCGCCGACGGCGCCGTGCAGGGCATCTACCTGATGGGCATGAACATCACCGAGCGCAAGAACGCCGAGCTGCGCCAGGCCGCCAGCGAAAAGCAGGCCGACGCCGCCAGCCGCGCCAAGAGCGAATTCGTGGCCAATATGAGCCACGAAATCCGCACCCCGATGAACGCCGTGCTGGGCATCGCCTACCTGCTGGGGAACACCGAGCTCAGCTCCGTGCAGCGCAAATACCTGGACATGATACTGGCGTCCGGCAACGCGCTGCTGGGCATACTGAACGACGTGCTCGACTTTTCCAAGATCGAGGCCGGCCGCATGGAACTGGCGCCCGTGCCCTTCCTGCTGAACGACGTGCTCAACGCCATCGCCACCGTGATGACGCTGAACGCGGCCGACAAGGACATCGAGCTGGCCATCGGCGTCGAGGCCGACGTGCCGCAGTCGCTGCTGGGCGACGCCATGCGCCTGCAGCAGGTGCTGACCAATCTGGTGTCGAACGCCGTCAAGTTCACCGAGCGCGGCGAAGTGTCCATGCTGGTCGAACTGGTCGAGCGCGTGGGCGACGCCGCCACCCTGCGCTTCCGGGTGCGCGACAGCGGCATCGGAATCAGCGGCGAGCAGCGCGCGCGCCTGTTCACGGCCTTCACCCAGGCCGACGCCTCGACCACGCGCCGCTTCGGCGGCACCGGCCTCGGGCTGGCGATCTGCCGCCGCCTCATCACGCTGATGGGCGGCGACATCGACGTCGCCAGCACGGTCGGCGCCGGCAGCGAATTCAGCATCACGCTGCCGCTGATGGTGCTGGCGGCGGCCGACGGCGGCGCGGCCGGCATCGCGCGGCCGGCGCCCGAGCGCGCGCTGCACGGCCTGCTTCTGCTGGTGGTCGACGACAACGCCACCAGCCGCGACTACCTGTGCAAGACGATACGGTCGTGGCAGTGGCAGGTCGACAGCGCCGACTCCGGCGCGCACGCCTTGCAGCAATTGCAGCGGCATTACGCGGCCGGCCTGCGCTACGACGCCATCCTGACCGACTGGCAAATGCCGGGCATGGACGGCCTGGAGACGATGGCCTCGCTGCGCGCGACGCTGCCGACGGCCGAGCTGCCGGTGGTGGTCATGGTCAGCGCCTACGGCCGCGAAAAGCTGATGCGGGCCGCCGCCGCGCCGCAGGCCGATGCCATCCTCATCAAGCCGGTCACGGCGTCCAGCCTGTTCGACACGCTGCATGAAGCGCTGGCGCACCGGGCCAGCCTGGGCGGCGCCGCCGCGCCAGGCCTGCCCGCGCGCGCCGCGCCGGACGACGACGCCGAACGGGCGCGGCCGCTGGCCGGCGTGCGCCTGCTGCTGGTGGAAGACAATGCGCTCAACCAGGTGGTGGCGCGCGGCATCCTCGAACACGCCGGCGCCCGCATCGACGCCGTCGACAACGGCCAGCTGGCCGTCGACCTGCTGCGCCACGCCGCCGCCGCTTACGACGCCGTGCTGATGGACGTGCAGATGCCGGTCATGGACGGCATGGAAGCGACCCGCATCCTGCGCGGCGAACTGGGCTTGCGCCTGCCCATCCTGGCGATGACGGCCGGCGTGATGGAATCCGAGCGCGAGCACTGCCAGCGGGTGGGCATGAACGACTTCATCGCCAAGCCCATCGACATCGAGCAGATGCTGGCCGTCATCACGCGCAACGTCGCCGCGCGCCGCGCGGACGCCGAGCTGAACCTGGCCCCCGGCGCGCCGCCGCCCTAGCGCCGCCCGTGGCGCCCCCTTGGCGTAAGGCGCGTCCGCAGGCATACTATCGGCTCATCAATTCTGAAGGGCTGTGAACATGGCGGAAGAAACTCGCGCACCGTGGCTGAACCACATGGCGCTGACCACGGTCGTGCTGGCCGTCTGCGCCACGCTGTCGACGTTCAAGGGCGGTTCGTATTCGACGCTGAGCGTCATCAGCCAGGCGCAATCGTCGGACCAGTGGGCCTTCTACCAGGCCAAGAGCACCAAGCAACACCTGTACGAACTGCAGGTGGACCAGCTGCGCCTGCAAGCGCTGGCGCTGGCGCCGGCCAACCCCGCGCACGCCGCCTTCGACGCCAAAGTCGCCGACTACCAGCAGCAGATCGCGCGCTACAACGGCGAGAAAAAAGCCTTGCAGGACAAGGCCAAGGAGCTCGAACAGCAGCGCGACGACGCCAAGGCGCACGGCAAGCCCTTCGGCCTGGCCGTGATCTTCCTGCAAGTGGCGATTTTGCTCAATTCGATCTCCGGCCTGCTCAAGGCCAAACGCGTGTGGTGGACATCGATCCCGGTCGCGCTGGCCGGCGTGGCCCTGTTCGCCAACGGCTTCCTGTCGCTGTTTTAACGGCGTCCGATGCCGCCTGCGCCGTTATGTACCCTAGCGCACAGATGTCGAGTGACAAGACAGGCATAGTGCGACTGGGGATGCAAGCTATCCATCTACAACAATTATTCCATCTGGGAGAACGATATGAAATCACTCAAGAATCCGCTGAAAATCGCCGTCGCCCTCGGCGCGCTGGCGCTGACCTCGCAGGCCATGGCACAAATCACGTTCTACGAGCATGACGGCTGGCACGGCCGCACCTTCAGCGCCGACGCCCCGGTCGACAATTTCCAGAACGTCGGCTTCAACGACCGCGCCTCGTCCGTCGTGGTCGACGGCGGCCGCTGGGAAGTGTGCACCGACGCCTACTTCCGCGGCCGCTGCGTGGTGCTCAAGCCGGGCAGCTACCAGTCGCTGAGCGGCATGGGCCTGAACGACCAGATCTCGTCGGTGCGCCCGGTCGGCCACCGCGACCACTACGACAACGAAGCGCCGCCGCCGCTGCCGCAAGCGACCTATGAATACCGCCGCCGTCCGCAGGAAAACCTGTACGAAGCGCCGGTGACGTCGGTGCACGCGGTGGTCGGTCCGCCGGAGCAGCGCTGCTGGGTCGACCGCGAGCAGGTGCAGGAAGCGCCGCGTAGCAACGCGGCCGGCACCGTCGTCGGCGCCATCCTCGGCGGCGTGCTCGGTCACCAGATCGGCGGCGGCAGCGGACGCCAGGTCGCCACCGCCGGCGGCGCCATCGCCGGCGCCGTGGTCGGCTCGAATGTCAGCGGCAGCAGCGGCGGCACCTACGACCGCGACGTGCGCCGCTGCGAAAATGTCGCCAGCCACACCCCGGCCTACTGGGACGTGACCTACAACTACCGCGGCACCGAACACCACGTGCAACTGTCCTCCGCGCCGGGTAACACCATCCCGGTCAACCGCGACGGCGAACCGCGCATGTAAGCGAGCGCGGCCGGCGTCACAGCACGGTTGCGTGAATTCGGGGTCGGACCACGGTCTTGACCCCGATTGCCGTCGCGCTCCGCCCACCCGCCCACCGCTTCATTTACACAAAAGATGTTTTATTGACCAGCTTCCCGGCTTATACTCAGCGTGGCGGCGGCGGCGTCGCGCACCCACGGGGGACGGCATGATGGAAGCGATTTCACTCACCATAATTGTTCCGGCGTACAACGCGCAGCGCCACATCGGCGCCTGCCTGGCCGCGATTTGCGGCCAGATGCGCAGCCATCACGAATTAATCGTCGTCAACGTCGCGTCCAGCGACGGCACGCTGGACCTGGTCCGGCGCCAACAGCGGCAATTCCACAACATCAATTTCACCGTCTGCGGCCAGGACCGGCCGGACGTGGCCGGCGCGCGCCATCGCGGCGCCTGCCTCGCGCGCGGCGACTACCTGGCCTTTGTCGGCGGCGACGAGTTGTTGCCGCCCGGCGCGCTGGAGGCCATCGACCGGCTGATCGCCCGCCGCGCGCCGGAACTGGCGCACTGCGTGCGCCTCGGCCACGATGGCGGCCACCACCTGGCCGCGCCGCCCGTCCAGGCGCCCGCCCAGTTCCCCATGGCCCAACTATTCGCCCGCGAGCGCCGCGCCGATCCGCGACCGGTCCATCAGTCGGACTGATAAAGCCGGACTGATACCAAAGAGCTAAATCGTTTAAACGATTGATATCGTTCAGCGGCCAAGCCGCGCCCGCGCCCCGGCGTCACGGACACAGCGGCATGCCCGGCTGGTAGCCCAGCGAACCGGCCCGGACGATGGCGGTGGCCGGCGGCAGCGGAAAACTCAACTTCACCAGCGGCAGCATGGGCGCATAGGCGAGCGGCGGACAGGCGCCGGCGCCGGCGCCGCACAGCATCACCTGCACCAGTCCGATGCAGGCGGCGCCGTTCGGGTCGTGCACGCAGTTGACGACGTTGCGCGCCGGGCAGGCCGGCATGGCGCTGGCGCCGACCGGCGTCAGCGTCAGCACGGCGCCGCTGCGGGCCACCGACAGATACTGGATTTGGATGCTCTGGTCGGTGACCGGGTCGCCCAGCAGCAGCGCGCCGGCAGTCGAGCGGAACACGGCTTGCCGGCGCAGCGCGGCCATCGCGGCCGGCGAGCTGAAATCGGTCACGGCCGCCATCTGCGCGGCGCGGCGCGTCACTTCCTGCAAGGTGTTGAACAGGTAGAGCGCGCGCGCCACTTCGATCACGCCGAAGATGAAGGTGAAGAACACGATGGCCAGCAGCGCGAACTCGACCGTGATGATGCCGGCCTGGACGGCGCGGCCGCCCCGCCGGCGCGCTACGGCTGCCGGCCTATCAGCGGCGGGCGGCTTAGTTACCGACATAGGCCATCGTCACGTCCGCCTGCAACGTCAAGCCGAGAAAGCCGATGGTGTCGAAGGTGTATTCGCTGAACAAATTGTCCGGCAGCGCCAGCCTCACCTGCACGCGGATCACGGTCGGCGGGGCGACATTGCCGCAATCGCCGCCGTCGCACTGCAGGCTGGGCGTCGAATAAAACGGCATGCCCGGCGTATCGGCCGCGATTATGGCCTGGGCCACCAGCAATTGCTGGCCGGCGCGGGCCGGCGTGGCCATGTCGATCTGCGCCACGGTGGCCAGGTAGAGCGCGGCGTCGTGCGCGGCTTTTTGTGCCACCGCCTGGTAGTAAAACGCGCGCCCCAGCACGGCCGGACAGGCCAGCAGCGCGAAAACGAAGGGCAGCATGACGGCCAGCTCGACCGCCGCCACGCCCCCCTGCCCGCGCCCCGGCCGCTTCACTGGAACAGCTCCACCTGGCCGCCCAGCGCCGACTCCGGCGCGATGCCCGCGAATTCGGCGCTGAGGACGGTCGCGCTGGCCGGCACCGTCATGAAGAATTTGCCGACCGCCAGCACGGTCGCCAGCACGGTGACGCCGCCGGCGACCGGGCAGGACAGCAAGGGCACATTGAGCACGCGGCGCTGCTTCCACCCCGGCAGGTTGGGCGCCGACGGCGCCAGAAAATAATTCGCGGCCAGACCCAGATAAGGCGGCTTGGCCGGATAGCTGCCGGGGGCCGGCACCGGCGGATACAGGATGGGCCAGCTCGTCACCGCCAAGGTCGGGTAGCCGGCGGCCGGTTCGACGCCGCCGGCCGCCGTGTAGGCCGCGTACGGCACCGCCCTGGCGTAGGCCCACAGCGGCCCGTAGGCCGGCGCCGTGTTGCCGCTCAGCGGAGGCGGCGCATCGGCGATGGTCCAGCGCACCGTGGCGCCCGACGCGGTGGCGGCGCTCTGGGTGGCCGGCGCGGTGCCGGCCGGCAGCTTGTTCATCCAGCCCTATGCCGCCGGCGTAGGGGTAGGCCATGATGTTGCTGTCGGGCGGCGCGCCGTTCGGCGTGCACGGGCCGCCGGCAAACTGGTCGAAGCGCGAATTGAGCGCCAGCGCCAGGGCGCCGAGCGGAAAATAGCGCTGCACCGTGAGCTGGGCGCCCACCACGTGCGGCAAGGCCACGCTGCCGGCGCAGGCGAACGGCGCCACCGCCGCCGGCGTCAGATTGGCCGCCGAGCCGAGGGCGCCGGCCGGGTCGAGCGGGTCGACGACGAAATTTTCCGCCGTCGCCGCGCCGGGATTGAGCTGCATCAAATCGTAGGCCACGCCGCGGCGGAAGCCGTATTCGACCAGTTCGACGTAGGCGGCGCTGCCGTTGTTGTTGCGCGGCGCCGCCGCCAGCGGCGATATGGCGCAGATGGCCAGCGGTGTGATGTTGAGCGTGGCGCGTCCGGCCACGGCGCGGCCACGGGTGGCCACGCTGGCCAGCGCGTCCGACAGCACGCGCATGAAAACGGTTTCAATCACACCGGGCGCCGAGTCGAGCAAGCTGGTGTCGGCCTTGACGTAAAGCAGCGTGGCCGGCGCCGACTGGGCCGAGGAGGCCGTCAGCCAGCCGCTGCCGTCGACGGCGGTCGGCGAGGCGCCGAATTGCAGCGCCTGATCCTGCCAGCCCAGCGCCCGGCCGTTATAGGTCGACAGATAGGTGGCCGCCAGCGCGCTGGCGCTCTGCAAGGCGCGGCCGATGCCCTGCGCCGTGCCGTCGAGCTGGCGCGCGGCCGCCAGCGCGGTGGCGTCGGCCACCGTTTGCAGCGCGGCCTTGCGGTTGTACAGCTGCGCCAGGTCGAGCGCCATGCCGATGAAGCCCAGCAGGCCGACCACCATCAGCGCGAAGACGATGGCGAAGGCGCCGCCCTGCCGCGCCGTCGCCGGGGCCGCCATCGCCGGCAGGGGCGGTATCGCCGGCGCGGTCGGCCGGTTCGCTGCGACCGCCACCGTCGGCGCGCTCGCCGGACCGCCGGCGCCGGGCGCGCGGCGTCTCTGTCCATCCATGTCCATCTCCGGTTGCATATCGTCGGCTTTCGCCTCCCGACGGTCGGGAGCGCCAAGCCGGACTTGATTCTATCCAGTAGGAAATTATCGGAATTGATCGGGGACAAGGAGCGCTGGCGCGCGGCACACAACCGTGGCCGCCGCCACCCCCTGTTTCGCGGCCCGCACAGTTGCAGCGCGCTGGAAACTTTGTTTGAACGAGCGCATCATTTGTCGAGAATGATATAAGATATAAATAGCACTTCTCTGCACATTCCTTGATCGAGGTCAATATGGTACAGATGTCAAGACGCCAGTTCCTAAGGGTGACCGGCGCAACCATCGCGGGGTCCAGCATCGCGCTGCTGGGATTCGCGCCGAGCACGGCCCTGGCCGAAGTCCGGCAATATAAGCTGACCCGCACCACCGAGACCCGCAACACCTGCCCGTATTGCTCGGTCGGCTGCGGCATCTTGATGTACGGCCTGGGCGACGGCGCCAAGAACGCCACCGCCAGCATCATCCACATCGAGGGCGACGCCGACCACCCGGTCAACCGCGGCACGCTGTGCCCGAAAGGCGCCAGCCTGATCGACTTCATCCACAGCCCCACCCGCCTGCTCGCGCCACAATACCGCGCGCCGGGCGGCACCGAATGGCAGCCGATCTCGTGGGACGTGGCGCTGACCAAGATCGCGCGCCTGATGAAGGACGACCGCGACCAGAACTTCATCGAAAAGACGGCCGACGGCAAGACCGTCAACCGCTGGCTGAGCACCGGCATGCTGGCGGCGTCGGCGGCGACCAACGAGGTCGGCTACCTGACCCATAAAGCGATCCGCAGTATGGGCATGCTGTCCTTCGACAATCAGGCGCGTGTATGACACGGACCGACGGTGGCAGGTCTTGCCCCGACGTTTGGACGTGGCGCGATGACGAATCACTGGGTCGACATCAAGAACGCCGATGTCATCCTGGTCATGGGCGGCAACGCGGCCGAGGCCCATCCCTGCGGCTTTAAATGGGTGACGGAAGCGAAGGCCCACCGCAAGGCCAAGCTGATCGTGGTCGACCCGCGCTTCACCCGCACCGCCTCCGTGGCCGATTACTACTGTGCCACGCGGACCGGCACGGACATTGTTTTCCTCGGCGGCATCATCAACTACCTGCTGACGAACGACAAGATCCAGCACGACTACGTCAAGAATTACACCGACATGTCCTTCATCGTGCGCGAGGATTTCGGTTTCGAGGACGGCCTGTATTCGGGCTACGACCACCAGACCAATAAATACGCGGACAAGAGCAGCTGGGACTACGAGATGGGGGACGACGGCTACGCCAAGGTCGACACCAGCTTGCAGCATCCGCGCTGCGTCTACCAGCTGATGAAGCAGCATTACGCGCGCTACACGGCGGACATGATTACGCGCATCTGCGGCGTGCCGCACGATAAGTTCCTCAAGGTGGCCGAGGCTTTGGCGTCGACCGCCGTGCCGGGCCGCGCCGGCACCATCTTGTACGCGCTCGGCTGGACCCACCACTCGACCGGCTCGCAGACCCTGCGCACCGGCGCGCTGGTCCAGCTATTGCTGGGCAATATAGGCATCGCCGGCGGCGGCATGAACGCGCTGCGCGGCCACTCCAACATCCAGGGCTTGACCGACCTAGGCCTGCTGTCCAATTCCCTGCCCGGCTACATGACCCTGCCCAGCGATCCCGAGCAGGAGTTCGACCACTACATCGCGGCGCGGGCGCTGAAACCGCTGCGGCCCAACCAGCTCAGCTACTACAGCAACTACAAGAAATTCCACGTCAGCTTCATGAAGACGTGGTGGGGCGACGCCGCCACCGAGGACAACCACTGGGCCTACGACTACCTGCCCAAGCTCGACAAGCTGTACGACATGATGCAAGCCATCGAGATGATGCACAACGGCGAGATGAACGGCTACATCGCGCAGGGCTTCAACATCCTGGCGTCGGGACCGAACAAGAAGAAGGTCACCGAGGCCTTGTCCAGGCTGAAGTTCCTGGTCGTGATGGACCCGCTGCAAGTGGAGACCGGCGAGTTCTGGAAACCGCAGGGCGAGTTCCACGACGTCGATCCCACCAAGATCATGACGGAAGTGTTCCGCCTGCCGACCACCTGCTTCGCCGAGGAACGCGGTTCGCTGGTGAGCTCGTCGCGCGTGCTGCAGTGGCACTGGCAGGGCGCCGAAGGCCCGGGCCAGACGCGCAGCGACCTCGACATCATGTCCGGCCTGTTCCTGCGCATCCGCAAGCTGTACCTGGACGAGGGCGGCAAATTCCCCGACCCCATCGTCAAGCTGACGTGGAACTACGCCAAGCCGGACAGCCCGACGCCGGAAGAGCTGGCGATGGAATACAACGGCAAGGCGCTCAAGGATCTGTTCGATCCCAAGGACGCCACCAAGCTGCTGGTCAAGAAGGGCGAGCAACTGTCGTCCTTCGCCCAGCTGCGCGACGACGGCTCGACCACCAGCGGCTGCTGGATCTTCACCGGCTGCTGGACCCCGGCCGGCAACCAGATGGGACGGCGCGACAACAGCGACCCCACCGGCATCGGCAACACGCTGAACTGGGCCTGGGCCTGGCCGGCCAACCGCCGCGTGCTCTACAACCGCGCCTCCTGCGACCCGGCCGGCAAACCGTGGGACCCGACCCGCAAGCTGATCGCGTGGAACGGCGTCAGCTGGGGCGGCGCCGACGTGCCCGACTTCAAGCTCGACGAGCCGCCCGAAAACGGCATGGGGCCGTTCATCATGCTGGCCGAGGGCGTGGCGCGCTTCTTCTGCCGTTCGGCGATGGCCGAGGGGCCCTTCCCCGAGCATTACGAGCCGTTTGAAAATCCCATCGGGCGCAACCTGCTGCATCCGAACAATCCTCTGGCCACCAGCAACCCGGCCGCCCGCGTCTTCCCCGGCGACCGCGCCCTGTTCGGCACGCACGAGAACTTCCCGCACGTGGCCACCAGCTACCGGCTGACCGAGCACTTCCACTTCTGGACCAAGCACGCGCGCCTGAACGCCATCGTGCAGCCGGAACAGTTCGTCGAGATCGGCGAGGAGCTGGCCCATTCGATCGGCGTGGTGGCGGGCGAACGCGTGCGCGTCACCTCGGGGCGCGGCCACATCATCGCCAAGGCGGTGGTGACCAAGCGCATCAAGACGCTCGTCATCGACGGCAAGCCGGTCCACACCGTCGGCCTGCCGCTGCACTGGGGCTTCACCGGCCTGGCCAGGAAAGGCTATCTGATCAACACCCTCACGCCGGGCGTCGGGGACGGGAATTCGCAAACGCCGGAATTCAAGTCCTTCCTGGTCAAAGTGGAAAAAGCCGCACCATGACGGCGCGAGGAGAAATCTAATGGCATTGCAATCACTCGACATCAAACGCATGTCGGCCACCACGGTGCAGACGCCGGAGGCGCGCACGCCGGTCACCGGCACGGTCGCCAAGCTGATCGACGTCTCCAAGTGCATAGGCTGCAAGGCTTGCCAGACCGCCTGCATGGAATGGAACGACTTGCGCGACGAGGTCGGCGAAAACGATGGCGTCTACGATAATCCGCGCGACCTCACGCCGCAGTCCTGGACCGTGATGCGCTTCGCGGAGGTGGTCAACAACGACGACAACCTGGAGTGGCTGATCCGCAAGGACGGCTGCATGCACTGCGAAGATCCGGGCTGCCTGAAAGCCTGTCCGGCGCCGGGCGCCATCGTCCAGTACACCAACGGCATCGTCGACTTCCACCAGGAAAACTGCATCGGCTGCGGCTATTGCATCGCCGGCTGTCCCTTCGACGTGCCGCGCATTTCCAAGAAGGACAACCGGGCCTACAAGTGCACGCTGTGCTCGGACCGCGTGGCCGTCGGCCAGGAACCGGCCTGCGTCAAGACGTGCCCGACCGGCGCCATCACCTTCGGCACCAAGGAAGACATGAAGGAGCACGCGGCCGAACGGGTCGAGGACTTGAAGTCGCGCGGCTACGCGAACGCCGGCCTGTACGATCCGCCCGGCGTCGGCGGCACCCACGTGATGTATGTGCTGCACCATGCCGACCGTCCCGGCCTGTACAGCAACCTGGCCAAGAATCCGCGCATCAGCCCGCTGGTCGGACTGTGGAAGGGCGCGGCCAAGCCGCTGGCGCTGGCCGGCCTGGCGGTGACGGCGCTGGCCGGCCTGTTCCATTACACCCGGGTCGGGCCGAACGAGGTCAGCCGGGACGAGGAAGCCGCGGCGCTGGAGGCGGCCAAACGCATCCGGGAGAACGAAGATGAAACACGCTGACCGTCACTACAACAAGCAAGGCTTGCCGCTGATCCTGCGCTACACGGCGAACGAGCGCAGCAACCACTGGATCACGGCCATCTGCTTCGTGCTGCTGGCCGTGTCGGGGCTGGCGATGTTCCATCCGGCCACGGCGTGGCTGGCCGTGTTCCTCGGCGGCGGCCAGTGGACCCGCATCCTCCACCCCTTCATCGGCCTGCTGATGTTCGTCTCGTTCTTTATCCTGGTGCTGCGCTTCTGGCGCCACAACCTGCTCGAACAGGGCGACGTGCACTGGATGAAGCAGATCGGCGACGTGCTCAACAACCGCGAAGAAAGACTGCCCAAGGTCGGCCGCTACAACGCCGGCCAGAAGATGCTGTTCTGGGTGCTGATCGCCTGCATGCTGGGACTGCTGACCTCGGGCATCGTCATCTGGCGCGCCTATTTCGCCTTTTATTTTCCGATCGAGCTGGTGCGTTTGGCCGCGCTGCTGCACGCCTGTTGCGCCTTTGTGATCATCGCCTCCATCATCGTCCACGTCTACGCCGGCCTGTGGGTCAAGGGGTCGATAGGCGCCATGGTGCGCGGCACGGTCACTTACGGCTGGGCCAAAAAACATCACGAACGCTGGTTCGCCAAGGCCGTCCGCCACTTGGAGGACTGAGCCATTCGCGCGCATAGCTTACACTGGAGGCGGCCGCGCGACAGCACGCACGACAGCACATACTGGGGACTTACTTGGTACAACGAATTCTGGAAGCGGGCGACATCGAGTCGCTCGACCACAACGCCATTCCGCGCCTGCTGCTGCCGCAAGCGGCCAGCGCCTTCGCCGCGCGCGCGGCCCGTCTGCGCCAGCTGGCCGGCGGCGCCGTCGGCGGCACGCCGGTCGACGCCACGCTGGGCGGCTATCTGCTGCTGATGGCGGCGCTGGTCGACGCCCAGGCCGCCGTCAGCGTGGCCCTGCCCAGGGACGCCGTCACGCTGCCGCCGCTGGCCGACATGCAGCAGGCGCTGGCCCACCGCATGCCGTTGATCCCGGTGGGCGGCGAACGCGACCCGGTCTGGCGCCGCATATTTTCCAGCCTGCTCGACCGGCTCGACAGCCTCGCCGCCGCCCCGCCGCAACTGAGCGCGGTGCTGGGCGAATTGCGCGGCCTCGACGCCGCCGCCCTCGACGCCTGCGCCGACGCCGTGCTGGCCCAGGATGGCGCCGCCGTCAATGCGCTGCACGCGCCCTTCGTCGCCGCCGCGCTGCAAGTGCTGTGGACGGTGCAAGCGGGCATGTTGCACCAGCTGGACGTGCCGGTGCTGGAGACGGGCACGCTGTGTCCGGTCTGCGGCTCGCACCCGGTCGCCAGCGCGATCCGCATCGGCGGCCAGTCGCAAGGCTATCGCTATCTGCAATGCGGCATCTGCACCAGCGAATGGCATATGGTGCGCGTCAAATGCTCCACCTGCGAAAGCAATAGCCAGATCGCCTATCGCAGCCTGGACGCCATCGACGCGGCCGCGCTGGCGCAAACGGCCAAGCCGCGCAGCAAGGCCAACGATCCGAAAAAAGTGGCGCGCGCCGAAACCTGCGAGGATTGCCACAGCTATCGTAAAATCTTCAATCAGGAACATGATTATTACATCGAGCCGCTGGCCGACGACCTGGCCAGCCTGACGCTGGACTTGCTGGTCTCGGCAGCCGGCTACGACCGCGCCAGCGGCAATCCGCTGCTGTGGTTCAGCGCCCAGGCCTGATGTCCCACACCGAACTGCTCACCGGATATTCCCGCGTCCGGGATATGTAAAGCGACCATGAACCAGCCCACCGCCCTGCCCGTCCCGTCCCCGGCGCGTTCCATCCACCTGCCCTCGGTCGACCGCATGCTGGCCTGTTCCAGCTGCGCCGCGCTGATCGCCACCTACGGCCGGGCCCAGACCGTGGACGCGGCGCGCGCGCTGCTGGCGGACAAGCGCGCGTGCCTGCTGGCCGGCGCCGATGCCGCGGTCGATGCCGATGCCGATGCCGCGGTCGAAGATATCCCGGCGCTGAACGCGCAAGTCGGCGCGCGGCTGGCACTGGCCAACCGCGCACAGTTAAAGCCCGTCTACAACCTGACCGGCACCGTGCTGCACACCAACCTGGGCCGCGCGCTGCTGCCCGACGCGGCGGTGCAAGCCGTGGTCGAAGCGCTGCAATGGCCGATGAACCTGGAATTCGACCTCGACACCGGCAAGCGCGGCGACCGCGACGACCTGGTCGAAGACTTGCTGCGCGAACTGACGGGCGCCGAAGCGGCCACCGTCGTCAACAACAACGCCGCCGCCGTGCTGCTGATGCTCAACACGCTGGCCATGGGCCGCGAGGTCGTCATCTCGCGCGGCGAGCTGGTGGAAATCGGCGGCGCCTTCCGCATCCCCGACGTGATGCAGCGCGCCGGCGCCACGCTGCGCGAAATCGGCGCCACCAACCGCACCCACCGGGCCGACTACGCCAACGCGCTGGGCCCGCAGACGGCGCTGCTGATGAAGGTCCACGCCAGCAATTACAGCATCACCGGCTTCACCAAAAGCGTGGCCGTGGCGGAGCTGGCGCCGCTGGCGCGCGAGCATCACGTGCCGCTGGTCGTCGACCTCGGCAGCGGCACCCTGGTCGACCTGGAACGCTACGGCCTGCCGCACGAAACGACGGTGCGCGAAACCATCGCCGCCGGTGCCGACCTCGTCACCTTCAGCGGCGACAAGCTGCTCGGCGGGCCGCAGTGCGGCATCATCGCCGGGCGCGCCGACCTGATCGCGCAGATCAAAAAAAATCCTTTGAAGCGGGCGCTGCGCGTCGGCAAGCTGACCCTGGCCGCGCTGGCGCCGGTGCTGGCGCTGTACCGCGCGCCGGACCTGCTGGCCGAACGCCTGACCACGCTGCGCCTGCTGACCCGCCGCGCCGACGCCATGCAGCGGCAGGCGGTCGAACTCCAGCCGCTGTTGCAGCACGCGCTGGGCCCATCCTACGGCGTGACGGCGCAAGCGATGCTGAGCCAGATCGGCAGCGGCGCGTTGCCGGTGGACCAGCTGCCGAGCTACGGCCTGGCGGTGCGCGCGTCGCCGGGCTGCGCCGTCGGCAACGCGCTGGGCCGGCTGGAACAGCGGCTGCGCGGCCTGCCTGTGCCCGTCATCGGCCGCATCGGCCAGGACACGCTGTGGCTGGACCTGCGCTGTCTGGAGGAAAGTCAGCAGCCGGCCTTCGCGGCCCAGCTCGAACGCTTGCCGCCATGATCGTCGGCACGGCGGGCCACATCGACCACGGCAAGACCACGCTCACGCGCGCCCTCACCGGCGTCGACACCGACCGCCTGAAGGAAGAAAAGGCGCGCGGCATTTCCATCGAGCTCGGCTACGCCTACGCCGCGCTCGACAACGGCGCGGTGCTGGGCGTGATCGACGTGCCGGGCCACGAAAAATTCATCCGCACCATGGCCGCCGGCGTCACCGGCATCGACTTCGCGCTGCTGGTGGTCGCCGCCGACGACGGCATCATGCCGCAGACGCTGGAACACCTGGCCATTTTGCGCCTGCTCGGCATCGGCCGCGCGGCCGTCGCGCTGACCAAGGCCGACCGCGCCGACGCCGCCCGCCTGGCGCAGGTCGAGCACGACATCCACGCGCTGCTGGCGCACACCGAGCTGGCCGGCGCGCCCATCTTCCGCACCCGCGCCACCGAGCCCGGCGACGAAGGCGTGGCGGCGCTGCGGCGGCACCTGGCGCAGCAGGCGGCCGCGCTGCCGGCGCGCGACGAACGGCGTTTGTTCCGCCTCGGCATAGACCGCGTGTTCACGCTGGCCGGCCACGGCACCATCGTCGCCGGCACCGCGCTGGCCGGCCGCGTCCACGTCGGCGACACGCTGCAACTGGCGCCCGGCGGCGAGCTGCTGCGGGTGCGCAGCATCCACGCGCAAAACCGCCCGGCCGACAGCGGCGTCGCCGGCCAGCGCCTGGCGCTCAATCTCGGCAGCGCGCCGCGCCGCGCCATCGAACGCGGCAACTGGATGGTGGCGCCGGCGCTGGGCGAGTGCGGCACGCGCTTCGACGCCGAGCTGACGCTGATGGACGACGCCGGCCCCGCCCTGAAAGCGTGGGCGCCTTTGCACGTCCATCTGGGCGCCGCGCACGGCGTGGCCCACGTGGTGCCGCTCGAAGGCGAGCTGCTGCAAGCGGGCCGGCGCGCCCGCGTGCAACTGGTGTTCGAGACGGCGCTGCATGTGGTGCCGGGCGACCGCTTTGTGGTGCGCAACGCGCAGGCCACGGCGACCATAGGCGGCGGCGTCGTGCTCGATCCGTTCGCGCCGGCGCGCAAGCGGCGCAGCGCGGCCCGCATGGCGTGGCTGGACGCGCTGGCCGACTTCATCGGCGGCGGCGAATATGGGGCGCTGCTGGCGCAAAGCCCGCTCGGCATCCGGCTGACGGCGCTGGTGCGGCTGTCGCTGCTGCCGCCGGAGCAGATCGTGGCGCCCGAGGGCACGCTGCGCCTCGCCCTGCGCGGCGGCGACGCGCTGCTGATCGCGCCGGCCGCCGTGCGGGCGCTGGAGGCACGCATCCTGGCGGCGCTGGCGCAGTTCCACGAGCGCGCGCCGGACGAGGCCGGGCCGGAACTGTGGCGCTTGAAGCGCATCGTCGAACCGGAGATGGAAGATTTGCTGTGGTCGCATCTGATCGCGGCGCTGGCCGGCCGTGGCGCGCTGCTGCAACGCGGCCGCGCGCTGCACCTGCCCGGCCATACGGTGGAATTGACGCCCGGGGAGCAGGCGCTGGCGCAACGCCTGCTGGCCAGCGTGGCGCTGGGCGGCTTCGATCCGCCATGGGTGCGCGACCTCGGCCGCGAACACCAGGTGCCCGAGGCGCAAGTGCGCGCGCTGCTGCGCAAGCTGGGCAAGTCCGGCCAGCTGAGCCAGGTGGTGCCCGAACTGTTTTACCACCCCTCGCAGATGGCGGCGCTGGCCCGGCTGGTGGTCGCTCTCGGGACGGCGGACGCGGCGGAAAATCCAGCGGGCGCCGTCTGCACGGCCGCCTTCCGCGACGCCAGCGGCCTCGGGCGCAAGCGGGCGGTGCAGGTGTTAGAATTTTTCGATCGCGTCGGTTATACTCGGCGCGTCGGCAACGCCCACTTGCTGCGGCCCAACGCCGTCTGGCTCGATGGCGACAGCGGCGACAGCGGCGACAGCGGCGACAGCGGCGCCGCCTGCTAGCGCGACAGCAAGAACGGGACGCCGGTATCCCGAGGAAAGCACACTCATCCGGTGGTGTGGCCGGGCTTCAAACCCGGTGGAGGGCGTCAGCCGCTCTCCTGTAAGTTCGACTCTTACTGCTTTCCGCCCTCCCCTTGCGCAAACAATATTTCAGCGCCGGCGCAATGGTAGCGCCCAACATCGTGGCCCCGGCCAGTTGAGCCGCGCGTTCGCGATCGTCATGATCGGTTGACTATGGGCTATTTCCATAACGCAGTTTTCTTGTCTTGCAAGAAATTATCGCCATTACCGACCACTGTGCCGCTTCGCTGCGGATGCTCTACAACTACCTCGTCAAAGAACGCGATTAACAATCCCGCCCATCCCGTCCGTTAGCCACCTTTCGTGCGTAAGCGGCCTGTCATGCGGGCTAGCGCCATGATGCGGCCTCGCCGCGCCGACAATTTCTGAAGAGAACCGCAGCCACATTGCCCTGCCGCAGCTGATTTTTCGGCTAGGAAAAAAATGCAATCTCTCTTTACTGATATATACAACGGGCGGACATTGCAGTGCACAATAATTATCATATTTTTAATATAATTATTGCATCGCTTTATTGGTAGCGCTACATTGAAGCTTCAGGCCTGATCAACCCAACTTTCAATTAACCTTTGTGATGAGGAGTTTGTTCCTATGAAGTTTCTATCCACCAAGTCTGTTTTTGCTTCCGCCGTCATGTTGCTGGCCGCCACCGCGGCCCATGCGGAACTCACCGTTTATACGAGTCAGGCCTCCTACCAGTCGGCCGTGGGCAAAAGCGGAGTAGATACCTTCAACGATCTGGATATTGATGAGCGTTACGATTCGCCGATGGCGCGCACCGCGGGTGGTTACGACTATTCCGTCGGCGCCGGCCCCAAAAACCAGCATATGTACCCAGGTGGTGATGACGATGGCGATTGGTGGCTGACCACCAGCAATGACGGCGATGGCCTGACCTTCAGCAAATTCGGCCAGAAGATCGTGGGCACCGGCGGTTTCTTCTTTACCTCCGACATGGGCGGCTATTCGGAACCGGGCTTCTCGGTGCTGGTGACCGGCGTCGACAGCACGGGCGCCACGCTGAGCTACGAGGTCAAGAATTCCCAGGTGAACTCCTTCCTGGGCTTCGTCTCCACCGCCAGCATGGTGTCGCTGACGGTCAGCTCCATCCACTCGGACGCCGACTATGTCTGGCCGACGGTGGACAACTTCGAGCTGTCGGTCGCCGCCGTGCCGGAACCATCGACCTACGCCATGCTGCTCGGTGGCCTGGGCCTGCTCGGCGTCGCGGCACGGCGTCGTAAGCAACACGAGGCGTAATCGCGCCGGGTGACCAAGCGGCGCCGGCGCCGCCTGGTCATCTTGTGATCGGCATATGCCGAGCGGGCGTCACGCGCGCCGCGAGCAATTGTCCCCGCAGCCGCCGCGCCATTGGTGCGCGCGCCATGGCCGCGATCGGCTATAATTTTCAAGCCGTTATACTTATCAAGATATAACGACAGTCGACTGCCTTGCCCCGGCCGCAATGCGCAGTGCAATCCCCTTCCCCCTTTATAAACGGACCACCCACCATGACACTCGCGCGCGGATACGCGGCCTCGGCCGCCAAAGAAAGACTGGCTCCCTACTCCTTCGAACGTCGCGCGCCGAACGCCGACGACGTCGCCATCGACATCAAATTCTGTGGCGTCTGCCACTCGGACATCCACCAGGCCCGCGACGAATGGGGCGGCGCCATGTTCCCCATGGTGCCCGGCCATGAAATCGCCGGCATCGTCACCGCCGTCGGCGCAAACGTCAGCAAGTTCAAGGTCGGCGACCGCGTCGGCGTCGGCTGCTTCGTCGATTCCTGCACCACCTGCGCCAGCCGCGATGTCGACCTGGAACAGTACATGCCGGGCCTGGTGCAAACCTATAACAGCGTCGAGGCCGACGGCGTCACGCCGACCCACGGCGGCTATTCCGACCACATCGTCGTCAAGCAGGGTTATGTGCTGACCATCTCCGCCAACCTCCCGCTGGACCAGGCCGCGCCGCTGCTGTGCGCCGGCATCACGCTGTACTCGCCGCTCAAGCACTGGCGCGCCGGTCCCGGCAAGAAAGTCGCCATCATCGGACTGGGCGGCCTCGGCCACATGGGCGTGAAGATCGCCCACGCCATGGGCGCCGACGTGACGGTGCTGAGCCAGTCGCTGGCCAAGCAGGAAGACGGCCTGCGCTTCGGCGCCGCCCATTATTACGCCACCAGCGACGGCGCCACCTTCACCAAGCTGGCCGGCCAGTTCGACCTGATCATCAACACCGTCGGCGCCGCCGTCGACTGGAACGACTACCTCCAGCTGCTGAAGATAGACGGCACCATGACGCTGGTCGGCGTGCCCGACGCGGCCACGCCGCCGGTCAACGCCTTCAGGCTGATCGGCTCGCGCCGCTCGCTGGCCGGCTCGATGATAGGCTCGGTCAAGGAAACCCAGGAAATGCTCGACTTCTGCGGCGAGCACGGCATCACCGCCGATATCGAACTGATCGACATCCAGGCCATCAACGAAGCCTTCGAGCGCGTCGTCAAGAGCGATGTGCGCTACCGCTTCGTGATCGACATGAAGTCGCTGGCGGCCTGATCCGAATGGCGGGATGACGCGCCGGCCCGCCATCGCAAGCCGTTTAGGCCGACATGCCGCCATCGACGTTCAGCGCCACGCCGGTGATATAGCTGGCGTCCGGGCTGGCCAAGAAGGCGACGGCGGCGGCCAGTTCATCGGTGGTGCCGAAGCGGCCCAGCGGCACCAGCTTGCGTTCCATGTCGGCGAAATCGCCGCTGTCGGGATTCATGTCGGTGGCCACCGGACCGGGCTGGACGACGTTGACGGTGATGCCGCGCGGCGCCAGTTCGCGCGCCCACGAACGGCTGTACAGGTTGACGGCCGCCTTGGTGGCCGAATAGTCGCCGGTGCCGGCCCAGGCGGCGCGCTCGCCCAGGCCGGAGCCCATGTTGATGATGCGGCCGTGGTCCGGCATCAGCGCGATGGCGGCGCGCACGGCGGTGGCCACGCCCAGCACGTTGATGGCGAACAGGCGCTCGATGGCGGCCGGGTCGACCGGGTCCGACACCAGGCCGGCCATCAGGATGCCGGCGTTGTTGACCAGGATGTCGATGCGGCCGAACTGCTCGCCCACCTGCTGGACCAGCGCCGCCACCTGCGCCGGGTCGCCCTGGTCGGCCTGAATGGCGACGCCGCGCACGCCGAGCGCCGTGATTTGCCGCGCCACCGCGTCGGCCTTGTCGCCGGAAGCGGAATAGCTGATGACGACATCGGCGCCGTCGCGTGCCAGCCGCAGGGCGATCGCCGCGCCCATGCCGCGCGAACCGCCGGTGACCAGTGCCACTTTATTTGCCAAAGGTTTGCTCATGATGTGCTCCCAGTAGGTGGATGAATGTCGGTTCGGTGTCGAACTGATGTGTCCATTCTAGGAGCGATCGCGGGGCGGATAAATCGGGCGGCGGCGCTTTCTGTATCCACAAAACTGGATAATCGCGGCCGCTACGTCACCTACGTCACGTCGGCGAACACGCCGACCAGCCAGTCGATGAAGACCCGCAGCCGGCTGCTCAGTTTGCGGTTCGGCTGATACACGACATGAAACGGATAAGGCGCCGGCACCCAGTCGGCCAGCACCGGCAGCAAACGCCCGGCGGCCAGATCGGCGCGCACGGTGAAGGTGTGGATCTGCAAGATCCCCATGCCGCCCAGGCCGGCGGCCGCGCGCGCCGCGCCATCGTTGACGCTGATGGCATACGGGCCGTCGATCTCGATGAATTCACCGCCCTTGGCGAAGCGCGACGGGATCGCCCTGTCGGTGCGGGCCGAGTGGTAGCCGATGATGCGGTAGCCGCTGTGCAAATCGTTCGGATGCTGCGGCACGCCATGCGTGTCCAGATATTGCGGCGTCGCGCAGGTGACCCAGGACGCGCTGCCGATCCGGCGCGCCACCACCGACGGCTGCGTCATGTCGCCGCCGCGGATCACGCAGTCGATGTTTTCGTCGACCAGGTCGACGGCGCGGTCGCTCACGCCCAGCTCGATCTGGATGTCCGGATACAGCGCGAAGAAGGCCGGCAAGGCCGGCACCAGGATCAAGCGCCCCGTGGTGCCGCCGACGCTGACGCGGATTTTGCCGGAGGGCTTGACGTGCGCGCCCGTGAATTCGGAATCGAAATCCTCGAGCTCGCGCACCAGGCTGGCCGTGCCGTTGTAATAGGCCACGCCGTCGGCGGTCGGCGCCACCTTGCGTGTGCTGCGCTGCAAGAGCATCACCTTCAGGTGCGTCTCCAGGTCGATCACCAGCTTGCTGACGGTGGCTTTCGGTATGCCCAGCGAGTCGGCGGCGCGCGTGAACGAGCCGGTCTCGACGACGCGCGCATAGCAGCGGATGGCTAACAGTTGATTCAAGGCGGCTCCCGGTTGGCTGGTCGGACAATGTCCATGCGGCTATCTTAAACGCATGGACAGCACTTCCAACAGAATTCCCGGTGGCCAAGTCAGTGGCGGTGCGCCAGCTCAGGCCGGACGATGCGAGCTGCCACCGTCCGGCCCGCACCGGGCCTACTTACAGCGAGTTGAGGAAGGCCAGCAGATTGGCCCGGTCCGACGCGGACAGCGCGGCGAAGCGGGCGCTGGCGGCGGCGCCCTCGCCGGCGTGCCACAGGATCGCTTCGCTCAGGCTGCGGGCGCGGCCGTCGTGCAGATAGCCGACCTTGGCGCTGTTGCCCATCACCTTGGCGGTGTAGCCTATGCCCCACAGCGGCGCCGTGCGCCACATGCCGCCGCCGGCCTGGCCTTCGGTGAAATTGTCCGCCAGGTCGCCGCCCATGTCATGCAGCAGCAAGTCGGTGTAGGGATGGATGGTCTGGTTGCGCAACTCGGCAAACAGATGGCCCGGCCCCGTCTTCATTTCCGCCGTGTGGCAGGCGGCGCAGCGCATGCCCTGGAACACCTTGGCGCCGGCCGCCACCTTGAGCGGGTCGACGTTCATTTCATCGATGGGCGCCACGCCTTTCGGGAAACCGCTCGACAGGCTGCGCTGGGCCGGCACGCCGACCAGCGCCAGATAGTGCGAGATGGCCTGCAAGTCCGCCTCCGTCACGCCGGGCTGGACCACGGCGCGCGCGCAGCCGGCCGGGTCGATGCTGCATGAACGGTTGGGATAGACCGGCGTCGTCACCGCCATGTCCTGCAACAGCGCGGCGGCGGCCTGGTGGCGCAGCGTCGCTTTCGACGCCTTCCAGCCGAAGCGGCCCAGGCGCACCGCGCCCGTCTCGGGATCGAACACATAGTTGGGCACGCCCTTGACGCCGTCGGCGTCGGCCGTGGTGCGGGCGCGCGCGATGATGTCGGCCTCCGGCACCGCTTCGAGCAGGCCGCTGCCTATCATGGGCTGGGCCGCGCGCAGCGAGTAGGCGTCCGGCACCGGACCGTCGAAGCCCAGCGTCGGCTTGCTCAGCTGCACCACGGTGCCGTCGGACAGCGTCACCTTGCGGGTCTGGAAACCGGCCACCTGCACGCCCGTGCCCCAGTTCTGCGCCGCGCCGGTGGCCGATTTCACGTTCATCTGTATCGTCGTGCCGTACTGGGGATGGGGCGACTGCTGGCCGTTGGCGTCGATGCTGGCGACGCGCACGGACATGCTGTCGAGCCGCTGGTTGAGCGCCGTCGGCGCGATGCTGCGGCCGTTGTTGACGTGGCAGGCGATGCAGGCGGACTGGCTGAAGCGCGGCCCCTGCAAGCCCACGGCCGGCTGGTAGCGGTCGTTGCCCGGCTCGTTATGGTCGCCGGTGGTGAAATTGGTGTGCACCAGGCGGCGGCCTTCGACGAAGCGCTGCATGTCCTGCATGCCGATATTGTTGTGCGGCTGCTGGAACATGAACAGGGCGTTGTCCGAATAGTTGTACGAGATCGAGCCGGTGCCGCCGGACAGGGTGCTGTCGGGCAGCGGCACCGAATTGAGGCGCGGCTGCACGCCGTACCACGGCCGCAGGCCCTGGCCGACCACATAGCTCCACTCGTAGGAATAATAGCGGATGCCACCGCCGTCGCCCTTGGACGCCATCGACGCCACCGTCGAAAACATCGACGGCGACACTTCGACGACGTCGCCGGCCACCAGCGCGCGGGCGGCGACGCTGCCGCCGTCGGGGAAGCCGGCCGCGTCGAGGGCGGCGTGGCCCGGATACTCCTTGACCACCAGCGTGCAAGCGCCGTTGATGCCGTTCGGCGTGGTCAGCTTGCCGTTCGCCGGATAGGCCGTCGGCTTGCAGACGGCGACGCTGCGGTCGACCAGCTCACCGGGGCTCATCCAGCCGTAGCCGGTCACGCCGGGGCGGTCGTAGGCGCGGAAGAAGGCGATGCCGCCATTGAGGAAGTCGACTGTGGTGTACTGGTTGACGGTCAGCGTCGGCGCGGTCACGCCGGCCACTTTGCTGTTGTCGATGATTTCGACGCCCCAGGTGCGGTTCTGGAAGTAATTCGACACGAAGGTCAGGTAATTGCCCGGGCCCTGGTCGAGCGCCAGGCCGGTGACGGGGTCGACCGTGTCGTTGGGGCCGTAGCCGATCTCGTTCCAGTCCTCGCCCCGTTCGCGGCCGTGGCGGGCCAGGCCGCGCGCGCCGAAGCGCGTCACCAGCGTGCCGTCGGGCAGCGTGAACTGCAAGGTTTCCAGCGGATCGGCCTGGGTCGGCAAGGGCGCCAGGCCGCTGCCGTTGGCCGGGAACTTCAGCGCCGAGGTGGTGGCGCTGCCTAGCGTGTTGTCGCTGCCGGGCGATTTGAATTGCACCTCGTACAGCGAATAACCGTACTGGGTGGCGCGCGCCACGCCCTGCAAGCGGATGTAGCGGGCGTTGGCGCCCAGGTTGAAGAATTCCTCGGTGCCGCCGGTGCCGGCGCCCACGTAGCGCAGTTGCGACCACTGCACGCCGTCGTCGGAGACGCGCAGCGCATATTGCTTGCCGTAGGAATTTTCCCAGTTCAGCTTCATGTAACCGATCTGGGTCTTGACGCCGAAGTCGAACTGGATCCACGCGCCGTCCTCGAAGGCGCTGGCCCAGCGCGTGCCCATATTGCCGTCGATGGCCATGGCCGACGACAGGCCGGGATTTTCCAGCGCCGACGAACTGCTCGCCACTGGCTGGATCAGCACGCCAGGCTTGCTCAAGTCGACGGGCGGCGGCGGCGTGGGACCGGTCGGCGGCGCCACCACCACCGGCGTGCCCGAGAAGGCCTGGATTTCAAAGATGGAATAACCGTATTGGGTCGAGCGCGCCACGCCCTGCAAGCGCAGGTAGCGGCCTTGACCGTCCAGGCCGGTGATGTCTTCCGAGCCGCCCAGGCTGTTGTCCACGGTCTTGATCGTGGTCCATTGATTGTTGTCGTCGGACACCTGCAACAGATAGCGGGTCGCGTGCGCGTTTTCCCAGTCGATGTGGACGCGGGTGATGAGCACCGACTGGCCGAAGTCCAGCGTCAGCCACTGATCGTCGGAGAAACCGCTGCTCCAGCGCGTGCCTTCATTGTGGTCGATGGCGGCGGCGGCGGACAGATCGCCCCGCTCGCTGGCGCTGGCACTGGCGCCGACCGGCGTCAGCGCCGTTTCGGCCGCCGCCCGCGCCACCGCCATGACCTTGGCGGTGGCGGTGCTGGCCGTGCCGCCGTCGGACTGGCCGCCACCGCAGGCGGCCAGCGCCAAGACCAGAGGCAGACCCAGGGCCGAAACACGGCGCAGCCGCGCCATGCGCGCCCTGTGCCGATCAATGATATTTTCCATACTACCCCTTCTTATTTTTTATATCGATCAAGACCGTTGGCGTCCCGGCAAGCAAGTCGCCTGAGCGCACCATCATTCCCGCAGGCGTTTATGGAATCGAATTGGAGCCGCCGACGATTATCATTTAAATTTCCACATGGAAACTTTTCATTAAAATATCTTATCCATGTAAGCGTGTCAAATATTATGGATAATTAATTTCAAAATACGCCATGGCGTGGACGGCAGGAAAAATGCGGGGTACGACGCTAAAGTGAATGCTTTGCAATATTATTGCGATTATTTTATTATTGATTAGTAAAAACAGCTTATTATTAATTTAATAGTCATTGCAAATATATTAAATATACCGCCCTGAATAAAGACTCAGGATTAAAAGAAGTTAATCCTGCTTAAATCAATCTAAATATTACCCATAAAAAATCGCTATGCCCCGCCGCGATTTTGACGCCCACGCAACAGCAAGTCAGCTCACGCCGACCTCCGGAATGGGACAATAGGGAAGAACGCGGCACGCCTGTGTCACGCAGCAACGCTCACGTTAAAGCCGGCTTGCAGCGTCCAGGTGTGCGGTGGGGCCGACGACATGCCGTCGTCGGTTCATGGGCAAATCATCGATTTAGTGATCGGAAGAGTTTCAGATCGACACAGCTAAGCCGGCCGCACAGGCCTGACACGCTTGTGCTTCCAGCCGCAGGCAAAGTTTTCGCTTAGCGGATGGCAACGATTAGCAAGCGCAAGATCAAGCTATCGTATCAACCACGCCACCGTCCACCCGCAGCGCCGCGCCGGTGGTGGCCGAGGCCTGCGTCGAACACACGTACACCACCATATTTGCGACTTCTTCCGGCGTCGCCACGCGCTGAATGATGGACGTGCTGCGGTGGGTGCGCACAAAGGCATTGGCTTCCCGCTCGGCCGCCGCATAGTCGCCGCCCGGCGCCACCAGGTGCTGCACGCCTTCCGACAGGGTCGGGCCCGGCAACACGGCATTGACGGTGATGCCGCTGCCGGCCACGCTCTTGGCCAGGCCGCGCGATATCGCCAGGTTGCCGGTCTTGGTGAAGCCGTAGTGGATCATGTCGGCCGGAATGTTCAGACCCGATTCGGACGAGATGAAAACAATCCGGCCCCAGTTCTTTTTCTGCATGCCGGGCAGGTAGGCGCGGCTGGCGCGCACGCCGGACATGATGTTGATCTCGAAGAAGCGCGTCCATTCCTCGTCGGGGATTTCGGCGAATGGCTGCAGGTTGAAGACGCCGACGTTGTTGACCAGGATGTCGGCCACGGGCTCGGCCGCTTGCAGGGTAGCAAAACCTTCCGCATTGGACAGGTCGGCCGCAACACCGCGCACCTGCGCTCCCGCTACGCTGGCGCGCAGGCTGCTCAAGGCTTGGTCTACATCGACTTGCTTGCGGCCGGTGACGACGACGGTGGCACCCGTGCCGGCCAGGCCGGCAGCGATGGCATAACCGATGCCGCGAGTGGAACCGGTGACGATGGCTGTTTTGCCGCTCAGGTCTATATGCATGGCAAGTCCTTTTAATGAGAGTGGGGGGATGCAACCATACGATGTCGTCACCAGTCCGCCCCATCGTCGGCGGCGGTGCTTCGATCAAGCTTTAGCATATTATTTAAAAAGCCACGGCGCAAGCCCATGCTGGTCCTCGCACTCAAAGATATCCTGTACCCGAAAGAGTGGTGGTGGATGTGGGAATTGCGCCGAAGAAAGACGTATGGATGGCTGTCCATCATTGCGCGCCTGACGCAAGACGCTGCTTCGATAGCCTGGACGGCCGGGCGGCGCAACGATCCGCTTGCTTGCCCGGGGATCGGAGTGACAGGAATGACATTACGGGAAATAAACATGGCGGCCGGCGCAATCGAGCCGCGCACCGCCCCAATCTCGGGACGGCTCCGTATGTTGAACTTAGGGCTTTTGCGAGCGGACGCGAACTCGGTTCAAAGTAGCGATAACTCCTAAACCGAAAATGAACATCTCCCCCTGCGGCGACTCTGGAACAGGTGAAACGTCAACATAAGTCTGGAAGCCACGGACTACAGCAAAATTGAGACTCAAGTCCCAACCCGGCGTAGTTCCGTCGGTCCAGGTCCGGCGATAGTCTCGTCCTCCCGCATAATTATTTATTATAAATGTCCCATCTGAAAGATTGATACCGATTGGTAAAACCAGCCCGCCATCGCAACACGATGCATCGGCACCGTGTTGGGCAGTTATTGAATAGCTATAAAGCGAGCCGGCCGCAACCTTGAACGCCAAGCTCGACACATCAATATTGACCATTCCACCAGCATTGTATGAGCTTTCCGATTGAATATTTGCGAAAGCAACGGTTCCCGCCGCGTTGCTTCCCAATTCAGCGCCATTGCCCTGATATACAGACAAATAAAATGTAGCCGGCCCTGATTCTTCGAGGGCTTGGAGTGCGATAGTTGTGAGTGTACCTGTTTTTCCTGCAGTAAATGTCTCCAGACTATCCCTGCCATCCCCGCCAGTCCAAACTGAATTACTGCTTTGAAAAGTCGAACCATCGATCAGGTTCACCTTTGCGTCCTGATCCAACATAACGGTCGCGCAAGCGGCAGGAGTTAAGAAAGCGAGTGCAGATGCGATCATGAATACTTTGGCGGTCATTTTATTTTCCTTGAGTTATTTTAAAACAAGAATTTTTTCTAGCCGTTCAGTCCAAACAAATTCATCAACGTCCTAAGTCCTCTTGCCAAAATGGTGAATTTTTATTGCATTAAATTTAATAAGTAAATTTTCCTCCGAAGTGGCTTTAATGTCAAATTAATATTTTTATCAGATTTTATGAATTGATAGCGGATATTTTCCGCCTCGAATTTTTAACTTGAACAAACATAAAATATGTTTCGCAAATCCACCGTCTATTGTCGCGTACCAATTTCCTATTTGCGTGGATGATTGGACGCCGCGAGCACGATTACAAGCCAAAAAAATATTGTTCCCCGAAATATTAAGTTGTGGATATGGGATCAGGTGTTGCAGAGGAGTCAAGGCAACAATTTCCTAAACGATACGGGAAAAGGCGCGATTATTTTCACCATAAATTTTTTTCCGATTTTTTGGAGGGCAGCCACGTGCAGCAGACGTGCATTGAAGGCCATTTTACAAATGGTCATGTTTTTCCGCTATACTTGGCACCATAAACCACGCCGTATTCATTCCACTCGATATTAAGGTACCACCCCATGCACTTAGTGACTGAACGGGACATCGTGCGTTTGGCAATTGGAGGTCCGGACATGTCAGTAGTCTCCGTCGTTGATGACTATCCATTTCCGGAGCACGTAGGAACTGGCGTGCTTTGCTTTTCTGAAGTGGAAAATTTCCTATACGAACAAGTCTATCCTGCGGGGGTGCTAGAAATGGTGGCCCGAGGCGCAGGCTTGAGGTTCGCCGATTATTTCGGGCCGGACTCGCGCATGCGAAATGGAGAGCGCAGACGGTCCGACCCCGACTTAAAATAAGCCGACAGCTTCGCTGGCTTTGTCCCGGAGCAACCACCATGAGCGCATCGCCCGGCCGCCCTCAGTGCGCCAGTACGCATCGCGGGAATTTCGCGGGCATCGCGTTCAGCCCGCTGATCAAGCGCTCCGTGCGGCTAATTGCGCCATTCCCACTTTCGGACTTCCGGCAGGTCCTGGCCGTGCAAATTGATATAGCGCCGGTGGTCCAGCAGCTTGTCCTTCAGCCGACGCTTGAGCGCCTGGCCCGGTTCGCCGGTCGCGGTCACGCGGTCGACGACGTCCATCACGAGGTGGAAGCGGTCCAGCTCGTTGAGCACCGTCATGTCGAAAGGGGTCGTGATCGTGCCCTCCTCCTTGTAGCCGCGCACGTGGATGTGGTGGTGGTTGCTGCGCCGGTAGGTCAGCCGGTGCACCAGCCACGGGTAGGCGTGAAAGGCGAAGATCACCGGCGTGCCGGTGGTGAACAGGGCGTCGAAATCGCGGTCGCTCAGTCCGTGCGGATGTTCGCTCTGCGGCTGCAAGCGCATCAAGTCGACCACGTTGACGACGCGGACTTTCAACGATGGCAGCTCGGCGCGTAGAATCGACACCGCCGCCAGCGTCTCCAGCGTCGGCACGTCGCCGCAGCAGGCCATGACGACGTCGGGCGCGCCATGGTCGTTGCCGGCCCAATCCCAGATGCCTATCCCCGCCGCGCAGTGCTTGGCGGCCGCGTCCATGTCCAGCCATTGCGGCGCCGGATGCTTGCCGGCGACGACCACGTTGACGTAGTGCCGGCTACGCAGGCAGTGGTCCATCACCGACAGCAGGCAGTTCGCGTCCGGCGGTAAATACACCCGGACGACTTCGGCTTTCTTGTTGACGACCACGTCGAGGAAGCCTGGATCCTGATGCGTGAAACCATTGTGGTCCTGGCGCCAGACGTGCGAGGCCAGCAGGTAGTTGAGCGAGGCGATCGGCCGCCGCCAGGGCAGCTTCGACGAGACTTTGAGCCATTTGGCGTGCTGGTTGAACATCGAGTCGACGATGTGGATGAACGCTTCGTAACAGTTGAACAGGCCGTGGCGGCCGGTCAGCAAGTAGCCCTCAAGCCAGCCTTCGCACTGGTGTTCGCTGAGCATCTCCATCACCCGCCCGCTGCGCGCCAGCCATTCGTCGTCGTCGCGCGTGGCGGCGTTCCACTGGCGGTCGGTGGTCTGGAACACGGCCTCCAGGCCGTTCGACAGCGTCTCGTCGGGGCCGAAGACGCGGAAGTTGCGCTGCGGCTCGTTGAGCATCGTGATATCGCGCAGGAAGGGGCCCAGCACGCGGGTGTCGCCGATGCCGGGACTGCCGGGTTGCGGCACCGCGCAAGCGTAGTCGCGGAAGTCGGGCATGCGCAAGTCCCGCAACAGCCTGCCGCCGTTGGCGTGCGGATTCGATCCCATACGCCGCTCGCCGGCCGGCGCCAGCGCGGCCAGCTCCGGCACGAGCCGGCCGGCCTCGTCGAACAGCTCGTCGGGCCGGTAGCTGCGCAGCCAGTCCTCCAGCATCTGCAGATGCTCCGGCCGCGCCCCCTCGGTGACCGCGATCGGCACTTGATGCGCGCGGAAACTGCCTTCTATCTTCAGGCCGTCGACCACCTTCGGGCCGGTCCAGCCTTTCGGCGAGCGCAGCACGATCATCGGCCAGCGCGGCCGCTCGGTGGCGCCGCCGTGGCGGGCCGCGTGCTGGAAGCGACGGATCTGCGCCACCGCCGTCTCCAGCGCGGCGGCCATGGCTTGGTGCATCAGGGCCGGGTCGTCGCCTTCGACCAACAGCGGCGTCCAGCCGTAGCCGCGCATCAACTGCTCCAGCTCTTCGTGGCTGATGCGCGCCAGCACGGTGGGATTCGATATCTTGTAGCCGTTCAGATGCAGGATGGGCAACACGGCGCCATCGCCGACCGCGTCGAGGAATTTATTCGAATGCCAGGCCGTCGCCAGCGGTCCGGTCTCGGCCTCGCCGTCGCCGACCACACAGGCGACGATCAAGTCGGGATTGTCGAACACGGCGCCGAAGGCGTGGCTCAGCGAGTAGCCCAGTTCGCCGCCCTCGTGTATCGAACCGGGCGTCTCCGGCGACGCATGGCTGGGAATGCCGCCGGGGAAGGAGAACTGACGGAACAGGCGCGCCATGCCATGTTCGTCCTGGCTGACGTCGGGATAGATCTCGCTGTAGCTGCCTTCAAGATAAGTATTGCCGACGACCGCCGGGCCGCCGTGACCCGGGCCCGACACGTACAGCATGTTCAAATCGTATTGCTTGATCATGCGGTTCAGGTGGACGTAGATGAAATTCTGGCCCGGCGTCGTGCCCCAGTGGCCCAGCACCATGCGCTTGATGTCGGACTGCAGCAGCGGCCGGCGCAGCAAGGGGTTGTCGTACAAATAGATCTGGCCGACCGACAGGTAGTTGGCGGCGCGCCAGTAAGCATCGATTTTGTGCAGCAAATCGGGGGACAGCGTGGCAGTGCTCATGGCGATATCCTTGAAGTGAGACAACAGACAATTCAGCTGGCGGACGACGGCGCGCAGCGCGGCAGATCGATCGTGAATACACAACCGCGCCCTTTAACGCTGACGACCGACAGCCGGCCATCGTTCGCCTCGACGCTGCGCTGCGCGATCGACAGGCCCAGTCCCAGGCCATGCCGGTTCGTCGCGGCCTGGGTGAACGGCTCGAAAGCGGCGACGGAGAAACCCTCGGGCAATCCGCCGCCGTTGTCCTCCACGTCGATGCGGATGCGCTCGCCAACCAGATAGCCTCGCAGCGTGACTTGCGCCCCGTTGTCGGAAAATTTGAAGGCGTTTTGCAGTAAATTGCCGAGCGCCGAAAACAGCAGGTCGCGGTCGGCGTTGATGAAGAGCTGCGGATCGACCGGCTCGACCATGAGCGCGCAGCCATTGATCTGCGCTTCGAGCTGTGCCGAATACTTGACCTCGCCGATAAAATTATTCAGGGCAAACACCCGACGCTGCATGGTCATGCCCGCGCCTATCCTGACCTCCGTCAGCGAGCGGTCGATCAAGTTACGCAGGGCAACCAGGCTGCGGTCGAGCACCGCGCCGGTGGCGCCGGACAAGCCGACGTTGCCCGCCTTGATCGCCGTGACGGCCAGCGTGGCCGTGCCCAAATGATTGCGCAGCTCGTGGGCGAAGCAGCCCAGCCGCTCATTGGTGGCCGACAATTGCTGGTCGCCGAGCATCAGGTCGCGCTCACGGTTGTAGGCCAGCACAGCCGAGGCGACGGCGTTGTCGAGACACAGGTTCAAGGTCTTGAACTCGGCCACGGCGAAAGTGACATCGCAATCGATCGCCAGTTCGCTGGCGGCCTGGCATAGGTCGCCGTAGTCGTGGACCACCTGGTCGACCGTGTAACCGAGGTCCAGCAGATCCAGGCCGTGCTGGGTCGAGCTGAAATCAAATTCGGCGCTGGCATCGGCGCCTGGATGGGCGATACGCGGCGCGGCCCCATCCGGCACGGGACGGTTGCGTTTTTCCTGCTCCAGCGTGCGGATCAACTGATCAAGGAACATCGGTATGCCGTTGTCGAGTTGACGCGGCGTCGCCGCCCGGTTCGGCCTGAGCGTGACCTTGGCCCGGCACCGCCGCTCCAACTCGGCCCGGTGCTCCGATAAGAATTCATACATCATGATGGCATGGCCTCCAAGACAGCGCGCGGGCGGATGCCTGCGCGGGTGATCCGATGGTTTGACGCCGGCCGGGCCGGCGCCTTCGCCCACGGAGGCTGCGCCTTTCAATCCCGCCCATCTGTGCGCTGGCACGCTTAGGAGCGAACCGCTTCAGCACAACGCCGCATTGCGCGCCGTGCGCCAGCGCACAGACCAGGCGCGCCGCGAGGGCCAGGCTGAGGAACGAGCAAGGCCGTTCAGTGTATCGCAGAGCTGCGCCTGGCCCTGCAAGGAGCATCAAACATGAATTCAGTCCACCACCCGAGCCAGAACCATTTGCTCGCCGAGCCGCAAGAGGCCGGGTTCGGCCGCCTCGCGCCTTTCCCGGAGCTGGTCAGGATGGCGCGCGGCGATGTGCTCCATCAAACGGGCATGAAAACGCAGGCGATACCCAGACCGCCTTCCAGTTTGCCTGATCTTCTCGCATGTCATCCGCTGTCCCAAGGAGCCCTCACATGAACCGCCCTGTCCGCCCGGTCCCCGACCAACCCGTCCCGGCGCCCGCCGCCACGCCCGAACAACATGAGGAAAGCGCCTTGGATGAAGCCCTCAAAGAGAGCTTCCCCGCCAGCGACCCGGTGGCGGTCGATGTCCGTCCCTCGCCGCGCCCGGGCGCCGCCGATCGGCGCACGTGAGCGCCCTGGCGCCGCCGAACAACGCCGGCGTGGTACTGGCGGTGCGCGGCAGCGTCGTCGATGTCCGCTTCGCGCATCATGCGCCGCCGGTCCACAACCTGCTGCGCGCCGGCGAGGCCATCGCCATTGAAGTGCGGTCTCAAACCGATCCGTGTTGCGTGCGCGGCATCGCCCTGACGGCGACCCAGTCGCTGGCGCGCGGCATGGCCGTGCGCGACACCGGCGGCCCGCTGATGGCGCCGGTCGGCAAGGCCATCCTGTCGCGCATGTTCGACGTGTTCGGCAACGCCATCGACGGCCTGCCGCCACCGCTGGCCGACCGTTCGACCACGTCCGAGGTGTTCGCCACCGGCATCAAGGCGATCGACGTCCTGGTGCCGCTGGAACGCGGCGGCAAGGCCGGTCTGTTCGGCGGCGCCGGCGTCGGCAAGACCGTGCTGCTGACCGAGATGATCCACAACATGCTGGGCCACCACGACGGCGTCAGCATTTTCTGCGGCATCGGCGAGCGCTGCCGCGAGGGCGAGGAGCTGTACCGCGGGATGCAGCAGGCAGGCGTGCTCGACCGCATGGTCATGCTGCTGGCCATCACGCCGTTCGTGTTCCCGGTCGTGATGACGGTGCTGGGCCTGCTCACCGGCCTGGTCCAGGCCTATATCTTCAGCATCCTGGCGGCGGTCTAC
>NZ_JANXMI010000214.1 GCF_025354735.1 Rugamonas sp.
CGGCGCCATCACGCTGTCCTGAGCCGCCCCACCCTTTTTTCAACCGCCGCAATCAAGGAAACAACCATGAAACACCTGCCCGCCCTGCTCCTGGCCGCCACCGCCGCCGCCACCTTCGCTTCCGGCGCCGCGCTGGCCGCCCCGGCCGGCGCCGTTAAAAACGTCGTGCTGGTGCACGGCTCCTTCGCCGACGGCTCCGGCTGGCGCGGCTTGGCCGACATCCTGCAAAAAGACGGTTACCACGTGGCCGTCGTGCAACCGCCCGAAACGTCGCTGAACGACGACGTCGCCGCCGTCAAGCGCACGCTGGCGATGCAGGATGGCCCGGCCATCCTCGTCGGCCACAGCTACGGCGGCGCCATCATCACCGAAGCGGGCACCGATCCGAAAGTCGCCGGCCTGGTCTATATCGCCGCGCTGATGCCGGACGAAGGCGAAGTGGGCGGCCAGCTACTGAAAAAAATGCCGGCCGCGTCGAACGATGTGACGCCGACGGCGGACGGCTACGTCTACCTGCCGGCCGACAAATTCCACGCCGACTTCGCGGCCGACCTGCCGGTGGCGCTGACGAACTTCATGGCGCTGTCGCAGGTGCTGACCAATGGCGCCAACTTCGGCCAGAAGATCAGCAGCCCGGCCTGGAAGGTCAAGCCGACCTGGGCCATCGTCGCCACCGAGGACCGCGCCATCAACCCGGACCTGGAACGCTATATGTACAAGCGCGCCGGCGCGCAAGTGACCGAGATCAAGGCCAGCCACGCGGTCTATATTTCGCGTCCCAAGGAAGTGGCGGCCGTCATCGAAAAAGCGGCCACCACCGTGAAGGCGAATTAAGAGCGGCGCTTTAAGACCGGCTCTTCAGTCCAACGCAGCATGGCCGCCCCGCCAGCCATCATGGCGGGCGGGGCGGCCGTCCGCACTGGCCGGCCTGGCGGTACAGCAGTCCGGCCGGCACCGTCAGCGTCACCCGCGTGCCCTGTCCGGGCGCGCTGTCGACGGCCAGCGCGCCGCCGATGGCGCAGCTACGTTCGCGCATGCCGACCAGGCCCCAGTGGCCGGGCCGGCCGCCGGCCTGCAACACGGGCGCGGCGATGCCGACGCCGTCGTCGCGCACCGACAGCGTGAAGCGGCCGGCGCCGTATTCCAGTTCCAGCACGATGGTCCCGGCCCGGGCGTGGCGGAAGGCGTTGCACAGGGCTTCGCGGGCGATATAGTAAATTTCCTCGGCGCGCGTGCCGTCGAGCTCGGCCGGCGCGGTGCCGGCCCGCAACTCGAAAGGCGTGCCGAACGATTCCTGCAAGCTGCGGCCGGCCGCCGCCAGCGCGCCGTTCAAGTCGGCACCGCCGGCCGTCGTCATGCGCAGCGCCATGATCTGGCGCCGGCTTTCGACCATCACCTCATCGGCGCGGTCGAGGATTTGCCGCAGCGCCGCCTGGGCCTCGCTGTCGTCCGGCAAACCGACGCTGACGCTGTGGAAGCGCAGCAGCAGTCCCTGGATGTTTTGCAGCAGCGTGTCGTGCAGCGCGCGGGCGATGCGTTCGCGCTCGGACTGCCGCACCCGCATGCGCTCATCGGCGCGCAGGACGCCCACGCGCACGCCCAACCATGCGAACGGCCACATCAGACTCAAGCCAGGGCGACGCCAAAAATTCAAACGGGACTCCAGTGCATATCGGGAACGGAACGCGCCGGGCGGCGCGAGCCAGACGCAATCTTGGCACGGACGACATGATTTTCACAGCCCCCGGCGCACTGTCAACGCGGGCCACCGGCATATTTATTTTGCGCACGACACCGGCAAGATGCCGCGCCCGATCGCCAGCGCCACCGCGTGGGCGCGGTCCTGCGCGCCCAGCTTGGGCAAGATGTTCTTCATATACGCCTTGACGGTTTCCTCGGAAATGGCCAGCCGCTCGCCGACGCGGCGGTTGGAATTGCCGACCGCGACCAGGCGCAGCACGTCGAGTTCGCGCGCCGTCAGGCGGTCGCCCTGGGCGTAGTGGCCCACGTTGGCGACGATGGCCGACACCGCGTTGCGGCGCCCCGCGTGCACGCTGCGCAAGGTCGTCATCAGCTCGCGCCGCAGGCCGCTCTTGAGCAGATAGCCGAAGGCGCCGGCGCTGAGCGCGCGCAGGACGAAGCCGTCGCCCTCGAAAGCGCTCAGCACGATGATGCGCGCCTGCGGGAATTCGCGCACGATGGCCTCGGTCGCGTCGATGCCGCACATGCCGCGCATCTGGATATCCATCAGCGTGATGTCGGGACGCAGCTCGCGGTGGCGCAGCACCGCGTCGGCGCCGCTGCTGGCCTGGCCTATCAGCTCCACGCCCGGCTCCGCCGCCAGCACGCTGGCGATGCCGGCCAGGAACATGGGATGGTCGTCCACCGCCAGCACCGAGATGGGCCGGTCCGGCGCCACGTCGCCGGCCTTGTTTTGGTGCTGGTGGTGGTGTAAATCGTCCAGGCGCATCGGCTCGTTCCCAGTTGCTGCTCGGCGGTGCCCAACAATAATATTTTTGTAAAAGATAATTCTATTTAATTTTACAATGAAAATTCAATAAAAAAAGCAATCACGTGTGTTGACACTCTTAAAAAAACGATTCCCGGCCGCGCCAGCTCCCACTTTAGAGTATGGCGGCTTACGGCGCCGGCGCGCTACACTGTGGGGATGACAACCCACGACATTTTCGCCGCCCGCGGCCACCAGGCATTTCCCACCTTGACGCCGGCGGAGATCAAGCGCATGCAGCGCTTCGGCAGCGTCAAACGCTACAGCGACGGCGAGCGCATGTTCCAGGCCGGCCTCAGCACCTTCGGCATGCACGTCGTGCTGAAAGGGAAAATCCTCGTCAGCCGCAACGACGGCCTGGGCAATTCGGCGCCCATCGTCGAACACGGCCCCGGCCAGTTCACCGGCGAGGTCAGCCAGGTGGCCGGCCGCGCCACCCTGGTCAACGGCCACGCCGTCGGCGACGTCGAAGTGCTGACGATACCGCCACCGTCGCTGCGCGCGCTGCTGATCGCCGAAGCCGAACTGGGCGAGCGCATCGTGCGCGCCATGATCTTGCGCCGCGTGGCCCTGATCGACAGCAAGGCCGGCGGCCCGGTGCTGGTGGCCGCGCCCGGCCATCCGCGCCTGCACTTGCTGCAAAGTTGGCTGTCGAGCAATTCCCACCCGCACACGGTGCTCGACCCGCAGCACGACGAGCAAGCCCGCGCCCTGTGCGCCCGCTACGCGCCGCAGGCCGACGACTGGCCGCTGGTGGTCTGCCCGGACGGCAGCGTCAAGACCAATCCCAGCATCGTCGACCTGGGCCGCTGCCTCGGCACCCTGCCCGAACTCGATCCCGACACGGTGTGGGACGTGATCGTCGTCGGCGCCGGACCGGCCGGCCTGGCCACGGCCGTCTACGCCGCCTCGGAAGGCTTGTCCGTGCTGGCGCTGGAAACGCGGGCCTACGGCGGCCAGGCGGCGGCCAGCGCGCGCATCGAAAACTACCTCGGCTTCCCGACCGGCATTTCCGGCGCCGCGCTGGCCGGCCGCGCCTACGTGCAGTCGCAGAAATTCGGCGTCGAGATGGCGATCCCGGCGCCGGCCGGCCGCCTGATCTGCGGCGCCTCGCCGCTGCTGGTGGAAATGTGCGGCAGCCTGACGCGCCTGCAGGCGCGCACCGTGGTGCTGTCGTGCGGCGCCCGCTACCGCCGTCCGGCGCTGGCGAAACTGAAACAGTTCGAGGGCCGGGGCGTGTATTACTGGGCCTCGCCGCTGGAGGCCAATCTGTGCGCGGCCGAGGAAGTGGTGCTGGTCGGCGGCGGCAATTCGGCCGGCCAGGCCGCCGTCTACCTGGCCGGCCACGCGGCCAAGGTCCACATGCTGATCCGCCGCGACAGCCTGGCCTCGACCATGTCGAGCTACCTGATCGAGCGCATCGAAGCCTGCCCCAACATCGTGCTGCACGCCCACAGCGAAATCGTGGCGCTCGAAGGCAATGACGAGGACGGCCTGCGCCAGGTCCACATCCACAACAGCGAAACCGGCGTCGAAAGCTGCCACGACGTCGGCCACGTGTTCCTGCTCATCGGCGCCGATCCGAACACCGGCTGGCTGAGCGAATGCGGCGTTGAACTCGACGGCAAAGGCTTTATCCGCACCGGCTTCGACGTCACCACCGGCGCGCCGTCGGACCAGCGCGCCGGACTGGAAACGAGCGTGCCGGGCGTGTTCGCCATCGGCGACGTGCGCGCCAATTCGACCAAGCGGGTCGCCGCCGCCGTCGGCGAAGGCGCGGCCGTCGCCTCGCAAATCCACGCCTTCCTCGCGCGCACGGCGGCGCACGCGAACGCGGCCGGCGCCGCAGCCACGACGACGGCTACGGCGACCTAAGTTTCATCGCCCGCCGAGCGGCGCCGACGCAGGCCGAAGACCGCCGGCGGCCGTCCGCTCAGCGGCCCTGCCGCTCCATCGCCTCGGCGTATTGACCCTGGCGGGCGGCGGCGTTGCAGGCGGCGCGATGCGACAGCGCCTGCTGCGCCGCGCCCACGTTGGCGCTGTCGCCGCGCCACAGCTCCAGCGCCGGCTGCTGGATCGCGCGCGCGAACGAAAACGTCAGCTGCCACGGCAAGGACGATCCGGCCCGCACGTGCATCGCGTTCAGCCGCGCCGACGCCAGCCCGGCCGACTGCCCGCCCGATAAAAAGGCGATCGCCGGCACCGCGCCCGGCACGCAACGGCGCAGCACCCGCAGCGTCGCATCGGCCACCTCGTCGACCCCGCCCTGCTGCGCGCAATCGAGCGCCGACAAGACCATGTTAGGCTTCAGCACCATGCCCTCCAACAGCACGCCCTGTTTGTTCAGCTGCGCGAACACGGCGTGCAGCGTTTCCTCGGTGACGACGGCGCAGCGCGCCAGCGTGTGCGCGCCATCCATCAGCACCTCCGGTTCGACGATGGGGACGATGCCCGCCTCCTGGCACAGCGCCGCATAGCGCGCCAGCGCGTGGGCGTTGGCGGCGATGCAGGCGCGGCCCGGGATGGCGTCGCCGATGGTGATGACGGCGCGCCATTTGGCGAAGCGCGCGCCCAGGCCGCGATATTCGGCCAGGCGCTCGCGCAGGCCGTCGAGGCCCTCGGTGATTTTTTCGCCGGGGTGGCCGGCCAGCTCCTTGGCGCCGGCATCGACCTTGATGCCGGGGATGATGCCGGCGCCGGCCAGCGCCTGCGCGAACGGCACGCCGGCCAGCGTCCGCTGGCGTATCGTTTCATCGGCCAGGATGGCGCCGCCGATGCTGCGGCCCAGCCCCGGCGCGGTGACGATCATGTCGCGGTAGGCGCGCCGCATCTCCTCGGTCTGCGCGATGCCCAGCGCGGCGAAGCGCTTGTTGCAGGTGGCCGTGCTTTCGTCCATCGCCAGCAGGCCCTTGTCGGTGCCGACCATGGCGGCGGCGGTGGCGATCAGTTCTTGTGCGTTCATGCGATGCTCCTCAGTGTGGAATGACATATTGAGCTAAATTATTTAGATCGTTTCGGCCCGGCCTGGGCCGCCTGCTTCGGTGCGGCCTTCGGTGCGGGCTTGGATGCGGCCTTGGCTGCGGCCTCGGGTGCCGCCTTCACGGCCTTCCCGGCCCCATCGTCGAGCCGCGGATTGTGCCACGGTCCATGTTCCGCGATCAGCGCGTCGGCCTCTTTCGGACCCCAGCTGCCACGCCGGTAAGGCAGTGCCGGATGGTGTTTGTCCAGCACCGGATTGACGGTGGCCCACGCCGCCTCGACCGCGTCCTCGCGCGTGAACAGCGCGCCGTTGCCGTCCATCGCGTCGCCCAGCAGACGCTCGTACGGCGTCTCCCCGTTCGGGTGTTCCTCGACCAGATACAGTTCGTGCTGGTCGCCGACGAACTCCTTGCCATCGCGCTTGACGCGCGCCGCCAGCGCGACGGCCGGCGCGGGCTGCAAGCGGAAGCGCAGATAATTGCCGCCGCCGGCGACCGCGTCGGCGAACAGCTGCTGCGGCGGCGCCTTCAGTTTGACGATCACCTCGGCCGCCGAATTGGCCAGGCATTTACCGGAGCGCAGATACCATGGTACGCCGTTCCAGCGCCACGAATCGATGTGCAGCTTGATGGCGCAATAAGTCTCGACATCCGAATCCCTGGCCACGCCCGGTTCCTTGCGGTAGCCGCTGTACTGGCCGCGCACCACGTCGTCGGCGCCCAGGGGCCGCATCGCGCGCAGCACCTCGGCCGTCTCGTTGTGGACGGCGCCGAAATCGCGCGTCGACGGCGGCTCCATCGCCAGCAGCGCGGCGATCTGGAACAGATGGTTCTGGATCACGTCGCGCAGGCAGCCGGCGCTTTCGTAAAAGCCGCCGCGGCCCTCGGTGCCGAATTCTTCCGACAGCGTGATCTGCACGCTGTCGACATAATTGCGGTTCCAGATCGGTTCCAGAAAACTGTTCGCGAAGCGGAAGTACAGCAAATTCATGATCGCTTCCTTGGCCAGGAAATGGTCGATGCGGAAGATCGCGTCTTCGGCGAAGACCTGGCGCGCCACCGCGTTCAGTCGGCGCGCCGACGCCAGGTCGCGCCCGAACGGCTTCTCGACGATGACGCGGGCCTGCCGCGCCAGGCCGGCCGCGCCCAGGCCCTGGATGACGATCTCGAACAGCGACGGCGGTATCGCCAGGTAGTGCGCCGGCCGCTCGCTGCCGGCCAGCGCCGTTTTCAATTTGTCGAAGGTGTCCGGCTTGTTGTAGTCGCCGCTGACGTAATGCAGCCTGGCCAGCAGGCGCTTGAGGGCCGGCTTGTCCTCGACCGCGCCGCTGGCGGCGATGCTGTCGCTGGCGCGCTGGCGCAGCTGCGCATCGCTCCAGTCGGAACCGGAAACGCCGATGACCGGCATCTCGAGCAGGCCGCGCCTGGCCAGCGCGTACAGCGCCGGATAGATTTTTTTATAGGCCAGGTCACCCGTCGCGCCGAATACCACCAGCGCGTCCGAGCGCGCCCTGCCGTCGAATTTATTCATGTGGAGCCGCTTTCTTGTTATGTTGGTGCGCGCGCCGGCATGCTTTGCGGGGCAAGCGGACGCCAGCGTCTACGCAGCAAAATAGTCGCAATCGGGGCGGCCATCTGTTCTCCAGCGCACGCAAGCGCGGACTATGTTGGTCAGCGCACAGAACCGGCGGCGCTGCGGCCGTACAGTGGCTGCTTCGGGTCGGCCTGCCGGCGCCATCGTTCGTCCTCTGCCGACCCGCCCCGCGCACACAAGCCGCACTGTAGACCGCCAAATTCACCGACATCAAGGAGTACCGCTGATGAATGCCCCCCTCCCTTCCGCCACGCTCGACCAGCTGTGCATCAACGCCGTCCGCTTCCTGGCCGTCGACGCCGTCCAGAAGGCCAACAGCGGCCACCCCGGCCTGCCGCTGGGCGCCGCGCCCATGGCCTACACGCTGTGGACGCGCCAGATGAAATTCGATCCGGCCCAGCCGCACTGGTTCGACCGCGACCGCTTCATCCTGTCGGCCGGCCACGGCTCGGCCCTGCTTTACAGCCTGCTGCACCTGAGCGGCTACGACCTGCCGATGGCCCAGCTCAAGCAATTCCGCCAGTGGGACAGCATCACCCCCGGCCACCCCGAGCGCGGCGTCACGCCCGGCGTCGAAGTGACCACCGGCCCGCTGGGCCAGGGCTTCGCCAACGGCGTCGGCATGGCCATGGCCGAGGCCCACCTGGCGGCCCGCTACAACCGTCCCGGCCACACCATCATCGACCACCACACTTACGCCCTCGTCAGCGACGGCGACCTGATGGAGGGCGTGGCGGCGGAAGCGGCCTCGCTGGCCGGCCATTTAAAGCTGGGCAAGCTCATTTATCTGTATGACGACAACAACGTCACGCTGTCGGCCGGCACCGACATCACCTTCACCGAAGACCGCCAGGCCCGCTTCGACGCCTACGGCTGGCACACCCAGCTGGTCGAGGACGGCAACGACGTCGCCGCCATCGAACAGGCGCTGCGCGCCGCGCGCGAGGAGACGGCGCGGCCGTCGCTGATCCTGGTGCGCACCCACCTCGGCTTCGGCTCGCCCAACAAGCAGGATTCGTTCGAGGCGCACGGCTCGCCGCTGGGCGCCGACGAAGTGACCCTGACCAAGCGCCAGCTGGGCTGGCCGGAGTCGCCCGCCTTCTACGTGCCCGACGAAGTGAGCGCGCGCTTCGCCGACGTCAAGCGGCAGGGCGCCGAAGCCGCCGCCGTATGGCAGCAGGGCTACGACGCCTACCGCCGGCAATATCCCGAGCTGGCGGCCGAACTCGATCAACTGATGCAGGCCGACGGCGGCGCCCTGCCCGCCGACTGGGACGCGGATCTGCCGGCCTTCCCCGCCGACGCCAAGGGCATCGCCACCCGCGTCGCCTCGGGCAATGTGATGAACGCGGTCGCGGCCAGGCTGCCGGCGCTGATAGGCGGCTCGGCCGACCTCGACCCGTCGACCTACACGGCGCTGAAAGACACCGGCGACTTCGAGCCGGCCGGCAGCGACGGCCTCGATCAGCAAGGCTCGAACGGCGGCAAGGGCTGGAGCTACGCCGGCCGCAACCTGCACTTCGGCGTGCGCGAACACGCGATGGGCTCCATCCTCAACGGCATCGCCGCGCACGGCGGCGCGATCCCGTTCGGCGCCACCTTCCTGATCTTTTCCGACTACATGCGGCCGGCGATCCGCCTCGCCGCGCTGATGAAATTGCAGGTGACGTATGTGTTCACGCACGACAGCATCGCCCTCGGCGAAGACGGCGAAACGCACCAGCCCGTCGAGCAGCTAGCCAGCCTGCGCGCCATCCCCGGACTGACGGTGATACGCCCGGCCGACGCCAACGAGACGGCGGTGGCGTGGCGCGTGGCGGTCGAATCGCGCCACGGCCCGGTGGCGCTGGCGCTGACGCGGCAAGCCGTGCCGACGCTCGACCGCGGCCAGTTCGCGTCGGCCGACGGCGTGCGCAAGGGTGCTTACATCCTGGCCGATGCGGCGAACGGCAAGCCCGACGTGATCCTGATCGCCAGCGGTTCCGAGGTGGCGCTGATCGTCGCGGCGCAGCAGGTGCTGCTGCTGCACAATGTGCAGGCGCGCATCGTGTCGATGCCGAGCTGGGAATTGTTCGACCAGCAGCCGCAGTCCTACCGCGACGACGTGCTGCCGCCGGACATCACGGCGCGGCTGTCGGTGGAGATGGGGGTGTCGCAGGGCTGGCACCGCTATGTCGGCACGCAGGGCGATGTGCTGGGCATAGACCGCTACGGCGCGTCGGCCCCGGCCGGCGTGCTGCTGCGCGAATTCGGCTTCACGGTGGACAATGTGTGTCTGCGGGCGAAGGCGCTGCTGCTGAGGGAAGCGCAAGCGCAGCCGCAGACTTGAGGCACCGGCCAGGACCCGCGCTGGCGGGTTGACGCTAGGGCGGCCGCAAACTAATTCGGGGTCAGACCACAGTCTTGACCCCGGTCTTGACCCCGGTGGATGCCGCAGCTATGCGCTTATGCCGGCTTGGCCGACGCGCGGGCGCGCGCGACGGCGCCCAGCAAACCCAGGCCAACGAACAGCATGGCATAGGTTTCCGGCTCCGGCACCGCCGACACTTCCAGGCTGAGCAGCTGCGAACCGCGCCCGCCCGTCGAAATGTCCACCTCGTGCACGCCGGCCACGCTGGTGAGATAGGTTTGCAGACTGCCCGAACCGGACAGGGTGAACGCCTCACTCGACATCACCTGGCCGCCCAGATTCCTGAACGTCAGCGACACCGTGAAATCGCTGTGATCCTGCCCCAGGCCGCCGCTGCCGCCGTAATTCATGGGCTGGCCTATCATGGTCAGGCCGCCGAAGTCGAAACTGCCGGCGTCATACGACAGCGAGGCGCTATCGAAGATGATGGGCGTGCTCCCCAAACTGGTGAAGCCCGACAGCGAAAAGCCGTTGGACGAGCCGCCGCTGGCGCCGCCAGGCAAAGTCAGCAACACGGTATCGGCCATCGCACTCGCACTGAACAGCGACGCCGAAAACAACAGGGGGATAAGCATTTTTTTCATGACTAACTCCGAAAGAAAATGGGGTGGACGCCAGATCGACAGAAAATAATATCATTTTTTCTATTAATTTTTCCGTGGCAATCGTACCGTGCGCACCCCCTCTTCGGCGTCAGGCCGCCGGCGCGCTCTTGCTGTCCACCTGCGCCATCAAGTCGCGCCACGATGTGGCGAAGGCGTCGGCGCCCTCTTTTTGCAGTTGCTGCGCCAGTGCCGCCAGGTCGAAGCCGGCCGCCTCGTAGGCCGCCAGCACCTGCTCGGCGTCGCCGCCGTCGGCCGGCATGCTGCCGCTGACGACGCCGTGGTCGGCGAACGCCAGCAGCGTTTTTTCGGGGATGGTGTTGACCGTGTTGGGCGCGGCCAGCGCTTCCAGGTACAGCACGTCGGACGCTGTTTCATCCTTCACGCCGGTGCTCGCCCACAGCAGCCGTTGCGGCAGCGCGCCGGCCTCGGCCAGCTCGCGCCAGCGCGGCGAGGCCAGCAGCTCGCGGTAGGCGCGGTAAGTGCGGCGCGCCACCGCGATGCCGAGCTTGTTGCGCAGCTCGCCGGGCGTCTTGCCGGCCACCGCCACGTCCCAGCGGCTGACGAACAGCGAAGCCACCGAGCCGACCCGGGGATCGAGTCCGGCTTCGAGCCGCCGTTCGATGCCGCGCACATAGGCTTCGGCCGCCGCCATGTAATGCTCGCAGGAGAACAGCAGCGTGACGTTGACCGGCACGCCGGCGAAGATCGATTCCTCGATCGCCACCAGGCCGGCGTGGGTGCCCGGTATCTTGATGAACAGGTTGGGCCGGTCGGCCTGCCGGTGCAACTGGGCGGCGACGCGTATGGTGGCCGCGGCGTCGTTGACCAGCAGCGGCGACACTTCCAGCGAGACCCAGCCGTCGACACCCTTGGTGGCGTCGAAATCGGGCCGGAACAGATCGGCCGCGCGGCGCAGGTCTTCCACCGCCAGCGCGAAGAACAGCTCTTCGCCGCGCTGGCCGGCGGCGGCCATGGCGGCGATGGCCTGGTCGTAAAAGCCGCCGCCGCCGATGGCCTTCTGGTAGATGGTGGGATTCGAGGTCAGCCCCGTCACGGCCAGCTCGCGCCGGTAGCGTTCCAGCATGCCGTCGTCGAGCAGGCCGCGGGTGATGTTGTCGAGCCACAGGCTCTGTCCCAGTTCGTGCAAATTAATCGCCGCGTTCATGGCGTGTACTCCTTCAGTTCGGGGCGGCGCGCGCCGCATCGCGCAGCGTCGCCAGGTCCAGGTGATTGAGGTCGCCGATGCGTTCTATCGTCACATCGGGCGTGATGTAGTCGGTGGCGGCGGCGGGATCGAGCGCGTAATGGCCCTGGCGCGGGAACACCGTCGTCAAGCGCGTGCCCCACTGCCGCTTCATGGCGTCGAGCAGGCGCGGTTTATCGTCGATCAGCACATAGTGGGCGGCAGGATAACGCCACTCGATATCGGCCAGCATGTCTTCCTTGTGCACGTAGATCAGCACCTGGCCGGCCAGCGCCTGCCACAAGCCGGCGCGTTCGATTTTGTGCGGCTGGAAGACGACGTCGCCGTCCGACAGCATCACCACCTGCCCGGCCGTCGCCAGCCGCGCCAGCGCCTCGAGCGCGCCCGGATACAGGCGCTCGGCGAAGGGATAGTCGAGCAGGAAGGACGACATGCGCAGCAGCCGCGTGTCGCTGCCGGCCTGCACGCGAAAACGCTGCAGCGCGCCCAGATAATCGACGTAGCCCAATTCGCCGCGCAGCGTTTCGAGGATGTCCCAATACTGCGCGCGGCCGGCGGCGCCGAACTCCTGTTCCAGCCGGGCCCGCAGGTCGTCCTGTATGTGGTCGTTGTCGAGCAGCGTGTTGTCGCAGTCGATCAGGAACACGATGTTGTCGGCCGCGCCGCCGCCGTTGGTGGTGTCGAGCATGGCCGCTTATTCCTTGGCTTTCGGCGCGCCCTGTTCGGCGTGGCCGCCGAAACCCTGGCGCATCGCCGACAGCACCTTGTTCGAATAATCGCCGTTGCCGCGCGAGCTGAAACGGGCGAACAGCGCCGCGCTCAGGATGGGCGCGGGCACGCCCTCGTCGATGGCGGCGTCGATGGTCCAGCGGCCCTCGCCCGAATCGGACACGCGGCCGGCGAAGGCCTCGAGCGTCGGATCCTTGCCCAGCGCGGTGGCCGTCAAGTCCAGCAGCCAGGAGCTGATGACGCTGCCGCGCCGCCACAGTTCCGCGATCTCCGGCAGGTCGAGGTCGTACTGGTAAAACTCGGGCTCGCGCAGCGGCGTGGTCTCGGCGTCGGCGATGCCGGCGTCCTGCTTGCCGATGTTCGCGCCGTGCAGGATCGCCAGCCCTTCCGCGTAGGCGCCCATGATGCCGTACTCGATGCCGTTGTGGACCATCTTGACGAAGTGGCCGGCGCCGTGCGGGCCGCAGTGCAGATAGCCTTCGTCGGCGCCGTCGCGGCCATGGTCGGTGGCGCGCCGGCCCGGCGTTGGCTCGGCCGCCGAAGCGCCCGGCGCCAGCGTCGAGAAGATCGGCGTCAGGTGCGACACGGTGTCTTTTTCGCCGCCTATCATCAGGCAGTAGCCGCGCTCGAAGCCGGCCACGCCGCCGCTGGTGCCGACGTCGACGTAGTGGATGTCGCGCGCCTTCAATTCCTTGGCGCGGCGGATATCGTCGCGATAATACGAGTTGCCGCCGTCGATGACGATGTCGCCCGCCTCCAGCAGCGGCGCCAGCGACGCCAGCGCCGCATCGACGACGCCGGCCGGCACCATCATCCAGACCACGCGCGGCTTGGCCAGCTTGCCGACCAGGTCTTCCAGCGTCGACACGCCGGCGATGCCGGGACCGGCGATTTTTTGCAGCGTCTCCGCGTGCGTGTCGTAAGCGACGCATTCGTGACCGCCAGCGGTCAGACGGCGTACCATGTTGGCGCCCATGCGGCCCAAACCTATCATCCCAAATTGCATCTGTCTCTCCTCATCGTGCGTGGCACTGCCGCTGCGTCCCGGCGCGGGCACGGGGCTGGCGCGAGGAGGCAGGCAGGATAGGCCAGCTTGCGCCAGGCGGCGCGGGTGGTCTGTGCGCGGGCGCACACAGCAAATGGCGCCGCCCGTCGCAGTGAGCGATGGACCGGCGCCGCGTTTCGTCATATGCTGACAGATATATACAACGTTGTGGGAGAGACCATGGGCTTCGTACTGTTAATAATCGTCGTCGTCATCATCATCGCCGGCCTGCGCGTGGCCAACCAGTACCAGCGCGCCGTCGTGTTCAGGCTGGGCAAGCTGCAAAGCCTGCGCGGGCCGGGGCTGTACTGGCTGATACCGGTGCTGGAATGGCAGCGCACCATCGACCTGCGCACCATCACCACGTCCGTCGACCAGCAGGAGACCATCACCAAGGACAATGTGCCGGTCAAGGTGACGGTGGTGATCTGGTATGCGATCACCGATCCGATCAAGTCGGTGGTGGAAGTGGTGGACGTGAGCCGCTCCGTGGTGCAGGTGGCGCTGACGTCGATGCGCAACGTGATCGGCCGCCACACGCTCGACGATGTGCTCAAGGAGCAGGAACGCCTTGGCACCGACATGCGCAAGGTGATCGACAGCGCCACCGAGCCGTGGGGCGTGAAGGTGACGCGGGTGGAGATGCGCAACGTCGAGATTCCGGAATCGATGCAGCGCGCGATGGCGCAGGAAGCCGAGGCGCTGCGCGAAAAACGGGCCCGCATCATCAAGGCGGAAGCGGAGCTGGAGGCGGCGCTCAAGCTGCGCGAGGCGGCCGGCCTGATTATGGAGCATCCGGCCGGCCTGGAATTGCGGCGCATGCAAATGATTACGGAGGTCGGCGCGGAGCAGAACACCACCACCATCATCATGATGCCGAGCGAGTTCGTGTCGATGGCCAAGGGGATCGCCGACTGGACCGGCAGGTTCGCGCCCAGGCCGCAGGCGCGGGAGACGCGGGAGACGCCGGCCACGCCCGCCAAGGATTAGATTTTATCCGCCGCTGCGCACGGCCTTGTGGCCCTGCTTCCTGAGCGCCTCGACGATCAGGTCGCAGTGATCGCCCTGCACTTCGATCACGCCGTCCTTGACCGTGCCGCCGGAACCGCAGGCGGCGCGCAGCTGCTTGCCCAGCACTGCCAGCGCGAGCGCATCGAGCGCCACGCCCTTGACGATGGTGACGGTCTTGCCGCCGCGTCCCTTGGTCTGGCGCGACACCTTCACGGCGCCATCGCCCACCGGCAGCGCCCTGGCCTGCGCCTTGCACGCGCACTGCGCCAGCGGCTGCCGGCAATCGGGACACATGCGGCCCGTCTCGGTCGAATAAACCAGGCCGCTGCCCGAACTGCTTTTCATGATGACATCCACCCGCGAATAATAAAGTGCGCAGATTCTGCCACATCCAAAAATAAGCAGGGAAGAAAAACGGCCCGCAGCGTAAATCGGGGTCAGACCACGGTTTCGAGAG
>NZ_JANXMI010000221.1 GCF_025354735.1 Rugamonas sp.
CCGTCGGCGATCGGCATGGCGCCGCCGGACAGGCCGGTGCCGGCGCCGCGCGGCACGATGGCCACACCCAGTTCGCGGCAGATGGCGAGGATGGCGACCACCTGCGCTTCGCTGTCGGGCAGCGTGACGATCATCGGCAACTGGCGGTAGGCGGCCAGGCCGTCGCATTCGTAGGGCCGCGTGTCTTCCGGTTCGGACAGCACGCAGCGGGCCGGCAGCGCGGCGCGCAACGCGGCGCCCACGCGCAGGCGGCGCGCGGCCAGCGCGGCGCTGGCGTCAACATCGGTCATGGAGCCGGCAGCATTCATGGTCGGGTACTTCACGGCGTGGGCAGAGGATACGATTGTAAGCATAAACGGCGGCGCCGGCGGCGCGCGTTTGTGGTTTTTACATCGAAATGACGATTAAGGCTTGCCGCTACCGGCCCCGCAAGGGCTAGAATAACGCGGTCGCATTCTCACACCTCATCAGGAAACCGCATGCAATACATTTTTGACAAAGCCTGGCTGCTCGCCCTGGAAATCCGTTTCGGCACCGTCAGCGAGATCCGCGAAGTGGGTCTCCCCGGACGCCCGAAAATGCTGGTGTATTATTTCGCCGACCTGCCGCAGAACGGCATGACGACGGCCATCACCAGCGGCCTGTCGAGCGCCGAGCACCCGGACTGGAAATTCGGCCGTCCCGAATTGATGATTACGATGAAGAGCAGCGACCACCTGTGGGGCAAGGCGATCGGCTACTTCGCCTCGGCCTACGCCGGCGACAAGCCGTTCTCCTACGGCGACCGCTTCAAACTCGACTTCCCGATCAGCGGCGAAAGCGACATGAACGCCTGCTTCGTGTTCCAGCCCTCCTTCCTGCCGGACGATGAAAAGAAGTTCGTGCTGACCGACCGCACCATCTTCCTGGCCGCCATGATCCCGCTGTACGAGGACGAAATCGAAACCTTCGGCAAAATGGGCAGCAAGGAATTCATCATCTCCAACGCCATCGACTTCACCGACCCGAAACGCGAGCACGTCGCCGTCACGGCTTGAGCGTCTGATCGACACCGGCGCGGCCATGCGGCCGCGCGCGGGCAGCCCGGCTCCGGGCCGCCCGCTCCCCTACCCTTCCCACCTGCTGCGATAAGCGATCAGCCGCGCCCCGCGCGGCGGCCAGCCGAGCGCTGGTCCAGCCAATGCACCACGGCCGGCGCGAAGCTGGCCGGCGCCTTGGCCGCCGTGCGCGCCGCCAGGTCGGCCAGCGTATGCGCCTCCAGCGTTGCGCGCATCGCCTTTTCGGCCGCCTGCATCACGGCGTGGATCGAACAAACTCCCTTGCTGGCCCACGCCGGCGGACTGTCGCCGAACACCGCGCAACGGGAACGGATTTCGCGGCAGTCGAACAAGGGCTTGGCGCCGTCGACCGCGTCGACCACGTCGCGCACGCTGATCCGCTCCGGCTTGCGCGCCAGCGCGAAGCCGCCCTTCACGCCCTCCGCGGCGATCACCAGACCCGCCTTGTTCAGTTTCGTGAACAGCTTGGCCACATATTCGGCCGGTATGCCCTGCAATTCGGCCAGGTCCCTGGCGCTCGGCTCGGGCGCGTCCGGCGGCAGGTCGGCCAGCAATAACAGGCAATGCAAGGCGTATTCCACGCCGGTGCTGATGTGCGACATTGAAACCCCGACTAATTTGATCGTAGTTTTATACGATAGTCATTTTCCCGACGCCGGGCAAGCAAAAATTTGACGACTATTTTCTTGCGGATCGAAAAAACGTGGACGATACTCGCAAACTACGACACAGTGAATCGTAGTTTAAAATCCAAAAAAAAATCTCTCACCACTTTGAACAGGTCACCTCATGTCCCAAAAAATCTTGATCGTTGGCGGCGGCTTCGCCGGTTTGTGGAGCGCCCTGGGCGCGGCGCGCGTACTCGACAACAACGGCGGCAGCGCCGACGTCGACATCACGCTGATTTCGCCCGAACCCTTGCTGCACCTGCGTCCGCGCCTGCATGAACAGGCGCCGCACGGCATGACGACGCCGCTGCTGCCGGTGCTGGAAGCGGCCGGCGTGCGCTATCTTCAAGGCAGCGTCGAACGCATCGACGCCGGCGAGCGCCGCGTCGATACGGTGACCGCCGACGGCCAGCGCCAGACTTTGAACTACGACCGTTTGGTGCTGACCACCGGCAGCAAGCTGCATCGTCCGGCCGTGCCAGGTCTGGAGCAGCATGCGCACAGCGTCGACCAGCTCGACGAAGCGGTCCGGCTCGACCTTCACCTGGCGCGACTGGCCGACCTGCCGCCATCGGCGGCGCGCAACACGGTGGTGATCGTGGGCGGCGGCTTCACCGGCATCGAAGTGGCGACCGAGATGCCGGAACGGCTGCGCAAGGTGTTCGGCCAAGATGCGCGGTTCAACGTCATCGTCGTCGACCGTGGCGGCGAAATCGGCGCGGAACTGGGCGCCGGCCCGCGTCCCGCGATTACGCAGGCCTTCCGTGAACTAGGCGTTGAAGCGGTGCTGTCGACGGCCGTGACGGCGGTCGACGCCGACGGCGTCACGACCTCGGACGGCCAGCGCATCGAAGCCAACACCGTGATCTGGACCGGCGGCATGCGCGCCAGCGCGCTGACGGAGCAACTGCCGGCGCAGCGCGATGTGCTGGGCCGCGTGCGGACGGACCGCGACCTGCGCGTGGCCGGCGCCGCCGACGTCTTCGCGGCCGGCGACGTCGCGCTGGCGCAAACCGACGACGAGGGCAATCACGCGCTGATGTCGTGCCAGCACGCGATCGACATGGGCCGCTACGCCGGTCATAACGTCGCCGCCGACCTGCTCGGCCTGCCGACGCTGCACTACAAGCAGCCGTTCTACGTCACCTGCCTCGACCTGGGCGCGTGGGGCGCGGTCTATACCGAAGGCTGGCAGCGCGAAGTGAAGATGGCCGGCGCCGACGCCAAGGCGCTGAAGGTCAAGATCAACACGCAATGGATACTGCCGCCGCTGGCCAGCCGCAGCGCCACACTGGCCGCCGCCGACCCGCAACGGTCCGTGGTCGCCTGAATCCGGCCCGGGCGGCGCGCTGGCGGAACGATGTTCGCGCGCCGCCGCCCGCGCTTCCCGGCCGCGTCTTGCCGCCGCTCTCTTTACCGCTGCTTTTCCCGCCGCGGTTTTTCCTGGCGCTGTTTTTCCCGCCGCTTTTTTCCTGTTTCGCGCCGCCGCCGGCCGCTTTCGTCGCATCGCGCTGGCGGCGCGGCGCGGCGATGGACATAGTCCACCCATCCCTCCACGACACGACGAAAGCGAGACCATCATGCCGCAACAACTCCTGAGCCACACGCCGATCTACGTCTGGGCCATCCTGGCCTTCCTGGTGTATCGCGGCGTCCTCGCCAGCACCGACCGCGCGACGACGATGCGCACGCTGTGCATCATGCCGGCCGTGATGCTGGTGCTGTCGCTGCAAGGCATCGCCGGCAAATTCGACCTGGGCGGCGGCGTGCTGCTGGCCTGGGCCGTGGGCGCGGCCGCCGGCGCGGCGCTGACCTGGATGCTGATCGACGGCGCCCGCATCAGCGCCGACCGCGCGCGCGGCACCGTGCACCAGCGCGGCAGCTGGACGCCGCTGGCGCTGATGCTGTCGATCTTCGTCATCAAATACAGCGTCGCGGTGGTCACCGCCATGCACCCGGCGCTGGCTCAGAGCGCGGCGTTCGCGCTGCCGGTCTGCGCGCTGTTCGGCTGCTGCAACGGCATCTTCTTCGGCCGTTTGCTGCGCCAGGCCGCCGCCTATTTCCAGCAGCCTTACGCGCTGGCCGCCTGAACGATTTTGTACCGCCCATCGATTTGACGTATGCTGATTGTTTTACGGATCAGGAAGCATCATGGGCAATCGACTTTCCAAAATCGCCACCCGCACCGGCGACGACGGCACCACCGGCCTGGGCGACGGCAGCCGCACCGCCAAGGACAGCGCGCGGGTCCACGCCATGGGCGATGTCGATGAACTGAACTCCCACCTCGGCCTGCTGCTGTGCGAGGCCATGCCCGACGCGCTGCGCGCGGAACTGGTGGTGATCCAGCACGACCTGTTCGACCTGGGCGGCGAATTGTGCATCCCCGGCTATCAGATGATTACCGAGGTCCACGTCGGCCGGCTCGACGCGCTGCTGGAAAAATACAACGCGGCGCTGCCGGCGCTGACCGAATTCATCCTGCCGGCCGGCTCGCGCGCGGCGGCCATCGCCCACATCTGCCGCACCGTGTGCCGGCGCGCCGAACGCGGCATCGTCACGCTGGGCAAGGCCGAGACCATACACGACCATCCGCGCCAGTATGTGAACCGTTTGTCGGACCTGATGTTCGTGCTGTCGCGCACCCTGAACCGCCATGCCGGCGGCGGCGACGTGCTGTGGAATCACGAGCGCAAGGCCAAATAAGTCAGGGCCGGCCCGCGAACAGCAGCGCCATGCCCTTGGCCATGCTGAGACGCGAGGCGCCGCTCGGATGGTCGTTCGCCATCAGCGAGGCCGGCTCGGTCGCGGCCAGCTTGCGGTAGAAGCTCACCATCGCCGCCGCCGGCCAGCCGGCGCGGTGCGCCAGCACCATGCCCAGTTGATCGGCCTCGCTCTCCTGCAAACTTGACAGGCCGGCCAGGTGGATTTGCAGCGACAGGTCGCTGTCGAGGCGCTCCATCAGCACGTCCAGCGGCACCTCGGGGCGGCGGTTGATGGCCAGCGCTTCGGACAGCGTTTCACGGTGATGTTCGGCGACGGCGTGCGCCACCTCATGCGCCAGCAGCGTCGCCAGCTCACCGTCGGTGAGGCGCAGCTGGCGCACGAAGGCGCTGCCGATCAGGATTTTGCCGCCGGCCATGCAGTAGGCGTCGACCCCGGGATCGTCGGCCACGTGGACTTCCCACTGCCATTGCGCCGCTTCCGGTTTCATGGCGATGGCGGCGCCGATGATGCCGGCGCTGATGCGCTGGAGGCGGTGGAACAGCGCGCGCTGCTCATCGAGCTTGCCGGCGGCGGCCAGCTCCACCACCTGTTCGATGTAGCGGTCTTCCATGCGGCTGTCGACTTCCTCGGCGCCGAAACTGAAGTCCTGCCAGCGGCCCGATTCGGGCACCTGCGCCGACGCCGGCGCCGCTATGGCGCACAGCGCCGCCCACACCCACCCCGCCGGTATGACATTCATTTCGCTCCCCCGCAAGGACAGGCCGGAAACTGAATAAACTGTTTATATCAATATAGGCCGAGCGGGTGCGGGATGCAAGCGGGGGATGTGGTGGCGTGGCAAGGGGAAGATGCGGCGGCGGCAATCGGGGTCAAGACCGGGGGCAGACCCTGCCTCCGCCGGCGCCGACTACGGCCACCGACCTTGAGCAGGGCCTGCCCCCCGAAGTACGGGCCGCCGCCCGGTTTATCAGCCGTTCTGGACCACGGCCAGGCGCGGGGCGTCGTCGCCGAAGCGCTGTTTGATGGAGGCGGCGATGCCGGCGCTGTCGAGGCCCACGCTGGCGAGCAGCTTGACCGGGTCGCCGTGGTCGATGAACTTGTCGGGCAGGCCCAGCATCAGCAACGGCTTGACGATGCCTTCGGCGGCCATCGCTTCGGCCACGGCGGCGCCGGCGCCGCCCATGATGGAGCCCTCCTCCACCGTCACCAGATAGTCATGGTCGGCGGCCAGCTGGCGCACCAGTTCCACGTCCAGCGGCTTGACGAAGCGCATATTGGCGACCGTGGCGTCGAGCTGCACGCCGGCCGTCACGCTGGGCGCGACCATGGAGCCGAAGGCCAGGATGGCGATCTTGCGGCCTTGGCGCTTGATTTCGCCCTTGCCGATGGCGATGGTGTCGAGTGTCGGCGAAACCGCCGCGCCGGTGCCGGCGCCGCGCGGATAGCGGATCGCGGCCGGGCCGTTGTAGTGGTAGCCGGTGCTGAGCATCTGGCGGCATTCGTTTTCGTCGGAGGCCGCCATCACCACCATGTTCGGGATGCAGCGCAGATAGGCCAGGTCGTAGTTGCCGGCATGGGTGGCGCCGTCGGCGCCGACCAGGCCGGCGCGGTCGAGCGCGAACGTGACGTCGAGGTTTTGCAGCGCCACGTCGTGGATCAGCTGGTCGTAGCCGCGTTGCAAAAAGGTCGAGTAAATCGCCACCACCGGCTTCAGGCCCTCGCAGGCCAGGCCGGCGCCGAACGTCACCGCGTGCTGCTCGGCGATGCCGACGTCGAAATAGCGCTGCGGGAATTTCTGCTCGAAGCAGACCATGCCCGAGCCTTCGCGCATGGCCGGCGTGATGCCGACCAGCCGTTCGTCGGCCGCGCCCATGTCGCACAGCCAGTCGCCGAACACTTCGGTGTAGGTTTTCTTGCCCGGCGCGGCCGGCTTGATGCCTTCGGCCGGGTTGAACTTGCCGGTGCCGTGGTAGAGGATGGGCTCGGCCTCGGCCAGCTTGTAGCCCTGGCCCTTCTTGGTGACCACGTGCAGGAACTGCGGGCCCTTGAGCTGCTTGATGTTTTGCAGCGTGGGAATCAGCGATTCGAGGTCGTGGCCGTCGATCGGGCCGATGTAGTTGAAGCCGAACTGCTCGAACATGGTGGCCGGGACCACCATGCCCTTGGCGTGTTCCTCCAGGCGCTTGGCCAGTTCCAGCACGGGACCGGGCAGCATCGACTTGCCGACGTTCTTGGCGGCGGCGTAGAACTGGCCCGACATCAGGCGCGCCAGGTAGCGGTTGAGCGCGCCCACCGGCGGCGAGATCGACATGTCGTTATCGTTGAGGATGACGAGCAGGTTGATGTCTTCCTGCACGCCGGCGTTGTTCATGGCCTCGAAGGCCATGCCGGCCGTCATCGAGCCGTCGCCGATGACGGCGATGGCGTGGCGGTGCTCGCCCTTGATCTTGGCCGCCTGCGCCATGCCCAGCGCGGCCGAGATCGACGTCGACGAGTGGGCCGTGCCGAAGGTGTCGTATTCGCTTTCGACGCGGCGCGGGAAGCCGGAGATGCCGCCCTGCTGG
>NZ_JANXMI010000232.1 GCF_025354735.1 Rugamonas sp.
CGAAACCGTGGTCTGACCCCCGGTCTTGACCCCCGGTCTTGACTCCGGTGTCGCCGGCGCCAGCCTGCCAGCAGCAAGCCGGCAGCCACCAGCCAGCAGCTAGCCGGCAGCCTGCCAACGGCCGGCGCGGCGCGGACGGCCGCGCTTACAGCGTCGCGGCGATCTTCTCGACCATTTCCAGCGCCGGTGGCGTGGCGCCGGCCGTCAAACAGGCCGCCGCGCCGGCCGCGATCGCCATGCGCAGATGCTGCGCCGGATCGGCCGCGCCGTCGCGCAGCATGCTGAACACCAGCGCCGCGATGCTGGCGTCGCCCGCGCCGACCGTGTCGACCACGTCCACCTTGGGCGCCGCCATCACCCACCGCGCCGCGCCGATGTGCAGCGACGCGCCCTCGGCGCCCTTGGTGTACAGATAACTGGCGGCCGGATTCCAGCCGCGCAGGGTCGCGAACGATAGCTCGATATCGTCATGCCGGAACAACCCGGCCAGATCCTCGTCCGACACCTTGACCACGTCGGCCAGCGCCGTCATCTCGCGCAGGGTGGCGTCGTAGCGCTGGTCCATGACGGCGCGGAAATTCGGATCGTAGCTGATACCCACGCCGTCTTCCTTCAGCTGCCGCGCCAGCGCCACCAGCTTGCCGGCCAGCGGCGGGCGCGCCAGGCTGATGCCGCCGAAGTGGACCCAGCGGCTTTTCCGGCGCCAGCCCTCGGGCAGCAGCGCCGCGTCGAAATGCAGGTCGGCGCTGTCGTCGCCGATGAAGAAATAGCTCGGCGGGCTGGTGCGGTAAACCATGGCCAGCAGCGGCGATTTGTGCAGCCGCTGCACGAAGCGCAGGTCGAGGCCGGCGGCCGCGCTGGCGTCCCACAGCGCGTCGCCGAACACGTCCTCGCTGATGGCGCCGGCGAACGCGCTCGGCAGGCCCAGGCTGGCCATGGCGCGCGCCACGTTCCAGGTCGAGCCGCCGACCTTGCTTTGCCAGCGCGTGCCGGTGGCGTCGTCGACGATCATGTCGGTCAAGGCTTCGCCGGCGGCGACGAAGACGGGCAGGGTGTCCTGGTTCGGTTCAGTCATCGATGCGCTCATGTCAGTCCTTCAGTACGTTGAGCGCTTCGTAGCACGCGCCCATGGTGTGGTAGTCGACCTTGCCGGCCGGGCTTTTCTCGTCGCTGAGCTTGGCGTTTTCCTGGCTCAGCACGCGGTACCAGGCGCCGTAGCGGTGGTCTATCATGTGCTCCCAGCTGTATTCCCAGATGCGCTCGTACCAGCTCCAGTATTGGGCGTCGCCGCTGCGCTCGGCCAGCAGGGCGGCCGTGGCCAGGCTTTCGGCCTGGACCCAGAAATATTTGTCGCCGTCGCAGATGCTGCCGTCCGGCGCGAAGCCGTAGCAGATGCCGCCGTTGACGTGGTCCCAGGCCACGTTCATGGCCGCGTCGAACAGTTCGAGCGCGCGCGGCAGCAGCCAGTCGGACGGGCCGCTCAGATGCGCGCTGTGGCGTTCCATGATGAGCAGCAGCTTGGCCCATTCGGTCAGGTGGCCCGGCTGGTAGCCCCAGGGACGGAAGATGTTGCTCTTGTCGTGGCGGTTGTAATCGCCGTCGACGCTCCAGTCGGCGCGGTAGTGTTCCCACATCAGGCCGCCGGCCAGTTCGGACTGGCGCACGGCGATGTTGTGCGCCAGCGTTTCGGCGCGGTGCAGGAATTTTTTGTCGCCGCTGGCCTCGAAGGCGGCCAGCATGGCTTCGCAGGCGTGCATATTGGCGTTCTGGCCGCGATAGCCGGACAGCTGCCAGTTGGCGTCGGCCTCGTCCGCGTACAGGCCGTGCCCGGCTTCCCAGAAACGCTGCTCCATCAACGCGTAGGTCGCGTCGAGGTCGGCGCGCGCCGACGTTTCGCCGGCCATCAGCGCGTGGGCGTAGGCCAGCAGCACGAAGGCCAGGCCGTAGCAGTGGTTGCTCGGGTCGGTGATGGTGGCCGCGCCGTCCTGCCAGCGCAGTTCCCAGATGTAGCCGCCGTTGGCCGGGTTGTGGTGCGCCGTGCGCAGGAAGGCCAGCGCGTGCCGCATGCGCTGCTGGTCGGCGGCATCGCCGAACTGGCGGAAGGCCATCGCGTAGTTGAACACGAAGCGCGTGCTGCTGACCAGGTGGCGGGTGTGGTGGTCGTAGACGGTGCCGTCGTCCTTGTAGAAATGATAGAGGCCGCCGCTCGGGTCGATGCAGCGCTCGTCGTAGAACTGTTTGGTGTGCTTGATGTGGGCCAGCAGCGTGGCGCGCTGGCGGAAGTCGGGCAGGGTCATGGTCTCGTCGTTTTCTTATGCTGGTGGTGGGCTGGGAGTCCGGGGCGCGGCGCTGCTGGCCCGGATGATGAGTTCGACCGGCGCCACCGTGTCGAGCGGCGCCGCGTGCGGGCCGGCCAGCAGCAGCTCGACGCCGAGCGCGCCCAGCGCCTGCTTGTCGATGCGCAGCGTGGTCAGCGGCGGCACGGCCTGCGCGGCGCCGGCGATGTCGTCGAAGCCGGCGATGGCGATGTCGTGCGGCACGCGCAGTCCGGCCTCGCGGCAGCAGCGCAAGGCCGTCAGGGCGGCGCTGTCGTTGTAGCAGAACACGGCGTCCGGACGCTGCGGCAAATCGAGCAGCGCCTGCATCGCTTCGCGCGCGCCCGCTTCGAGGTCGGCGCCGTCGGGCAGATAGGCTTCGAGCCGCGGGTCGGCCAGGATGCCGGCGTCGAACAGGGCCTGGCGGTAGCCGCGCGCGCGTTCGCGGATGCTGTAGTGGCCGAGCGGGCCGGCGATCAGGCCGATGCGCTTCCTGCCCTGCGCGATCAGGTGGGCCGTGGCCAGGTGGCCGCCGCGCAGATTGTCGGGATTGACCGAGCTGTGGCCGCGCAGCTTCATGTCGATCAGCACCAGCGGCTTGCCGGTCGCGTGCAGCGCGCCGAGCAGCTCCGGTTCGAGATAGCCGACGCAGACCAGGCCGTCCGGCGCGTGCATGCGCAACTGGTCGGCCAGGCTGTCGGCCGGGCCGGCCGCCATGAAGGACAGCACGATGCCGTGGCGCCGGCAAGCCTGCTCGGCGCCGTGCAGCACGGCCGAGTAAAAGGGGCTGCTGGCGGCCGTGTCGTGCTGGCGGTGCAGCAAAAAGGTCAGGCGCCGGATGCGCTTGGGGCGCAGCTTGGCGAAATCGTAGCCGAGGCCGCGCGCCGTGCGCAGCACCATCTGGCGCGTCGATTCGGTCAGGCCCGGCTCGTTCTTCAGCGCCCGCGAGACGGTGCCGGTGGACACGCCGGCCGCGCGCGCCACGTCCCGCACGGTCGCGTGCGCGGCGCGGGGGCTGGGCGTATCGGCAGGGTCGGCCAGATTGATCGGCGTGGTTTTCATGGCGGATTCGGTCTCGTGCATCGTCTCTTTGCAGCGGCAGTCTGGCATGGCGTCCGTTCGGCGGTCAACCGATAGCGCCGCCGCCGCGCTAGTTTAGCGCTTGTTTACTAAACACGGCGTTCGGCGTCCCGCGCCGCGATATTGCGGCCTGCGGCGCGAAACCTGCAGTTCGTCGCAATCGGCCCCGCCGTGGCCGGCGGCGTGGTTATAGTGGCAAGCTGTCGCCGCTGCGCTCCGGAAACTTGGGATACTGCGGTCGCGGCGGGGAAGGCATTGCCTGTAAGCGTGCCGGGCTGCTACATTAGCTGGCGGCCGAAACGATGCGTGTTCGGCGGCGACATGGCAAGCGCCGCCACCGGTGAAGAAAAACAATATCCAGGATATCCAGACATGAAGAAACTGCTGCAATTCGGCTTGCTCCTTACCGCATTTTTCACCTTGTTCGGCCGCGCCCAGGCCGATGAAACGTCGACCGAAACGCAAGTCATTGACGCCCGCGTTGTGCGCGTTAAAATCGATGGCATGCTCGATCTGAAAGTGCGCCAGGGCGCGGTGCCGTCGCTGACCATCACGGCCGACAAGACCGTGCTGGCCAAGCTGACGGCCGTGCAGAGCGGCGACACGCTGCATTTCGACACCGAGTCGCATGGCTTCAAATTCAGCCGCTCCAGCGGCGCGCGCGCCGTGCTGGTGCTGCCGGCGCTGCGCGAAGTGGTGTCCGACGGCGTCGGCAGCACCGAGATCAACGGCTTCAGCGGCGAGCAGATCGACCTGACACTGGAGGGCGCGGGCAGCATGAAAATGACGTGCGACTATAAAAAACTCAAGGCCAATCTGGGCGGCGTCGGCAGCATGACGCTGTGGGTCAGCGAAAACGACAGCGTCGACCTCGACCTGCGCGGCGCCGGCTACATCACGATCGGCGGCCACAGCAAAATGCTCAATGCGACGCTGGGCGGCCTGGGCAGCCTGAACGCGCAACAGCTGCAAGCGGACTCCGCGACGGTGGAGTTGAGCGGCCTGGGCAACGCCACCGTCAGCGCCAAGACCAACGCCACGCTGAACTTGAGCGGCCTCGGCTCGGTCACGGTCTATGGCAAGCCGCTGAACCGCAACGTCAGCGTCGACGGCCTGGGCAAAGTGACGTGGAAATAAGGACGCCGCCAACGCTAGCCACGCCGCCCGCTGCCAGGGTGAAACAGCAGTCACACCGACTTTTCGACGCGACATGAAAAAACTCATAATTATTGCGGCTTGCCTTCTTGGCTGTGTGTGCGGCGCGGCCACGGCCGGCCTGGCCGACGGCGCCATGGCCTACAACAACAAGAACTACGCGCTGGCCTACAAGGAAATCGCGCCGCTGGCGCAAAGCGGCAACGCCGACGCCGAGCATCTGCTGGGGCTGATGTACTACATGGGCCGGGGCGTGCCGCAGGACTACAAGCAGGCGCTGATGTGGCACCGCAAGGCCGCGTTGCAGGGCAAGGCCGATGCCCAGTACGTCGTCGGCGCCATGTATTACACCGGCAATGCCGTGATCCAGGACCACAAGGAAGCGGTGATCTGGTTCCGCAAGGAGGCCGAGCAGGGCCATGCCGAGGCGCAGCAGGTGCTGGGGCTGATGTACCGCTACCACATCGGCGGCATGCCGCAGGATAACGTGATCGCCTATATGTTGTGGAATCTGGCGGCGGCCGGCGGTTCGAGCAATGCGGCCGACCAGCGCTCGCAGGTGGTCAAGACCATGACGGCGGAACAGATCGAAGAAGGGCAGGCGCTGTCGGCGGCGTGGCGCGTCAACACGCCGCTGCCGAAACAGTCGCGGACCGGCGGTTGATTCCGCGTTGAGCAGCGTTCGCCGCAATCGGGGTCAGACCCTCGGTCTTGACCCACGGTCTTGAGCCCGACATCGCGCCGCCGGTCCGCACGCGCACCGGCACGCCTCCTGCACGTCTTTTCGGGCTATCGTACAATCGCTTTTTCGATCCGAAAGGGCCACCATGCGCGCCATTGAAATCAGCCAGCCGGGACCGCCGGACGTGCTCCATCCCTGCGAGCGTCCCATGCCCGCCGTCAAGGCGGGCGAATTGCTGATCAAGGTGCACGCAGCCGGCGTCAACCGCCCGGACGTGTTCCAGCGTCTCGGCAGTTACGCGCCGCCGCCGGGCGCGTCGGACTTGCCGGGCCTTGAAGTGGCCGGCGAAATCGTCGACGGCGACCTGGCCGGCAGCGGCTTCAAACCAGGCGACATGGTCTGCGCGCTGGTGCAGGGCGGCGGTTACGCGGAGTATTGCGCGGCGCCGGTCGGCCAGTGCCTGCCGCTGCCGAAGGGCTGTTCGGCGCTGGAGGCGGCCTCGCTGCCGGAAAACTATTTCACCGTGTGGAGCAACGTCTTCGACCGCGCCCGCCTGAGCGCCGGCGAAACCTTGCTGGTGCAGGGCGGCACGTCCGGCATCGGCGTCAGCGCCATCCAGCTGGCCGCCGCCATGGGCCACCGCGTGTTCGCCACCGCCGGCAGCGACGACAAGGCGCGCGCCTGCGTCACCCTGGGCGCCGAACACGGCATCAACTACAAGACCACCGACTTCGCCGCCACCGTCAAGACCCTGACCAGCGGCCGCGGCGTCGACGTCATTCTCGACATGGTCGGCGGCGACTATCTGCCGCGCGAAATCGACTGCCTGGCCGACGATGGCCGCATCGCCCTGATCGCGCTGCTGGGCGGCTCCAAGGCCACGCTGGACATGGGCGCCGTGCTGCGCCGCCGGCTGACCGTGACCGGTTCGACGCTGCGGCCCCGTTCGACGGCCTTCAAGGCCGCCATCGCCCAGCAGTTACGGCAGCGCGTGTGGCCGATGATAGAGGCCGGCAAGATCAAGCCGGTGATTTACGAAGTGTTCCCGCTCGACCAGGCCGCCGCCGCGCATGCGCTGATGGAGTCCGGCAGCCACGTGGGCAAAATCATGTTGCAGGTGATTTGATACGGTTTTGTGATTTTTATTTGCATGCCGTATCATTTTTGGCCGTTTCCCGGCCCGCTGGTTTGACCGGGCTTCCAGCCTCACGTTAAAATAGCGGGTTATTGAAATTTAGGCTACTATGCGTCGCAAACTCGTCATCGGCAATTGGAAAATGAACGGCAGCTGCGCCGGCAATTCGGCCTTGTTGGCCGGGATTATCGCCGGTCTGGGCAAGGTCGGGGCCGACTGCGCGGTCTGTGCGCCGGCGCCGTTCCTGGCGCAGTGCCGGGCCGAACTGACGGGCACGCCGGTGGCGTGGGGCGGGCAGGATGTGTCGCCGAAGCAGAATGGCGCGTACACTGGTGAAGTGGCCGGCTGCATGCTGGCCGAGTTCGGTTGCCGCTATGTGCTGGTCGGTCACTCCGAACGCCGCGCCTATCATCTGGAAAGCAATGAACTGGTCGCGCAAAAGGCGCTGGCCGCGCTCGCTTCCGGCTTGACGCCGGTGGTCTGCGTCGGCGAGACCGAGGCGCAGCGCGACGCGGGGCAGGGCGTCGCCGTGGTCACGGCCCAGCTGGGCGCCGTGCTGGCCGTGCTGGGCGCCGATGATGTGGCTAACATCGTCGTCTCCTACGAGCCGGTGTGGGCCATCGGCACCGGCAAGACGGCCACGCCGCAGCAGGCCCAGGATGTCCATAAAATATTGCGCGCGCAGTTGGCGCAAAAGAATGCGGAGGCGGCGGCCGGCGTGCAGATCCTGTACGGCGGCAGCATGAAGCCGGAGAACGCGAAAGAATTGATGGCCATGCCGGATATCGACGGTGGCTTGATTGGTGGGGCAGCATTGAAGGCGGTGGATTTTCTCGCGATCATACACGCGGCCGAGTAAATTAATTTATAAACTAAGAATGGAATAACATGAACTCTTTGTTCAATCTGATCGTCGTAGTACAAGTTTTGTCGGCACTGACCATTATCGGTCTGGTGCTGCTGCAACACGGCAAGGGTGCCGATATGGGCGCCGCGTTCGGTTCGGGCGCCTCGGGCAGCCTGTTCGGCGCCACCGGTTCCTCGAACTTCATGTCGAAATCGACCGGCATCGCGGCCGCGATCTTCTTCAGCGCGACCCTGGCGCTGTCCTATCTGTCGACCCAGCACAGCAGCGCCAATGTCAGTGCCGGCGTGATGGACAAGCCGGTGGCCGCGGCGCCTGCGCCGGTCAAGGGCGCGGCGGCGATTCCAACGGCGGCGGCGCCGGTGTCGGCTCCAGCGGTGGCTCCTGCGGCCCCTGCGGCGGCGCCGGCATCGAGCGTGCCGGCGACGCAGATTCCGAAGTAATTGTTTTGATGGGAGCGTGTGGCCGCTTGGCCTAAAGCAGTGGCTGACCCCAAATCAGCGCCGCTGGCCCGATCCGCCGCCGCTCCTGCTGCTTGTTTTGCCGTATTTTGCCGATAGTTCGGGCGGGCGCCATGCCCGCAATGTAGAATAACTATCCAGAATGCGTGGAAATAAAGATTTATCGTTTTTCTTCTTGTTTTAACGCAATACGCCCTTAACAAAGGCGAGATTGCAGAGTAGAATAGCGGCCTTAATGCCGACGTGGTGAAATTGGTAGACACGCTATCTTGAGGGGGTAGTGGCGCAAGCTGTACGAGTTCGAGTCTCGTCGTCGGCACCAAGAAATATATCTAAAGCCAGCAAGGATCTTTGAGCTGTGACTCATGCCTGAGCTGGCTTTTTTACGAGGATGTGTCGTTTGATCCTGGTCGCAAGCTCTGATTGGGGTCGAACGTTAAATGCACTGCAACTGTCCGCCGTGTGATCTTTAACCGACCGTTCAACCCAAGCTGATCTTATCGTGAACCTCGAAAACTATCTCCCCGTATTGTTATTCATCTGCGTCGGTCTCGGCGTGGGTATCGCGCCCCAGGTCCTGGGGCATCTGCTCGGACCGAACAAGCCCGACGCTGCTAAACTCTCCCCTTATGAATGCGGCTTCGAAGCTTTCGAAGACGCCCGCATGAAATTCGACGTGCGTTACTACCTCGTCGCTATCCTGTTTATTTTGTTCGATTTGGAAACGGCATTCTTCTTCCCGTGGGGCGTATCCATGCGCGAACTCGGCTTCGGCGGTTTTATCACGATGATGGTCTTCATCGCTGAATTCGTCGTCGGTTTCTGGTACATCTGGAAGAAAGGTGCCCTTGATTGGGAATGAGCCATGGCTATTGAAGGCGTATTAAACGAAGGTTTCATCACCACCTCGGCCGACAAGCTGATCAACTGGGCACGCACCGGGTCGATGTTCCCGATGACGTTCGGCCTGGCTTGCTGCGCGGTCGAAATGATGCACGTGGGCGCGGCCCGCTACGACATGGACCGCTTCGGCGTCGTGTTCCGTCCCTCGCCGCGCCAGTCCGACGTGATGATCGTGGCCGGCACGCTGTGCAACAAGATGGCGCCGGCGCTGCGCAAGGTCTACGACCAGATGCCGGAACCGCGCTGGGTCATCTCCATGGGCTCCTGCGCCAACGGCGGCGGCTACTATCACTATTCGTACTCCGTGGTGCGCGGCTGCGACCGCATCGTGCCGGTCGACGTCTACGTGCCGGGCTGCCCGCCGACGGCCGAGGCGCTGTTGTACGGCATCATGCAATTGCAAAACAAGATCAAGCGCACCAGCACCATCGCGCGCTAATTGCATCGCTAATTGCACCGATTACGAATCGCCCCCAAAATATGACTACACAAATAGAAGTCCTGCAAACCGCCCTGGCCACGGCCTTCGGCGAACGCGCCAGCCTCGTCACGGCGCTGGGCGAAGTGACGATCACCGTCAAGGCCGACGATTACCTGGCCTTCATGCAGCAGCTGCGCGACGACGCCACCCTGCATTTCGAGCAAATCATCGACCTGTGCGGCGTCGACTATTCCACCTACGGCGACGGCGCCTGGACCGGCCTGCGCTTCGCGGCCACCTCGCACCTGCTGTCGATCAAGTACAACTGGCGCGTGCGCGTGCGCGTGTTCGCGCCCGACGACGACATGCCGCTGCTGCAATCGGTGACCGGCATCTGGCGCGCCGCCAACTGGTACGAGCGCGAAGCGTTCGACATGTTCGGCATTCTGTTCGAGGGCCACAACGACCTGCGCCGCATCCTGACCGACTACGGCTTCATCGGCCACCCGTTCCGCAAAGACTTCCCGGTGTCGGGCTATGTCGAAATGCGCTACGACCCCGAGCAGAAGCGCGTGATTTACCAGCCGGTGACGATAGCCCCGCGTGAAAACGTGCCGCGCGTGATACGCGAAGAACACTACGGGATGAAATAATGGCTGAAATTAAGAACTACACCCTCAACTTCGGTCCGCAGCACCCGGCCGCCCACGGCGTGCTGCGCCTGGTGCTCGAGCTGGACGGCGAAGTGATCCAGCGTGCCGACCCGCACATCGGCCTGCTGCACCGCGGCACCGAAAAGCTGGCCGAGCAAAAGACCTATCTGCAATCGGTGCCGTATATGGACCGGCTCGACTACGTGTCGATGATGTGCAACGAGCACGCCTACGTGATGGCGATCGAGAAGCTGCTGGGCCTGGAAGTGCCGCTGCGCGCGCAATACATCCGCGTCATGTTCGACGAAATCACCCGCATCCTGAACCACCTGATGTGGCTGGGCGCGCACGCGCTCGACGTCGGCGCCATGGGCCCCTTCCTGTACGCCTTCCGCGACCGCGAAGATTTGTTCGACTGCTACGAGGCGGTGTCGGGCGCGCGCATGCACGCGGCCTACTACCGTCCGGGCGGCGTCTACCGCGACCTGCCGGACGCGATGCCGCAGCACAAGCCGTCCATCATCCGGTCGGCCAAGGCCGTCGCCGGCCTGAACGAAAACCGCCAGGGTTCGCTGCTCGACTTCATCGAAGACTTCACGCGCCGCTTCCCGACCTATGTGAACGAATACGAAACGCTGCTGACCGACAACCGTATCTGGAAACAGCGTACCGTCGGCATCGGCGTGGTCGCGCCGGAAGACGCGCTGGCCATGGGCTTCACCGGCGCCATGCTGCGCGGTTCGGGCATCGAGTGGGATTTGCGCAAGCACCAGCCGTATGAAATCTACGACTTGCTGGACTTCGACATCCCGGTCGGCACCAACGGCGACTGCTACGACCGCTATCTGGTGCGGGTCGAGGAAATGCGCCAGGCCAACCGCATCATCAAACAGTGCGTCGAATGGCTGCGCAACAATCCGGGTCCGGTCATGTCGGACAACCGCAAGGTCGCGCCGCCGGGCCGGGTCGACATGAAGACCAATATGGAATCGCTGATCCACCACTTCAAGCTGTTCACCGAAGGCTTCCACGTGCCGCCGGGCGAAGCGTACAGCGCGGTCGAGCATCCGAAGGGCGAGTTCGGCATCTACCTGGTGTCCGACGGCGCCAACAAGCCCTACCGCATGAAGCTGCGCGCACCCGATTACGCCCACTTGCAGGCGCTCGATGAAATGGCGCGCGGCCACATGATTGCCGATGCCGTGACCATCATAGGTACACAGGACATCGTGTTCGGCAGTATTGACCGCTAAGTCCGAGAGGCAGAAATTTATGTTGTTATCAGAACAGTGCTACACCAAAATCGACCGCGAGTTGGCCAAGTATCCGGCCGACCAGCGCCAATCGGCCGTCATGGCCGCGCTGGCCCACGCCCAGCTGGAAACCGGCTGGATCTCGCAGGCGGTCATGCAGGAACTGGCCGACTACATCCGCATGCCGGCCATCGCCGTGCAGGAAGTGGCGACCTTCTACAATATGTATAACACCAAGCCGGTCGGCAAGCACAAGATCACCGTGTGCACCAACCTGCCTTGCGCCCTGTCCGGCGGCGAGCGCGCCGCCCAGCACCTCAAGCACAAGCTCGGCATCGACTATCGCGGCACCACCGACGACGGCCAGTTCACGCTGATGGAAGGCGAGTGCATGGGCGCCTGCGGCGACGCGCCCGTCATGCTGGTCGACAACCACCGCATGTGCAGTTGGATGTCCAATGACAAAATCGACGCGCTGGTGTCGGAACTGAGTGGGAACCATACACAATGACGTCACTCCATAACCGTCACATCGATCCACTGATCCTGAAGGATCTGGACGGCCAGAACTGGCACCTGGAAGACTACGTCAAGCGCGGCGGCTACAGCGCCCTGCGCCGCATCCTCGAAGAAAAAATCACGCCGGAACAGATCATCGCCGATTTGAAGGCGTCCTCGCTGCGCGGCCGCGGCGGCGCCGGTTTTCCGACCGGCCTGAAGTGGAGCTTCATGCCGCGCCAGTTCCCCGGCCAGAAATACCTGGTCTGCAATTCGGACGAGGGTGAGCCGGGCACGTTCAAGGACCGCGACATCATCCGCTACAATCCGCACGCGCTGATCGAAGGCATGGCCATCGGCGCCTACGCCATGGGCATCACGGTCGGCTACAACTACATCCACGGCGAAATCTTCAGCGAGTACCTGCGCTTTGAAGACGCGCTGGAGGAGGCGCGCGCCGCCGGCTTCCTGGGCGACAAGATCATGGGTAGCGAGTTCAGCTTCCAGCTGCACGCCCACCACGGCTACGGCGCCTACATCTGCGGCGAAGAAACCGCGCTGCTCGAATCGCTCGAAGGCAAGAAGGGCCAGCCGCGCTTCAAGCCGCCGTTCCCGGCCTCGTTCGGCCTGTACGGCAAGCCGACCACCATCAACAACACGGAAACGTTCGCCGCCGTCCCCTTCATCCTGAACATGGGCCCGGACAAGTATCTGGCCATGGGCCGCCCGAACAACGGCGGCTCGAAGATCTTCTCGATCTCGGGCGACGTCGAACTGCCGGGCAATTACGAAGTGCCGCTCGGCACGCCGTTCGCCAAGATGCTGGAACTGGCCGGCGGCATGCGCGGCGGCAAAAAGATCAAGGCCGTGATCCCGGGCGGCTCGTCGGCCCCCGTGATCCGCGGCGAAGTGATGATGAACACCGACCTGGACTACGACTCGATCGCCAAAGCCGGCTCGATGCTCGGTTCGGGCGCCATCATCGTCATGGATGAAACGCGCTGCATGGTGAAAGCCATGGAACGCCTGGCCTACTTCTACTTCGAAGAGTCGTGCGGCCAGTGCACCCCTTGCCGCGAAGGCACGGGCTGGATGTACCGCATGATCCACCGTATCGAAAACGGTCAGGGCCGCTTGTCGGATCTGGACGTGCTCAATTCGGTCGCCGACAACATCCAGGGCCGCACCATTTGCGCCCTGGGCGATGCGGCGGCGATGCCGATGCGCGCGTTCATCAAGCAATTCCGGGAAGAATTTGAATATCACATCGAGCACAAGCATTGCTTAGTGCCCGCTTACATCTAAGCTGCGTCAGGTAACGATCACCATGGTTGAAATCGAAATAGACGGCAAAAAAGTCGAAGTCCCTGCTGGTAGCATGGTGATGGA